>NZ_OZ245754.1:1995000-2295000 GCF_965227365.1 Hwanghaeella sp.
TGCCCAGATAGGTCGCGACAAGAACGTAGTCGCCGGTCTCGTTTTCGGTGAAATAGACGGACATGTCGACATCATTGCCATGCAAGGTGGCGCCGGTTGCCGGTTTGTCGAGGCGAACCTCATCGGCCCAGGCGGCAGTCACAGGAAGACTTGCGAGAATCGGAAGGGCTGCAATTGCAGCGGCAGCAAGGGAGGATTTCGAAAACACGGTCATTTTATACTCCAAGGCAAGTTTCGCTCAATAAAGACGGGCAATGTTTATCCTATTTCCTCAATGAGACGAGTATATTGTGCGACGCACTAGAAATTCAATGGTAATTGTGCGCCGCAGCATAAATTTTGGAAGGCCGATGCAAGCCTGTGAAAATCGCGGTTATTACCTTCCTATTCCGCATCCCAATCCGGTGCGAAGCCCGGGTTCACGAACCTTTTGTTTTTTGGAAGCGCCGCGATGGCCGCACGGTCTTCCTCGTCAAGCACGACGTCCATTGCCCTCAGGTTGGCTTTCTGGTTTTCCCGGCTGGCCGCTTTTGGGATGGCGATCACGCCGTCCTGATCCAACAGCCAGGCCAGCGCAATCTGTGCCCCGTCCACGCCCTGCTTCCGGCCGATGGCCGACAGGACCGGATCTTCCGAAGTCGTTCCCTTGGCAACGGGGGAATAGGCGGTCAGGGCGATGCCCCGGGGCTGCATGTAGCCGAGCAATGTATCCTGTGACAGAAAGGGGTGATACTCCACCTGATTCACCGCGATCGGGGCGCAGACCTCTTCAACCGCTTTTCGCAGCAGAACTTGCGGGAAATTGCAGACGCCGATGGCGCGGGTCAGGCCGCTTTCTTTCAAGTCGATCAGTACTTCCAAGGTCGCGGCCAGGTCCATGTCCGGTGTCGGCCAATGGACGAGAAACAGATCGACATGATCCAGACCAAGCTTGGTCAGGCTTGTATCGAACGAGCGTCGGACCGCGTCGGGTGCCAAACTGTCATGCCAGACCTTGGTTGTGACGAAGATGTCCTTCCGTGCGATGCCGGAAGCGGCGATGCCGGCGCCGACGGCGTCCTCATTCGCATACATGGCGGCGGTGTCGATATGCCGATAGCCGGCGTCGATTGCGCGTTCCACCGCTTTCTGGGCTAACGCCCCCTCCATTCCGAACGTGCCTAGTCCCAAACGGGGAATGGCGACACCCTGCGTCGTTAGAGTCTTCAAGGTAATCCTCCTGGTTGGTCGTGTGGTCATAATCGACCCTTTGGTCCGGCCGTGGGGATGACTGTGCCACATGACATGCTGACATGGGAGCCGGCGCAAAATTGTTCATTTCAGCGACAGGTTCTGGGGAAACGAAATGAGGTCAACATGCCGATTACGTACTATATTGCCGGCAGTCACTGAATGCTCGCAGAGGCTCGGAAATACGTGGTGGCGCTTCATTCCCTTCTGTTGGGTATCGCCTTGTCGACGGTCTTACTCTTCGCCGGTGTGTCGGCACTTGCGCAATCGGATATGCTCGATCAATGCGCCGATGCGGGCCTTTCCCATGATGCACCGGCGGCGGCCTGTTCAGATAAGTGGCTGGCCATCTCCGTGCGCGGTTGGGCCGAAATGGCCGCAGGATTGTTCGATGCCGCGCGCTCCGATTTCTACAAGGTGGGGCGTTTTGAAAGCGAGGCGGCCAAGATCGAGAGTAGTCTGGGCTTGGGCGCTCTGGCCTGGGAGTTCGAGAGTTTTGCTCTGGCGCGGCAGTTGGCCTCCGATGTGTTGGAAATGAATCCGGTACATGCGCAAGCGCTCTATTTACACGGTGTGGCAAGCGGAGCGATTGGAGATTTCGAGACGGCCATGGCGGATGCCGGCAAGTTAATCGCGTTGGCGCCGAATGATCCGGTTGGACATGCGTTGATGGGGCTTTTCTACCACAACCGGGCGGTTCAATTCGGCGCGGATGACGATTTTGAGGCAGCACTCACCAGCTACGAAAAGGCGCTGGGTCTCGGTGGAAAACCGAACGCTGGCCTGCTGCGCCGATACAGTTGGCTGTTATCAACCGGGCCGGACGAAATACGCGATACCGAACTGGCGTTGGTAATCGCCCAACAGGCGTTCAAGGAGCAGGCGCGAGTCTCCACCGTTCCCAGACATGCCGCCCTATTTCATCACACATTGGCGGTGGCGTTAGCATCCAATGGAAGGACTCGCGAAGCGGAGATCCAACTGGAGGCCGCTATCGAGAGGTTCCCCGGCGCGCGCAGTCGTTTTCAGAAGGCGCTGAAAGGCGCTGGATTCTTGGATAAGGAGACGCCTGCCACGCTGTACGAATTGCTGGGCGCGATACATGCCTGCCTCGAAGTGAAATGCGGAGCCCTGAACGTGCCGTTGATTTACAAGACGCTTTAGTCCTGCCAAGCGCAATCAGGCGGACAACTGCTTTTCGTAAGCCCAGATTGCCGGCGTGCCGCCGGTATGCACGAAGCAGACGGACTGCCCTTTCTTGTAGGCACCTTTACGGATGGCGTGGATCAGTCCCGCAAGCGTCTTGCCGCTATAGACCGGATCGACGAGCAGGCCCTCGAGGCGCGCAGCGAGTTGGATCGCTTCCTTCACTTCCTTGCCGAACTTGCCGTAGCCGGGCGCCAATACGGCGTCCGTGAGGTCGACATCGGACTTCGCGACCTTCTTGCCGCAATAGAGCATGTCGAATACTTCCTGCGTCCGCTTGGCGACGCGTTCGGTCTGCTGTTTGGCATCCCGGCGCACGCAAACGCCGAGTACGGGCATGGAACTGCCGATCAGGCGTAGGCCGGCCAGCAGACCAGCATGGGTGGCCGCGCTGCCGGACGGCACGACGATCGCGTCCAGTTGAACCTTTGCGTCGCGGGCATTGTCCAGGATCTCTTGCGCGCAGTCGATATAGCCGAGCGCACCGAGCGGCTTATGATCCGGGCCCAGATGGATGACATAGGGCGACTTGCCCTCCTTGCGCAGTTTCGCCGCGCGCTTTTCCAGGGCGGCGTCGGCGCCGGCTTCGTCTTCGCCCTTCGGATAGGTATGGATCTTGGCGCCCAGAATCTTGTCCAACAGTACGTTGCCGGAATTCTTGTAATGGTCGTCAGTGGATTTAACGCGATCCTCGTGCTGGATTTCGCAGTCCATGCCGAGCTTGGCGGCGGCTGCCGCGGTCATGCGCAGGAAGTTCGATTGGACCGCGCCGGTGATCAGGACGGTATCGCAATTCTTCACGCGCGCCTCGCCGAAATAGTATTCCAGCTGACGGGCCTTGTTTCCGCCCATGGCGAGGCCTGTGCAATCGTCGCGTTTGACGAAAATTTTCGGGCCGTCGAGATGGCGGGTCAGGTTTGGCAGGTATTCGAAGGGCGTCGGGCCGTGTGTTAGTTTGACGGCCGGAAAGTCTGTCACAAAGGACGAGCGATTGGGCATCTCAAATACTCCAGTCCTGCCGCGGGGTCGGCGGCGGGTATGAACAATGATCGCGATAAATCGGCGGGGAGGGGCCTGTCAGAGCGGCGTTATTGTAATCCGACGCCGCGTGGCCGGTCTCAATCCCCATTAGGGGCGGTCGTTTAGGCCAATTTTCTCACGAGGGCAACAGGCGAAAGCCTGCGTTGTCCCAAGGCAGGATTGCGCTAAGGTCATGGCTTGACCCGAAAGGCAATGCGAGATGGAAAGTGCAATCCTTCCGGAATTCGGAAGTCTGGGATCGTTTGTCATCTTTCTATGCGGCATCGCGAGCCACTATTTCGGCCGCTATCTGGCGTGGCTTGGACAGGGGCAGTGGCTGCTTTGGGCTAATATGGTCGTAGGTCTCGCTGTTTCCCTGCTCTCTGTTGCGAATGGCCTCTTCATGCTTCCCGATTGGGCTTTCCTGTCCATTCTGGAGGAAGGTCTGTCGTTCAATGGGAAGGAAATGATCGCATCTGTTCTGATCGCGTTTTGGCCGATCGGCAGTATCTGGCTGGGCGGGTATTGGAGCATTCAGCATCTCCGGCGCCTGCGATACCGCAAGACCGTGCCGTTGGACAATCCGAAGTAAAGTCAGCCCCCGAAAGGGTCAGGCGGCGTTCAGCCAAAGCGTTCTGTCCGGTATGGCGGGGCGAAAATAGGCGATCATTCGTCCGTCCGGGCCGGCTGTCGCCGTATTTGCCCAAGGCGCCATACCGTGCAGCGCGTGACGATGGGCGAGATAAACCTCTCCCGGCCTTGCATGGAGTGTGATGCGTCGGCAGGTATCGAAAACGTGGCGCCGGATGCGTTGATACCCTTCGGTAATGTCGACCTCCCCCCATTGCGCGACGGGAACCGCAGAAAAAGTCTCGCGGAACCAGTTTCGGACAATTAGATGCGATCCCTCCCAGAGGGCGAAGGGCGCTGCATCGGTTGAAAAATCAACCATCGGAATGCCCAGAATAAACGCATGATATTCCTTGAGCCGCCGGCGTCGGTCCGGCCCTTCGCGCAACAACCCATCGACATGCGCCGCATCGCGCTTCACGCGGAAATTGAAAACCGCGTCGGACTCACCTGCCATGCGTTTCGGGTAACCGGGAAAGCAGACGGAGACTTGGGCGCGGTCCCATGGCAGCGTCATGCCAATCTCAGGAAGGTTCAGGGCCGACCGGATGAAGTCGACGGCTTGACCGGAGAGCGGCGGTCCGCCCGGTACCGCACCAGTGCCGTCATTAGGGAGTGCGTTGACCCCGGCAAACCAAGTGTCCTGATAGCGATACCATGACGCGAAGGCTGGGTCGGTCATTGTTGCGCGGGCATGGGGCAGGGCGCCGCCGACCCATTCGGCCAAGGCTTTGTCGAAAGGAAAGCGGCACCAGCCCTTTACCTCAAATGACTGTTTTTGCTCGTCGTAATCAGTCATGGCGTTGATCGCGTTCCTCGCCGTGCGTGCCTGGGCGGTGACGAGCCTCGGGGTAGCCTCTCTGCCGTCCGGTGGTCGGTCAGCATGTCTCAGTCGGAAACCTCATGCTGCAGCCATTCGACGAAGCGCGCAATTTTCCGAACGCGGCGCCGTTCCGGCAGGCAAAGGACACTATAGGAGAAACCGGGTAGGTGGGTTTCCGGCCGGAAGGGGGCGAGCAACCCCCTGGAGCATAGGTCGGATGCGAGAATTTGGCTGAGGAGAGCCAGACCCTGGCCGGCAAGGGCGCACTGGACGACGTGATGTTCCTGATCAAGGCGCCGGCTGCCGGGCTTGGCGTGGATGCCGGACGCCGTGAGCCAGGCTTCGGTCGTTACCGGCGACAGCCCGGAATGACGCCAACGTGTGCTCAAGATCGTTGCCTCGTCCAACTGCCCCTTGATCCGGGCAAGATAGTCGGGTGTGCCATAAAGCCCGAACTGCTCTCTCGGCAGGGTTTTGTGGACGAGCGGACCGTCTTCGGCGCCATAACGGATGGCCAGATCGACGCGTCGGTCCCGCGTCAGGTCCACGACATCTGTCCCGGTATCAAGGCGCAGGGATATGCCGGGATTCGCGTTCTGAAAGGCTTCCAGTCTGGGAACCAACCACAGTGCGGCAAAGGCGGGTGTCGTCGTGACCGTCAATTCGTGCTCAGTCGCGCGCAACTCCCGCACGGCATCCTGGATCTCGGTAAAGGCGACGGCGAGCCGATCCGCCAATTGTTGGCCGCTCTCCGTCAGGTGCACCGCCCGGGGCGACCGTCGGAACAGTTGCACCTCAAACGCCTCCTCAAGGCCTCTGACGTGGTGCGAGACCGCTGTGGGCGTAACCGACAATTCCTCGGCCGCCGCCTTGAAGCTGCCGTGGCGGGCAGCGGCCTCGAAAGCCCGAAGAGAGGCGAGGGACGGTAAGGTTTGGAGCATGGTTCACTCTGCAGAAAACTAAACCAATTCGGCATAACATGGTCTATTTTAGGCAATATACATGAGTTAAACTTATTTATAAATTAGAACTTCTCCTTTGTCGGTGTAGCGGTTGGTGCCCTTATTGGGCTTGTCCGAAGAGACCAACCAACACGGATAGGAGAAATGGAATGACCACACTCTTGCACATTGATGCGAGCGCCCGGCCGGGTCGGTCGGACGAAACCCGTTTCGGGTCCCACAGCAGACGCCTCAGTGCCCTATTTGTTGATGCATGGCGCGCGGCCCGTCCCGCCGATCCGGTGATTTACCGTGATGTCGGGCAGTCCCCGCCTGCGCCGGTCACAGGGGCATGGATACACGCCGCTTTCACGCCGGTGGACCAACGGGAGAACTGGATGACCGAGACGCTTGCGGAGAGCGACGTGCTTGTCGATGAATTGTTGGGCGCGGATGTCATCGTCGTCGGTGTGCCGATGTATAACTTCGGAGTTCCCGCGCAGTTCAAAGCCTATATCGACAATATCGTAAGGGTCGGGCGGACTTTCGGTTTCGACCTAAGCCGTGACGGCGATCCTTACTGGCCCTTGATCAGCCCGGGAAAAAAACTGGTCATCCTATCGTCCCGTGGCGACTTCGGGTATGAGCCGGGACAGCGGCTTGAGCACATGAACCATGTGGAACCGGGAATCCGCACACCTTTCGCCTATATCGGCATTACCGAGACCTATTCCGTCGCTGTCGAATATGACGAATTCGGAGATGGACGCTTGCAGGCTTCCCTGAAATCGGCGGAGGACGCAATTCCGGCGCTGGTTGCTCAACTGACCAAGGCATCGGTGGCGGCTTGAACGTGTCATGATCCTCGGAGGAAGGCGCCCGACTGACCCTGTGCTGGGCTGGCGTGGTGGAACGGTTCCCATAATCTCGCCGCTGTTCCCTTCCTTCCTCACGAGGTCATTCCATGCCTTTCAACGGATGGTCGCCTGATCGCCACTGCTGATCGCTGAAGAATTGTGGGGCGCGCAAGGGGTGGCGCAACCGATCCGCTTGGCAAAGCGTTCATCCAGCACGAACCGGCACCAACCGACCTTGGCGAAGGCGGCTGCACGGTCGTGCGGTGAAGACGTTGGAAATGCGTTCGAAACGGCCTCCAATGCCCATGTTTCGGATTGCGTCTTGCCTGGGTTTGCCTAACCTCACCGCGTTTCAAACCGTTCAGCAAAGGATCTTTCGATGCGTATCGCAGTTGGTGGATTTCAACATGAAACCAATACCTTCGCGCCGGTGAAGGCGGATTTCGCCGCTTTCGAGCGCGCCGATGCCTGGCCGCGTCTGGTGGTCGGCGAAGAACTGTGGGACGAGATCGATGGCGTCCATATCCCGATCGCCGGCGCCGCCTGCGTGTTTCGGTGTGCGGGCGCCGAAATGGTGCCGCTCAGCTGGGCTTCCGCCACGCCGAGCGCGCATGTAACCGAAGATGCGTATGAGCGGATCACCGGTCTGCTGCTGGACGAATTGCGCGCGGCATTGCCGGTCGACGCTGTTTATCTGGACCTGCACGGCGCCATGGTCTGTGAACATTTTCAGGACGGGGAGGGCGAGTTGCTGCGGCGAGTGCGCGAGGTTGTCGGCCCCGATATGCCTATCGCCATCAGCCTGGATCTACACGCCAATGTGACGCCGGAAATGGTGGAGCACAGTGATCTCATCGATATCTACCGCAACTATCCGCACACCGACATGGCCGAAACGGGGGCGCGTGCCGCACGCCATCTTCTGACCATGCTGGGGACCGGCAAGAAGCCGGCAAAGGCATTCCGTCAGGCGGATTTCCTGATTCCCCTGCAATGGGGCTGCACTTTCCACGATCCGGCCAAAACGCTTTACGGCAAGAACCTGCTTCAGGTTCTGGAGACGGGTATCACCTCCATCTCCTTCGCTTGCGGCTTTCCGCTGGCCGATATCCATCATTGCGGACCGTCGGTCGTCGCCTATGCGGAAGACCAGGGGACGGCGGATGAGGCCGCGGATGCGATGATCGCCTCCGTCCAGGCTGCCGAGGCCGATTTTGCGGGCAAGATCTATCAGCCGGATGAGGCGGTGCGCCTCGGCCATAACGCCGACGACGACCGCCCGCTGGTCGTTGCCGACAGCCAGGACAATCCGGGCGGCGGCGGTCCGGGCGATACGACCGGTATGCTTCGCGCCCTGCTGGCGGCCGGTCGGCAGGACAGCCTCATCGGTGTCTTCACCGATCCCGCGACTGCGGACAAGGCCCACGAAGTGGGTGTCGGAGGCATCTTCGATGCGCGGATCGGCGGCAAATTGTTTCCTGGCGACGAACCGGTCGAAGTGGAAGCGAAGGTGATCTCGTTGGGCGACGGTGTGTTCAAGGGGACAGGGCCTATGTGGGGCGGCGCCAATTTCCAAATGGGCAAAATGGCCCTGTTGGATTGCAACGGCGTTCATGTCGCGGTCATGTCCAATTCCATGCAGGCGGGCGATCAGTCAATGTTCCGGCACTTGGGCGCCGAACCGTCGGATTATGATCTCGTTATCGTCAAAAGCTCGGTCCATTTCCGGGCGGACTTCCAACCTATCGCGCGGGACGTCTGGGTCGCCGCCGCGCCGGGCCCGGTCTATGCGGATCCGGGGGCGCTGAGTTTCTTCAACCTGCGCAACGGAGTCGCCACGAGGCCCCGGGCGTAGCAAACTAGGCTACCAACCGGAGAGGGGAAGGGTTGCCTTTGGAACGATGGTCTTCCGATCGATTGGCGCTCTGGGCGGCCGCGGGAACCGGGTTCCAGGTCGGCGCGGCAATCATCGCCAGCCGTTATGCGCTTACGGAAACCACCCCTGCGGCCCTTGCCTTGATGCGGTATGTCGTCGGCTTTCTCTGCCTCGCACCGGTGGCGTGGCGGTTAGGGCTCGTCCGGTTCGCCTGGCGCGACGTGGGGCCGATCGCGGTGTTGGGAGTCGGGCAATTCGGTATCCTGGTCGCATTGCTGAATGCCAGTCTGCTATTCATCCCTGCCGCCCCCGCCGCATTGCTGTTTTCCACCTTTCCCTTCATGACGATGCTGCTCGCGGCCATGCTGGGACGGGAAGGCTTGAGTTGGGCGAAGACGTTGGGGGTCGGACTGACCGTGGCCGGTGTCGGCTTCACACTCGGCATCGACGTGCTGCGTTTTGGTGCCGGGCATGAGGGCGAAGTATGGATTGGCGTTCTGCTGGCCCTAGCCAGTGCTTTTACCGGTGCGCTGTGTTCGGTTTTCTATCGCCCCTATCTACAGCGCTATCCCACCGTCCAGGTCAGCGCCTTCGCCATGCTGGCCTCGGTCCTGTTTCTCACCGTGCCTGCCTTTGCGGAAGGCTTTTTTGCCGGTCCGCCCGATATCAGCGCGGCTGGGTGGGCTGCCATTCTTTTCATCGGTATCAGCAGCGCGATCGGTTATTTCCTCTGGCTGTATGCGTTGCGCCGCGCCGCGCCGACGCGGGTGACCATCTTTCTCGCCCTCAGCCCGGCGACGGCCGCCGTCATCGGGGTGATTCTGCTGGACGAAGAATTCGGTCCTGGATTGGCTGCCGGAATTGCGTTCGTAGCGCTTGGACTGTGGGTAATGGCCAGGGCGAAAGAGGGCGAATTACACGGACGCGGTAGTTAGGGATGTCGAAATTTAGAATTCAATAATATAGGTTAACATTATTGACCCTTATGTAAAAAGCCGGTCATGCCGTGCATGGACTTTTGCGATCCATTCGCATTAGGTTCCCTTCACCGTACCGGGGGGGTACGGGGGCATGGGCGGCAATTTATCGGCCTGACTCGGGTTTCCTGGACCCCTGTCGCCGTGCCGCCCATGCCGCTTGTTTCCTGTGTAGAAGGACTTCAATCCTCGTCCGGATCGCCTTCGCGGTCGGGAAGATGGCTGTCGAGTTTCAGCCAGGGCAGGCGGCTTTCGGTCCAAATGTTCATCTCGGCGGCGAATTCCGACGGATCGTCCAACGTTGCCAGCGTGACGTCGATGGTGTCCGGAAATTTCGAGGACCAGAAACTGATCGGTGAATGACAGGTAGGGCAGTAGCCGCGCTCCGCCTCGGCGGAAGACTTGTAGACCTCAAGCGGTACGCCCAGCATTTCCAATTCATCATTCGGCACGGTGAACCACGTGACGGCCACGGCGCCGGCCGCCCGTCGGCACATGCTGCAATGGCAATGGGCGATCTCGCCGGTGAAAGGATAGGGTACCCGGTACCGCACGGCGCCGCAGAGGCAATGTCCGGTCCGTGACGCGCTGGAAGCTGTGTTCACGGCGGTTCCTCTCGGATCAATTGAGACGACACCAGACCGGCGTATGGTCGCTGGGCTTCTCCTTGCCGCGCGGGGTCTTGTCGATCTCGCATTCCTCCAGCCGATCAGCAGCCTGGGGCGACAGCAGGAAGTGGTCGATGCGCAGGCCCTCGTCCTTCTGCCAACGGCCCTGGACATAGTCCCAGTAGGAATACTGATGCGCGGCGTTCGGATGCAGGGCCTTCCAGGCCTCGGTCAGGCCTAGATTGAGCAGGGTGCGGAACTTGGCTCGGCTTTCCGGTTTGCACAAAGCATCGTCCTGCCATTTGTCGGGATCATAGACGTCGTCGTCGGTCGGCACGATGTTGTAATCGCCGCCCAACACAATGGGCTGTTCCGTCGGCAGCAGGGTATCGCGCACATGGGCGGCGAGGCGATCCATCCAGGCCAGTTTGTAAGGAAATTTCGGGCCGTCCACCGGGTTGCCGTTCGGCAGGTAGATGGACGCGACGCGGATACCCTGCACGGTGCCTTCGATATAGCGGGCGTGATCATCGGTATCGTCGCCGGGCAAACCGCGCTTCACATCCTCGATCGGGTGCTTGGAAAGGATCGCGACCCCGTTATAGGTCTTCTGCCCCTCGACCGCGGCTTCGTAGCCCAGTCCCTTGAACTCCATCGCGGGAAAGGCGCTTTCCTCGCATTTCAATTCCTGCAGCAGCGCGACGTCCGGCTGCGCGTCCTGAAGCCATTCCAAAACGCGGTCCAGCCGCGCCTTGACCGAATTGACGTTAAAAGTGGCGATCTTCATGAACACTGCTCCGGAAAACAAAAAGGGCCCGCCGACTGGCAGGCCCGATCATAGAGACGCGTCGTGGAAAGCTAAACCGCGAAAGACGTTCCGCAGCCGCAGGAGGAGGCGGCGTTCGGATTGTTGATCGCGAAATAGGCGCCGACCAACTCGTCCTTATAGTCGACTTCGGAGCCCGCCAGCAGGTTCATCGACATTTCGTCGGTCACGACCTTCACACCGTCCCGCTCGAAGGTGAGGTCGTCAGGCGTCACCTTGTCGTCGAAGGTAAACCCGTACTGAAAGCCGGAGCAGCCGCCGCCCGAGACGGTGACGCGCAGCATCAGGTCCTTGCCGCCTTCCGCTTCGATCATCGCGTTCAGGCGCTTCGCCGCCGCTTCGGTGATATGCAGCACGCGCTCATCGGCGGTCATTTCGGTCGCAAAGGGATCGGCACTCATCGTACTCATACTCTCAATTCCAGAAGAATCATCAACTAGGACCGCACAGGTCCTCTATACAGAATGTTATGTAGGCAGTCGTGCTTCGCTGTCAATTGCGCCGCCGGAAAGGCTTTCATGCAATATGCAATGGGTGGGGCATGGTTTCGAATGCCTCTCGGTTGCGCCAAATCGCACAAAAGGTTACGTCAGCGGCTATGACCCAGCCAAATGCACCAGTTTCGAATGCGTCCGACCGCGCGCCCTTTGCCACCCTGTGGGAGGAGAGCAGGGGCCGTCTCTACCCTGAAGCGCCGTCTGCGACACGGACGCCGTTTCAACGCGACCGCGACCGGATCATCCATTGCGCTGCCTTTCGGCGGCTGATGCATAAGACCCAGGTCTTCGTGGCGCCGGAAATCGACCATGTGCGCACTAGGCTGACCCATTCGCTGGAAGTATCCCAGATCGCGCGATCGATGGCGCGGACCTTCCGCCTGGATGAGGATCTGACGGAGGTCCTGGCGCTGTCCCATGATCTGGGGCATCCGCCCTTCGGCCATTCGGGGGAGGATGCGCTGGATGACGTGATGGACCCCTATGGCGGGTATGACCACAACGATCAGTCGCTGCGCGTCGTCACGCTTCTGGAAAAGCGGTATCCCGATTTCGAGGGCTTGAACCTCACTTGGGAAACGCTCGAGGGCTTGGTCAAGCATAACGGGCCGTTGCTGGGCGACAGCAAGCGCGCGGTGAAGACCGAAGCGGAACTGCCGCCCACCATCCGGGCCTACAACAAGCGTCATGACCTGGCCCTCTCCGCCCATGCGGGGCTGGAGGCGCAGATGGCCGCCATCGCCGACGATGTGGCCTATAACCACCACGACATGGATGACGGGCTGCGATCGGGTCTGTTCAGTATCGCAGAGGTTTCCGACGCGGTTCCGCATGTGGGGGCGGTCTTTGCCCAGGTTCACAACGATCACGGGGAGATCGATCGGCGGGTGGCTATATCCGAAGCCGTTCGCCGCCTGATCGGAGAGATGGTTGCCGATATCGGCCGCGAAACGCGGTCTCGTCTGGAAGATGTGAAGCCGAAAACCGTTCAGGATGTCCGTGATGCGGGTCATACGATGGTTGCCTTTTCCGAGGCGATGGGGAAGAAGGAGGCCACTCTGAAATCCTTCCTTTTCGAGCGCATGTATCGCAATGAGCGGGTCAATGAGGCGCGTGCCGCCGGCAAGGCCACCGTGCGCGGATTGTTCATGATTTTCATGAACGATCCCGGGCAGATGCCGAAGGAATGGAGTGTCGGGGTGGAGAATATGGACGCGCCGCAGCGCGCGCGGGTCATCGCCGACTATATCGCCGGCATGACCGACCGCTATGCGCGGCGGGAATGGAAGCGTATCGGCGGCGTCCTGTAATCAGCATTCGGGTCGGATAGGACCCTTGTAGAACGAGGCATAGATGAGCGTATTCAAGGAACTGCTCGCCGACCTGTCGGTCGCGTTGAGCGGATTGGTTGCGGATGGAGTTCTTCCCGCTGACGCGGCGCTGGACCGTGCGGGGATCGAGCCGCCGCGTGACCCGTCGCATGGCGACGCGGCAACCAATGCGGCCATGGTACTGGCCAAGCCGGCGGGGCTGAAGCCGCGCGATCTGGCTGAGAAGATTGCCGACAAGCTGCTTGCCTCACCCCGGATCGCAAGCGCTGAAATCGCCGGGCCCGGCTTTATCAACCTGCGCCTGAAGGACAGCGTCTGGCAGGATGAGATCCGCACTATTCTGAAACAAGGCACGGCCTATGGTTCGACCGATATCGGCAAGGGCCAGAAGGTGAATGTCGAATATGTCTCCGCCAACCCGACCGGACCGCTTCATATCGGGCATGCCCGCGGCACGGTGATCGGTGACGCGTTGTCTTCGCTGCTGGCCAAGGCCGGGTTCGATGTCGCGCGGGAGTATTACATCAACGATGCCGGCACCCAGGTGGATACGCTCGGCCGGTCCAGCTTCCTGCGGTATCGCGAGGCGCTGGGCGAGGATATCGGTGAAATCCCGGAGGGGATGTATCCGGGCGAATACCTAAAATCCGTCGGCGAGAAACTGAAGCAGGATCATGGCGACAAGCTGTTGGCACTGCCTGAGGAGGAGTGGCTGCCGATCACACGGCAGACGGCCGTCGACGGCATGATGGACCTGATCCGTGAGGATCTGGCCGCGCTCGGCGTGCATCACGACGTCTTCACCTCCGAACGGGCGCTGGTCGAAGCGGGCAAGGTTGACGAGGTCCTGTCCGTGCTCGAAGGGCGTGATCTGATCTACACCGGGGTGCTGGAGCCGCCGAAGGGCAAGAAGCCCGAGGATTGGGAGCCGCGGCCGCAGCGCCTGTTCCGGGCCACCGATTTCGGTGACGACGTCGACCGGCCGCTGAAGAAGTCCGACGGCAGTTGGACGTATTTCGCCTCCGATATCGCGAACCATCTGGACAAGTACCAGCGCGGTTTCAACACGCAGATCGATATCTGGGGCGCCGACCATGGCGGTTATGTGAAGCGGATGAAGGCGGCCGTAAAGGCCATCACCGCGGACGAGGCGGAACTGGACGTGAAGCTGTGCCAGATCGTTCGTCTGATGGACAAGGGCGAGCCGGTGAAGATGTCCAAGCGGTCGGGGTCCTTCGTCACCCTGCGCGATCTGGTCGATGCGGTCGGCAAGGACGTCGTGCGCTTCTACCTGCTGACCCGGAAAAACGATGCGCAGATGGATTTCGACCTGACGGCGGTGACCGAGCAGTCCCGCGACAACCCGGTCTTCTATGTCCACTACGCTCATGCCCGCTGTCATTCGGTCATGAAGATGGCGAATGAGGCCTTTCCGGCGGTCGATTTCTCCGATGGCGCCGTTGCGGGTACTGACTTGTCGCTGCTGTCGGAAGAGGGCGAGGTTGCCTTGATGCGAATGCTCGCCGAATGGCCGCGCACGATCGAAGCAGCGGCGCTGTCGCACGAGCCGCATCGGCTGGCCTATTACCTCTACGACCTGGCCGCGGCGTTCCATGCCCTGTGGACAAAAGGCCGCGAGGATACCCTGCTGCGCTTCGTTGTGCCGGGAGACGAATCGCGTACGATGGCCAGGATGGCGTTGGTGGGCGCTGTGCGGACGGTGATTGCGTCCGGCCTGGACGTATTCGGCGTGGAGCCGAGGGCAGAACTGCACTGAAGCAGTCGCGTGTAAAGGCTGAGGCAAATCCCGATCGGCGCATGCCGCCTGACGGCCACAATGCGGCCCCGGAATTGGGGTTACCCTGGATAGTGGTGGAGTTAGGCCGGTGACTTCGGAACTGGATGCGTTGGAAAAGGAACTCGCCGATCTGGAAGACGGCGGGAAGGGCGGCGGTTCGTCCAAGCGAAAGCTGGGGACGGCGCCGCTTGTCGTGGCGGTGCTCGCGGTCTGTGCGTTGGGCGGACTTGTCTACTACGCCTATGACCAGGGCATCCGGGAAGGCACCGAAGTCGCGGCGCCGTTGCTGGCGCCGGAAGGCCCAGCAAAGGTGAAGCCGGAGGACCCAGGCGGTCTTGCCGTGCCGCACCGGGACAAGACCGTCTATGACGTGGTTCAGGGCGGGGCCTCGAACGGATCTCAGGAACAGGTAGAGACGCTTCTTCCACCGCCGGAAGAGCCGATGGTGCCGCCCGCGACGCAACCGGCCGTGCAGGGCGGCGCGCCGGCGGGTGAGCCGGTGGTGACGGCGACCAACAAACTGAACGAGACGGAAAAACCCAGCGTGCCGCAGATCTCCGCCCCGCCCTTGCCGGCGGAAGGACTTGCGGCGCCGGAAGCGCCCGCGACGCTGAGCGAGCAGACGGAAGAAAAGATCGAAGCAGCGCAAGAGCAGGCGAGCCAGGACGCGGCCAGCGCAGCGAAACTGGCCGAGACCGATACGGTGGCGACCATCACCCCGCCGCCGGCCGAGCCAAAGCCCGAACCTGTTGCGGAACCGCCCGCGCCCCAGCCGACCGCCGAGGCCGCGCCTGAACCCAAGGCGGTGGCGGCTCTGACCGATGGGGCCTTGTCGGAAAAATGGCGCGTCCAGGTCGGCGCGGTCCGCAGTCAGGATGCGGCCGAAAAGGAATGGGCAAGAATTGTCGGAAAAAACAAGGATTTGCTTGGGGACCTTACCTTGCAGGTTCAAGAAGTCGACGTGACCGGCAAGGGGACTTTTTTCCGGATTCGTGGCGGTCCGATGGCCGATAAGGCTGCCGCCGAAAGCCTGTGCGGTAAGCTGAAGGCCGGCAATATTCCCTGCATTCCCGTCCGACCCGGCGCCTAGACCGGGGTTTGATCCCGCGCTTTCCCTGCTACCGATGCTCGAATGGCGGGGCTTGCGGTGCGAATTCGTCCGGTCGGTCACCGGGCAGGCTTGCTAGCGGCGCGCCGGGGCGGTAAGTCGGGCTGACCATGAGCGACGAATCGACCAGCCCCACGCCCGTCCAGGAAGACGGATTCGAAAGCGCGTCCCCGGACTATGCCTTGTCGGACGACGCCTTGGTGCTGGCCTTGGACGGGTTTGAAGGGCCGATCGACCTTCTGCTGACCTTGAGTCGCGAACATAAGATCGACATTACGAAAATCTCCATCCTCGCGCTGGCGGAACAATATCTGGCCTTCATCAATCGGGCGCGGGAGTTGAAGCTGGAAATCGCCGCTGATTATCTGGTGATGGCGGCGTGGCTCGCCTATCTGAAATCACGGCTTCTGCTACCCGTACAAGGGGATGATGAGGACGGCGAAGATCCGGCGGAGCTGGCCGCGCGTCTTGCCTTCCAGCTGCAACGGCTGGAGGCCATGCAGAATGTCGCGCAAGTCCTTTTGGATCGGCCGCGTCTGGGGCAGGATTTCTTCGCGCGCGGGATGCCGGAAAAGGTTAAGGTCAACACAACAACAACTTGGAATGTAACGCTTTTCGATTTGTTGCGTGCCTACGGGAATGTCAAGCGACGGTCTGACAGCTCGACCCTTCGTATTACGCCCACCGCGCTCTATTCGATGGATCAGGCGGTGCAACGCTTGCGCGCCATACTCGGTAATATTCCCGAATGGTCGACACTGGAACAGTATCTTCCGCCGGATTTGGGGGATCCCCTGGTGCGTCGCTCGGCCATGGCCGCGACCTTCGCGGCGACCTTGGAACTGGTGCGGGAGGGGCTGCTCGACGTCCAGCAGAGCAGCGTGTTCGCCCCGATCATGATCCGCAAGGCGCCGATGCGGCGGCTGCCGGAAGGCGGTTTCGCGGCCGATGCGGCGAATGACGCCGATGGGGAAGGTCCCGTCATCGACAACGACGATGACTTGGACGATTTAGACGATCTGGACGAGTTAGACGACTTGGACGACGAGCCTGCGCTCAAGGATGAGGACTGAGGGACCGGATGGACCGTTTTCAACAACTCCGCCTGCTGGAAGCCATACTGTTCGCCAGTGCTGAACCGGTGACCGTGAAGCATTTGACTGGACGGATGCCGGAAGATGCCGATTTGAACGGCCTGCTGGAAGAGTTGCAGGGGATGTATGCCAACCGCGGGGTAAACCTGAACAAGGTTGGCGATGCTTGGGCATTCCGGACCGCGGCCGATATGGCCCAATATATGACGGTCGAACGGGAAACGCCGAAGAAGCTGTCCCGGGCCGCGATCGAGACCATGGCGATCATCGCCTACAATCAACCTGTAACCCGGGCAGAGATCGAAGAGATCCGTGGGGTGGCGGTCAGCCGCGGGACGATCGACCTGCTGCTGGAAGCAGGCTGGATCAAACCGCGCGGGCGCAAGCAGGTTCCCGGCAGACCGGTGACCTGGGGCACCACACCGGCCTTCCTGGATCAGTTCGGGTTGGAAGACCTGAAGTCCCTGCCGGGTGTCCAGGAATTGAAGGCCGCCGGGCTATTGGACAGCCGACCGGGGGTGGGCGCCATCTCCATGCGCGAGAGCGAGGCTGATCTGGCCGATTCCGAAACGCTGGAGGAAGAGGAAATCGACCTTTTCGAAGAGCAGGACGACTACGAAGCGGTCGAAACCGAGGACGCGATCGCGCTGGACGAATAGTGGTTGCGTCTTCCTTCAGGTTCCTTAGTCCTTGTGATTAATTAGCAGCCGCAATAAGTAATATCAGAGACTGCTGAAAGACGCGTCGGACCGGGATTTTTTGATGAGTGATGTGCCGAACGTGACGGATACTGAAACGCGACGGGAGCGCTCGGAAGGGCCGCCCGCGCTCGAATTCCGGAATATCGTGCATGCCTATGGCACGATGGTTGCCGTCAAGGATCTGTCCCTGGCCGTTGCCCCTTCGGAAACCGTCTGTCTGCTCGGGCCCTCCGGTTGCGGCAAAACGACGGCGTTGCGGGTCGCCGCCGGTCTGGAATCGCCTGCGAGCGGCGAGGTCTGGATGGCCGGCCGTCAGTTGAATGGCGGCGGACGGGCAGTGCCGCCGGAACACCGGCATATCGGGCTGGTCTTCCAGGATTACGCGCTTTTTCCGCATATGAATGTGCTGGAAAATGTCACCTTCGGTTTGGAACGAATGGCTGAACGGGACCGCCGTGCGCGGGCCATGGATTCGTTAGCGCTGGTCGGGATGGCGGATTACGCCGAAAATTACCCGCACACCCTTTCCGGCGGACAGCAGCAGCGTGTCGCCTTGGCGCGGGCCTTGGCGCCCAAACCGGCCGTCGTACTGTTGGACGAACCGTTTTCCGGTTTGGATGCGCGCCTTCGCGACTCCGTCCGCGACAAGACCTTCCACGCCCTGCGGCAAAGCGGCGCGGCGGCGCTGATGGTCACACATGATGCGGAGGAGGCGATGTATATGGCTGACCGCATCGCCGTCATGAAGGATGGGCGGCTGGTGCAGGACGGAGCGCCCCGTGAATTGTATCAACAACCCCGCAATCCCTTCGTCGCGGCCTTCTTTGGTGAGGTGAACAGGATTTCCGGTATCGTTCAGGGGGGATCCGTTGAAACCGCGGTCGGTGTTCTGCCGGCGCCGGGCATGGCGAATGGCGCACCGGTCGACGTTTTGGTCCGCCCCGAGGCGCTGCGCCTGTCGCCGGCGACCGTGAATTCGATCGGGCCTGGATTTGCCAAGGTCCTCAGTGCGAGGCTGCTTGGCCGGACGAGCCTCGTCCACCTTTGCACCTGCAAGACCACGGGTGAAGAGCTTCATTTGCATGCCCGCGTACCTGGGTCCTACCTGCCGGTCGAAGAAACCATACAGGCCATCGAACTTGATCAAAGTCAGGCCTTTGTTTTTCCGGGCGGAGCCGCTAAATAGGGCCTAAATCAAGAACGCGCCGATTTCGGTAGCGGCGGCTTACCTCCGACACGGGGCGCATCACAATACGGTGCGTGAATTTGAGGACAAGGGAATGGGTGCATTCAGTATTTGGCATTGGCTTATCGTTCTGGCGGTTGTGCTGCTGTTGTTCGGCGGTCGCGGCAAGATCTCCCAGTTGATGGGTGATTTCGGCAAGGGTCTCAACGCGTTCAAGAAAAACGTGAAGGATCAGACCAACGAGGAAGCCGGCGAAGGCGATGCCAAACAGTTGAAATCCGATGCGAGCGCGGATTCCTCGGACAGCAACGTGAAGGATAAGGCCGCCAACGGCTGATCCGCCGTAACGGCGCCGCAACGGTTAAGTCTGCGGTAACTGCTTTAGCGCCTTCGGGCGGGGACCCCCTCGATGTTCGATCTTGGTTGGAGTGAACTGCTGATGATCGCGGTCATAACCGTGATCGTCGTTGGTCCGCGCGAATTGCCGCGCGTGCTCCGCACCGTGATGCAGGGCATGAAGAAGCTGCGCAGCATCGCGGGTGAATTCCAATCGAGCATCGACGAGATGGCGCGGGAAGCGGACCTGCACGACCTCAAGAAAAAGCTTGAAGACACGTCCAAGTCGGATTGGGAGAAGGAAATCACCGATACGGTCGACCCGACCGGCGAGGTGGGCTCCATTCTGAAGGAAACGAAATCCGACATCGACAAGGAAAAGCGCGGTCTGGACGAAGCCGGGAAGCAGGCTGAATTCTCGGCCAGGGATGCCTTGTCTTCCGCGAAGAAGACCGAGGAGGCGCCGGCCAAGCCGACGGAAAGCGCGGCGCCTGCGCCTGCGCCTGAAATTGCCGCTGAGCCGGCATCCAAGGACGAGACCTCCAAGAAATCCGCCGGAGGCGACGCATGAGCAGCGCGGCTGAGAACGAAAAGGACGACCTCGACGAGTCCAAGGCGCCCTTGATGGATCATCTGATCGAGTTGCGGCAGCGGCTGATGTACTCGGTCGGCGGCCTGATCACCGCGTTTTTTATCTGTTTCTACTTCGCGGACGATATCTTCAATTTCCTGGTCGCGCCGCTGGCGGAGATCTGGAAGGAAGAAACCGGCCGTCGCTTCATCTACACGGCCCTGCACGAAAAGTTCTTCACTGATATCAAGATCGGCTTCTTCGCGGCCTTTTGCCTGGCTTTCCCGGTGATCGCCGCCCAGGTCTACATGTTCGTCGCGCCTGGCCTGTATAAGCACGAGAAAAAGGCCTTCCTGCCGTTCCTCGTCGCCACGCCGATCCTGTTCTTCATCGGCGCAGCCTTCGTCTATTACATCGTCCTGCCGGTCGCTTGGCAGTTCTTCATCGGTTTCGAGCAGCAAGCCGGCGACGGAACGGTGGCGATCACGCTCGAACCGAAGGTTAATGAGTATCTGTCGCTGGTGATGCGTTTGATCTTTGCCTTCGGGATCAGTTTCGAACTGCCTGTGATCCTGTCCCTGTTATCCCGCGCAGGAATTGTCACGGCCAGGACGCTCCGGGAAAAGCGGCGCTATTCCATCGTGATCGCCTTTGTGGCCGCCGCGATTCTGACCCCTCCGGATCCGCTGAGTCAGCTCGGTCTCGCGATCCCGATCATCCTGCTCTACGAGATTTCGATCTGGTGCGCGGTGCTGATCGAGAAGCAGAAGTCGGAACGGGAAGCCCTCCTGAACCAGGAAGCGGGCGTAGAGGACTGACATCGGTCTGAAACCGAGTGTCGGCCCGCCGGTGGACCGCACCGGAATCCTCGCTTATAAACGCGCCGGTCCGGCCCCGATACGACGTTGGGGCCTCTCTTGAAAATCTGAACGACATTGGAACGGTTCGGCTATGCACGACCTGAAATTCATCCGCGATAACCCCAAGGATTTCGACAAGGCGATGGAAGCGCGGGGCATGGGCCCCATGTCCGCCGGCATCCTGGCGATGGATGAAGCGCGCCGATCCGCGCAGACCCGTCTGCAGGAACTTCTGGCCCGCCGGAACGAGGCGTCGAAGGAAGTCGGCATGAAAAAGAAGGCCGGCGAAAACGCGGACGATCTGATTGCCGAAGTCGCGGAACTGAAATCGACCATCGCCGATCTGGAGGCGGAGGAACGCAAGGCTGCCGAGGACCTGACCGGCATACTCGAATCCCTGCCGAACATTCCGGCGGACGATGTGCCCGTCGGCCCGGATGAAGAGGCCAATGTCGAGATCCGCAAATGGGGCGACCCGCGGGAATTCTCCTTCGAACCCAAGCAGCATTTCGATATCGGTGAAGCAAACGGGTTGATGGATTTCGAAACCGCCGCCCGGCTTTCCGGTGCGCGTTTCGTGGTGTTGAAGGGCGCGCTGGCGCGGCTTGAACGCGCCTTGGCGAATTTCATGCTGGACCGGCACACGTTGGAAAACGGCTATACGGAAATCATTCCGCCCGTCCTTGTCCGCGACGAGACCATGTACGGTACGGGGCAATTGCCGAAATTCGCCGAGGATCTGTTCAGGACGGAAGAAGGCTTCTGGCTGATTCCGACGGCTGAGGTACCGCTTACAAATTTGGCCGGGGACACCGTCGTCGACGAAGCGGACCTGCCGATGCGTTATACCGCTTGGACGCCTTGCTTTCGGTCGGAAGCGGGAGCGGCCGGTCGCGATACGCGCGGCATGATCCGCCAGCACCAGTTTTCGAAGGTGGAAATGGTCAGCATCACCCACCCCGACAAGTCCGAAGAGGAATTGGAACGGATGACCGGATGCGCGGAAGGCGTACTTCAGGCGCTCGGCCTGCCTTACCGTGTGCTGGCGCTGTGCACCGGCGACATGGGGTTCGGTGCCCGTAAGACGTATGACCTTGAAGTCTGGCTTCCGGGGCAGGGGCGTTACCGCGAAATCTCCAGTTGCTCCAATTGCTGGGATTTCCAGGCCCGACGCATGAAAGGCCGGTTCCGCACGCCGGGTGAAAAAGGTACGAAGTTCGTGCACACCCTGAATGGGTCCGGTCTGGCGGTTGGTCGTACGCTGATTGCGGTCCTCGAGAACTATCAGAACGAGGACGGTAGCGTGACGGTTCCCGACGTCTTGCGGCCCTATATGGGCGGTATCGCTCGGATCGAGGTGGAGAGCGTGGCGTGACCGAGGCGCGCAAGATCGTCGATCTGGCGGCGGCGCGCGTTCTGATTTCCAACGACGACGGCATCCGTGCCAAGGGGCTGGCGGTGTTGGAAGACGCGGTGCGCCCGCTTGTGAAGGAAGCCCGCATCGTTGCGCCCGAAGGCGGGCGCAGCGGCGCTTCCCACATGATCACCTATGCCGGGCATGTCCGCTTGAAGCGGGTAGGGACGGCGGAACGTTATGTGACGGACGGCAGTCCGGCCGATGCCGCTATTCTGGGGCTGCAGAAGGTTTTCTCAAATGGTCTGCCCGACCTCGTGTTGAGCGGCGTTAACCATGGTTTGAACATGGGGGATGACTTCTTCTCATCCGGGACGATGGGCGTGGCGATCGAGGCTTGCCTGCAGAACGTGCCGGCAATTTCATTCAGCGCTTACCGTGGCGAAATCGGAATCAACTGGGACACGGTGGAACGCGTCCTGCCCGACGTGCTTGGCAAACTGGCGGCGTTCGGTTGGGTTCGCGACGTCTTCTACAACGTCAATATTCCGAATCGACCCTATGGTGACATCCGGGGAATGGTGCCTGTCCCGCAAGGGCGGATGGACGATGCTTCCAGCTTCGTTGTGGCGCCAGGGGACGACCCACGGCGTTCGGGGACCTATAGACTGCGCCACAATGGAGGCATCGGCTTGCGCCAAGGGGATTGCGATTACACGGCGATTCGGGACGGATATATTACGGTGACGCCGGTCCGCGTGGAGATCACGGACCGGGGCATGCTGGATCAAATGAAGGATGCGTTGACGTGATGTCTTCCACTGTAGCGGAAGGGGGTAATCAGGCCGGGGACAAGCTTGCGCAGGATCGTGCCAAACTGGTTCTTATCCTGCGGCAGGCGGGTGTTCGCGATCCGCGCGTGCTGAAAGCCATGGAACGCACGCCCCGGGAAATGTTCGTGCCCGAAGGGTTTCGTCGGCATGCCTATGACGACACCGCGCTTCCGATCGACTTGGGGCAAACCATCAGCCAGCCGTTGATTGTCGCCATGATGACGGAGGCCCTGGAAGTGCATGACCGCGCCAAGGTTCTGGAGGTCGGGACCGGGTCCGGATACCAGGCCATGGTGCTCAGCTTGCTATGCCGCCGCGTCTATACAATTGAACGTATTCGGGACCTGTTGAAGCAGGCCGAGGCGCGCTTCAAGGCCTTGGACCGGCACAACATCACCACTCGCCATGGCGACGGGTACAAGGGCTGGCCGGAACAGGCGCCATTCGAATGCATCATGGTGACCGCGGCTGCGCCGGAAATTCCACAGGCGCTCATCGATCAACTGGCACCGGGCGGCAGGCTGGTCATTCCGGTTGGCATGGACCCTGTGTCGCAACGCCTGCTGAAGTTGGTGAAACACGAAGACGGCACGATCACGACGTCCGAACTGGGCGGCGTTCGTTTTGTGCCTCTGCTGGAAGGGACGCAATAGGAAACGTGGTCCGCCCGAGCCGCAGGAACGTCCTGAACGCAGCCGCGCCGACCCCGATTGCGCTTCTTCTTCTGCTTTGCCTTTTCGGCATTACCGCCTGTTCGGACAGGGGGGCACCACGGATTCGCGTGTTCGACGGCACGGCGCCACCCGCCGGGCGCGGTGTGCCGGCTGCGTCTGGTCCGGTCGCGGAAATCCAGGACGGTTCCCTGCACGAGGTACGCGACGGCGAAACGCTGTATTCGATCGCCCGTGGTTATGGCGTCAGTACCCGCGATCTGATCTCGGCAAACGGCTTGAAGCCGCCTTATCTGCTGTTGAAAGGACAGCGCCTGACCATTCCCGCCAGCCGCGTCCATCGGGTGCAGCCCGGCGAAACGGTGTACGGCATCTCGCGGCAATATGGCGTGGACATGAGCCAACTGGTCCAACGCAATGCGATCAAGCCGCCGTTCACGATTCGTGTCGGGCAGCGGCTCGTCATTCCCGGCCGGGTGGTCGAGGCGCAGAGCCTTGCCGCGAAACCCCGCCAGGAAGCAGCGGAACCGGAACCCACCGTGCGGTTCGAAACCAAACTGACGGCGGAGGAACGCCGCAAACTGGCAGAAGAGCCCTTGGATGCGCCGTTGGCCGTCCGCCCGCGGTCCGACGAGCCGCCCACTTCAACGCAGCCCGTGGCGGGCGGTCCGCGGGCGCCGGTGCGTGGTGAAGTGGGGCAGGAACCGGTCCAGCAGACCGCGGCGGCCCCACCGCCGCGTAGAGACTTCGCCGTGACGACGGACGGATTCCCGAGACCGCGATTGAAACCGGAAGGCACCAGCCGGGTTGCCATTGCCGGCCCGAAAGTTGTTCCGCGGCCCGGCGCGCGCAGCAAGGACACTTTTCTATGGCCGGTCCAGGGCAGGGTGATCTCGCGCTATGGGCCCAAGGCCGGCGGCTTGCACAATGACGGGGTGAATATCGCAGCCCCGCGCGGCACGCCCGTTCGGGCCGCGGAGAACGGTGTTGTGGTCTATGCAGGTTCCGAACTGAAAGGGTTTGGGAACATGGTGCTGGTCAAACATGCCGATGGGTATGTCACCGCCTATGCCCATACGGCTGATATCCTGGTTCGGCGCGGAGATCAGGTGCGCCGGGGCCAAGCGATCGCCCGTGTCGGCAGCAGCGGCAATGTCGATAGTCCACAGCTGCATTTCGAGATACGGAAAGGCCGCAAGGCCATTGATCCGCAAGGGCGTCTCGGCGCCTGACGGGAGAGGACGGGCCAATCGTGCCCGGTTTCGATTATTCGGGTTATCTAATTGTTTAGAATGATAAAATTCTACAAAAAACCTTCGTGTTGAGGTTTCGTTAACCGCCTGACCATAACATTGGACAAGCCCCAATTCTTTGGGCTTTTCCACTCTTCTTGCGCGCTAAATCCCTGGTCAGGAGTTCCAGATGCCTTTCATTAAAAAGATTGATATTTCCACAAAGATTTATGGCGGTTTCGGCGCCATCGTCATTCTGCTGCTGATTATTGGGGGAACCGCCTGGTGGGGCTTGAAACAGGCGGGGTCGAATGCGGAGAAATACCGTGTTCTTGCGACCCAGACAGCCGAGATCGGGCGTGTCCAGGCGTCGATGCTGGAAGCGCAACTGCTCGTCGAGAATTTCCTGGTCCGGCCGTCGACGTCGGTCGTCATCAAAGTGGCCGCGGCACGGAAACGGGTTGAGAGTCAGATGGCTGCGCTGTCGGAGATGGAACTGGCTGATGAAACCCGCGCAACGCTGAACACGGTCGCTGAGAATCTGAAGGCGTATTTCAACGCGTTCACCGAGGCGACACACCTTGAGAAACAGCGCGTGGGGATCATCGAGAAGGAGCTTTCGGTCCAGGACGCGAAGATGGAAGCGAATATAAGCGAACTGGTTCGAACCGCGACCGACGAATATCTTGCAGATGTTGCGGCCCTCGGCGGTGAAGTCATGCGCAGCATCCTGATCATGCGCAATCATGTCGCCAAGTTCCTGGTCAACCCGGATCGCCCGGCTTTCGAGGCGCTTCTGGCGGAAAGCGCGAAGATGGACGAGAAGCACGCGGCGCTGGCGGAAAACATCTACGACGAAACGCGCGCCGCCTTGTCGACCGAAGTCCTGGAACTGCACCCCGCTTACCGGGCGGCTTCCGAGCGCTTGTTCGACACGGTTCAGGAACGTACCCGTGTCGTGGATGAAACCCTGACGAAACTCGGATCCTCGGTCGTAAACGACATGGCGACGCTGGCGGATGCGAATGCGAAGGAACAGGCCGCCTTGGGGGAAGACGCGAAACTCTCGAATTCCATCGGCATAATGATCTCTGTCGTCGTTTCCGTGGTCAGCGTGGTTCTGGCCCTTGTTCTCGCCTGGTTGATCGGGGCCGGAATCTCAAAGCCGATCCAGGCGATCACACAGGCCATGACGGCTTTGGCGGGCGGCGACAGGTCGGTGGATATTCCCGGGCAGGACCATCGTGACGAGATCGGCGCTATGGCCGACGCGGTTCAGGTCTTCAAGGAGAACATGATCCGTACGGACGAAATGAGGGCGCAGCAGGAACAGGAAGCCCGAGGTCGCGAGGAACGCGCGAAACGAATTGAGGAACTCACCCGTGATTTCGATCGCAAGGTGGGGGAAGTTCTCGACGCATTCTCCGGTTCGGCGAATGAGACGGAGCAGACCTCGGCTTCCATGAGTTCGATCGCGCAAGATACGAACCGTCGTGCAACGACAGTGGCGGAGGCAGCCGACCAGACATCTGAGAATGTGCAGAGTGTCGCCGCCGCAACCGAGCAGCTTTCGCATTCCTCCAGTGAAATCGGGCGTCAGGTCTCGCAGTCGGCGGAAATCGCGGTGCGAGCGGTGGAGCAGGCCCAGAAGACAGACCACACGGTCCAGGGGCTGGCGGAAGCGGCAAAGGAAATCGGCCAGGTGGTTCAGTTGATCCAGGATATTGCGGAGCAGACCAATCTGTTGGCGTTGAACGCCACGATCGAGGCTGCACGGGCGGGAGAAGCCGGTAAGGGGTTTGCGGTCGTCGCGAACGAAGTCAAAAGCCTGGCCACGCAAACCGCCAAGGCGACCGGGGATATCGGCCGCCACATCACGTCGATCCAGGGCGAGACGCAGGCTGCCGTCTCGGCGATCCAGGCGATTGCGCGAACGGTGGATGAAATCAATAGCACCACGGCGGCCATTGCCGCGGCTGTCGAACAACAGGTGGCTGCGACCGGTGAGATCACGCGCAGTGTCGATCAGGCGGCGACTGGCGCGCAGGACGTGTCCAGCAATATCGGCGAGGTGACTCGGGCGGCGGGCGAGACCGGCTCCGCGGCCGGTCAGATGACTCAGGTCGCTGGTCGGATGAAGGTCAAGGCTGACGAATTGAGGCAGGAAGTGGAAAGCTTCCTGAGCGGTGTGCGCGCCGCCTGAATTTCACGGGGCATGTGACGGGGCGCCGTTGCGCTCCGTCTACCCGCCCGGGGCGGAAACATACGTTTGTCTGGCTCTGTTCCGGGTAAGAGCAGCCGTCAGGTCAGTGGCTTGCCCAGGCTTCCCGCGAGTTCCTGGATGAACTGCCAGGCAACCCGGCCGGAACGCGCGCCGCGGGTCACCGTCCATTCAACGGCGCGCGGCTTCCATTCCTCTTCACTGATGCCGAGGTCATAGGCCTCGACATAGCCTGCGATCATATCGAAATAGGTTTGCTGATCGCAGTTGTGGAACCCGAGCCAAAGGCCGAACCGGTCGCTAAGCGAGACTTTCTCTTCAACCGCTTCTGAGGGGTTGATCGCGGTCGAGCGTTCGTTGTCGATCATGTCCCGCGCCATGAGATGGCGTCGATTCGAAGTCGCGTAGAATACGACGTTGTCGGGGCGCCCTTCGACGCCGCCTTCCAGCACCGCTTTCAAGGACTTGTAGGCCGCGTCTTCGCCATCGAAGGAGAGATCGTCGCAAAACAGAACCCAACGGCGGTCCGTATTGCGAAGCCGGTCCAGCAGAACCGGGAGCGTGGGGATGTCTTCCCGGTGGATTTCGACAAGCCCCAGACTGCCGGGATTTTCCGCATTCACAGCGGCATGGACGGCTTTGACGAGCGAGCTCTTGCCGGCTCCCCGGGACCCCCAGAGCAGAGCATTGTTCGCGGGCAATCCGTTTGCGAAGCGGCTGGTGTTTTCGAGCAGCTGGTCACGCTGCAACTGGACACCGCGCAGCAGTTGGATATCGACCCGGTTGACCTTCTTGACCGGGCTCAAGCGGCCGTCCGCGGCATGCCAGACGAAAGCGTCCGCAGTCGCCAGATCGTCCTCGGCCGGGGCCGGCGGACTGAGCCGCTCAAGGGCGGTTGCTATACGCTCCAGGAGCGGGAGAAGGTCTGTGTTCTGTGTCGTATTTGTCATGGCGCGGGACGGTATTGCCTGGGTCTTCAAGCGTCAATGCGGATTGGATGTTGGGACTTGTGCGGCCCAGGAAACGTTGAGGGGCAAGTTGCCCAGTTGCCGATGTTCTGCGACAGGGGATATCAACCGGCCATTCATACTTTATCCCTTCACCCATTCGCCCTTTCGTGGAGTTGCTTTTATGCCCGCGTTTTCCGAAGACCTTAAGACCGATCCTCTGACAATGGCGGATGTGCGTGACGCTGTCGAAGCGTTGCACGGGATCGTGATTCGAACCCCCTTGCTGGAAAACCCTGACGTGAATGCGCGGTTGGGTGGGCGTTTATTGATAAAAGCGGAATGCGCGCAGCGGACGGGCGCGTTCAAGATTCGGGGGGCCTATAATCGTATTCGGCATATGACGCCTGGCGAAAAAGGCAGGGGAGCGATCACCTATTCATCCGGTAACCACGCCCAGGGCGTTGCGTTGGCGGCCCGGTTGCTCGGCAGTTCCGCCTTGATCGTCATGCCGTCGGACGTTCCGTCCGACAAGATCGACCGTACCCGCGCCTTGGGCGCCGAGATCGCCTTCTATGATCGGGAAATGCAGAACAGCGATGACGTCGTCGCGGAACTGCGCGCGGAAACGGGCCGTGTCGTGGTCCCGCCGAGCGGCGATGTTCGCGTTCATGCGGGCGCCGCGACGGTCGCGACTGAAATTTTTGACCAAGCTAGTGGTCTGGGTGCTTTGCCGGATGCGATACTGATTCCCTGTGGGGGAGGCGGATTGACGGCGGCCACGGCCTTCGTTGCGAACGAGACCTCGCCCGAAACGAGCGTCTTCGCGGTAGAGCCGGCACTGTTCGACGATACCTGCCGGTCGCTTGACGCGGGCGAGAGAGTTCGCAACCCGGCCGGAAGAACGACGATTTGCGATTCCATTATGACGCCGACGCCGAATGAGCAAACCTTTGAGATCAATAGGAAATTGCTGGCAGGGGGACTGAGCGTAAGTGATGAGGAGGTCTGCGACGCCATGCGGTTCGCGTATGAGCATTTCAAGATTGTCGTAGAACCGGGGGCGGCGGTCGGGATTGCGGCGGTTCTGAGCGGCAGGATCGCGATCGAGGGACAAACCGTGGTCACCGTGGTGACCGGAGGCAATGTCGGTTCCGGCAGGTTTTGCAGTCTGATGAACTCGGTAGACGTCAAATCCGACCGATGACTTAAAAACCGGTCGAGAAGCCCCTATATGGCATCGAAATGAGGGCCGGGTCGGAGCAGGCTACGGGCGTTGCAAAAGCGCTGACCGTCGCTATAGTCCGGCGGTTCTCAATCGAGGCGGTAGAGCCGCGTCGGATTTCCATTTGATCGGGCGTCGCACCGGCCGCGGACCAGGGTATCCAGGGCCACGTGCAGCAACGGCGTCCTGGTAGGGAGGTTTTATGTACTTCATATCGACGGCTTTCGCCCAAGATGGGGCCGCCGCTGCCGGCGGAATGGGCGGACTGATCCAGTTCCTGCCGCTGATCGCCATCGTCGCGATCTTCTATTTCTTGCTCATCCGGCCGCAGCAGAAGCGGCAGAAGGAGCATCAGGCCAAGATCGGCGCGGCACGCCGGGGCGACCAGGTTCTCACCGGCGGTGGGATCTATGGCAAGGTCACGAAAGTCCTGGATGACGGCAAGCTGCAGGTCGAGATTGCCGAAGGCGTCCGGATCCGCGTTGCCGCCAGCACGCTGATGGATGTGATCAGCAAGACGGAACCGGCCAAGACCGTGAAATCCGACAAGGACGCGGCCAAGGACGAAGACACGAAGGACGAAAAGTCCTCTTAATCCCGTAACGGCGGCGGTTCGGCCGGCCCTGGTGCCGGTGCCGGCCGCCGACACAAGCGAAAGAGCTGCCGCAGCATGCTCCAGTTCCCTTTATGGAAAAAGGTCCTCATCGGCGTGATCTGCGCCATGGGTATCATCTACGCAGCCCCCAATTTCTTCCCGCAAGGCACATTTGACGGTCTGCCGGACTTTGCGCCCGGCAAGACGTTGAGCCTCGGTCTCGACTTGCAGGGCGGGTCCCACCTGCTGTTGGAGGTCGAAACGGATGCGGTCGTGAAGGAGCGACTGGAGTCCACCGTTGACGCCATTCGCAGAACGCTGCGGAAGGAGCGGATCGGATATACCGGCTTGGGTGTGCAAGGCAGTTCCGTTGTCTTCGGATTGCGGGATCAAAGTCAGCTTGATGCCGCGCAGAGCAATGTCCGTGAAATCGACCGTACTCTGCGTCTGAGCACCCTGGAAGACAGCCGCGTTTCCGTGACTTTCGACGAAGCGACATTGTCCGCCGCCCGTATTCATGCAGTGGAACAGTCGGTTGAGATCATTCGTCGACGGATCGACGAAATGGGAACACGGGAACCCGTTATCCAACGTCAGGGTGAGGACCGCATTCTGGTCCAGGTGCCGGGATTCAACGACCCCGGCGAGCTGATCGACATCATCGGCCAGACGGCCAAGATGACCTTCCATCTATTGGACGAACGAGCATCACCCGGTCAGGTCCCGGCGACGGCGCCGCCGGGTACGGTGATCCTGCCGTCCAACGAGAATGACGGGCAGCAATTCCTGGTCGAACGGACTGTTCGGGTCAGCGGTGAGCGGCTTGTCGACGCACAGCCGAGTTTTCAGAACAACCAGCCGGTCGTCTCGTTCCGTTTCGATACGCTCGGCGGACGGCAGTTTGGCGATGTGACGCAGGAAAATGCCGGCCGTTATCTCGCCATCGTGCTCGACGGCAAGGTGATCAGCGCGCCGGTTATCCGGGAACCGATCCTGGGCGGCAGCGGCATCATCAGCGGCAGCTTTACCGTCCAACAGGTAAACGATCTGGCCCTGCTGTTGCGCGCGGGCGCCCTGCCGGCGCCGATCACGGTCCTCGAACAGCGTTCCATCGGGCCGAGCCTGGGGCAGGATTCCGTCGACGCGGGGCAGATCGCCAGCATCATCGGACTGGTTGCCGTCATCGTCTTCATGATTATGAGCTATGGCCTGTTCGGCGTGATGGCGGACATCGCCCTGATTTTCAACATTGGGCTGATCATCGCGGTCCTGTCGGGGCTGCAGGCTACTCTGACCTTGCCGGGGATCGCCGGGATCGTCCTGACGATCGGTATGGCGGTTGATGCCAATGTGCTGATCTTCGAGCGGATCCGCGAGGAACTGGCCGCCGGTCGGTCGCCGTTCTCCGCCGTCGATTCCGGATATAGGCAGGCGTTAACGACGATTATCGACTCCAACCTGACGACATTGATCGCGGCGCTTCTCCTGTTCGCCTTCGGGTCCGGCCCGATCAAGGGCTTTGCTGTAACGCTGTCGATCGGAATCGTTACCTCCATGTTCACGGCGATCATGGTCACCCGGTTCTTCGTGGTCTCCTGGCTGCGGTCCAAGCGGCCCGCCACGTTGACGGTTTAGAGTTTGCCGGAAAGGGCAGTCCGATGCGTTTGAAGATCATTCCCGACAACACGAAGATCGATTTCATTGGCTATCACAAGCTGGCGATCGGGTTCTCGGTGCTGCTGGTCGTGGCATCGCTGACGGTGTTCGGTATCCGTGGTTTGAACCTCGGTATCGATTTCCTGGGCGGTATCTTGCTTGAAGTGAAGACCGAGGGACCGGCGGATATCGGGTCTTTCCGGTCCGATCTCGGCGCATTGGGGCTTGGCGAGGTCGGTATACAGGAATTCGGAGAGGCTGATGTGCTGTTGATCCGGATCCAGCGTCAGGAAGGTGGTGACGAAGCGCAACAGGCGGCCATCAACATGGTGACGGAGACCCTGGGAGACCGCGTGGTTGAATACCGCCGCAACGAAGTCGTCGGGCCGACGGTCGGTGCCGAATTGCAGGAAGCGGCTTTGTTGGCCGTCCTTGCCGCGATGGGGGCGATCCTCGTTTACATCTGGTTCCGGTTCGAATGGCAATATGGGGTTGGGGCGCTCTTGGCGCTGACCCACGACGTCATTGCGACAATCGGCCTTTTTTCGTTTTTCCAGTTGGAGTTCAACTTGTCGACCGTTGCCGCGATCCTGACCATCGCCGGGTATTCGATCAACGATACCGTCGTCGTCTATGACCGGGTGCGCGACAAGCTGCGCCGCTACAAGAAACTGCCGTTTGAAGAACTGTTCAATATGGCGATCAACAAGACCCTGTCGCGGACCGTGGTCACCGGCGTGACGACGTTGCTGGCCTTGCTGGCGCTGCTGTTCTTCGGCGGGGAGGTCATCCGCGACTTCGTCATCGCGATGATCTGGGGCATCATTATCGGGACCTTCTCTTCGGTCGCGATCGCCACGCCGCTGCTGCTGTATATCCGTCCGCGCCGGGGCGACGAGGATGAATCCCCCTCTGGGGAAGAAGCTGCGCCGGAAGCGGGCTGACGACAGACCCTTGGATATCACGCCGCTCATTCCCGAGGACCGACAGGTCATTGATTCCTATGGACCAGGGCGCTTCCAGATCGCCGGAATCGCCTATACGGGTCCGGTCCTCGTCTTTCCCAATGCGGTCCTGGATTGGGACATAAGCGATACGGCCGATATTTTTGCGTCCTTGAGTCCCACCTCATTGGCGGCCGTGGCGGGCGCCAATCCGGCGATAGAGGTTCTGCTGCTGGGGACGGGAACGCGGACGGAATTCGTCAGGCCGTCTGTAAAAGCGTCCATCAAGCAGGCAATCGGGTTGATGCCGGACGCAATGGAAACCGGCGCAGCCTGCCGTACCTATAACATCCTTCTGGCGGAGGGCCGGCGGGTGGCCGCGGCGCTGTTACCCGTCTAGGCGAATCTACAGATCTTCAGTCGATCCCGCTGACGAAATTGGCGAGGTTCACGCATAATTTCTGCAACTCCCGGGCGGATTTCGTGCCCAGGTGTTCGTTTCGCTTGATGCGTTGTGCCGCCGTTTCGGAAATCGCCGTGACAAGGGGCTGTAATCTGTTCTGGCCCGCGGATTCGAGGCTACCGGCGAGTTTCTGGACCGTGATCAGGATATTGTTCTCGGAGCGGGTCAATTCTTCCTCGATACCCTGATTTCCGCCTTCCTCAAGCAATTCGATGAGATATGCCTGTCGTTCAACGAGATACGTGTTGAAGGTCAACAGGGCCCTTTCGAGGGCTTCGCGGTGGGCTTCCGGGTCGAAATTGCCGGACTTCTTGGCTTTCAACGTATTCGGCACCATGACGCGACGGGTGAAGGTCTCCTCGCGGACGGCCTTGCGCCGGTCGGGTCCGATATAATGGGTGGTTACGACGAACGGGCGGTTGCCGTCTATAAGCCGGGCCAGCCGCTTTTGCATCAGGTCGCGACTGAACGGTCGGACAAGGAAAGCGTCGCAACCGGAACTGACGATATTTTCAACCCCTTGTCCGGTTGGGGCGGGGCCGGTCATCAGATAGAAGCCGAACGGATCATGGTTGGATAGATTCTGACGTGCCGTTCGGATGGTCGTGGAAATATGATTCAAGTCTTTCGACGTATCGAACAGCACGAGATCGTACAGCGATGTCTCCATCGCCTTCAGTGCCTCGGTACGGTCGGTTGTGGTATCGACACGGCTGAAGCCGGACGAACGAAGTCCCGAGACCAGAGCCGCACGGAGTGCCGGATGGTTTTCCAGCACAAAGGCGGCTAGTGAAACGGACATGATGCCCGTATTAGGAGTTCTCTCCATCACGAATCAGACGCGTTCTGCGCCCATCCCCCTCAACGCCTAGTTGCATTGTGCCTCTCCACGAATCACTACTGCACTTAGACATACACCTGCCACTATGATGAGGCAGTAGAATCAAGAACTCAAACGAACGCAATAGATAATTAGTTTATTTATGCTTTTTTATTACTTCGAATACATAAAGTAACGGGTGTTAACGTTTGTGTATTCATCCGATGGTAGGAATCAAGAGTTGAATCCGTGGCGGAATTCTGCGGCTTTCGGAATCCGTCGAATTCGGTGCCGGGAATCGTAATGCTGGTTTGAGTCCTCTTGGTCCGAATCGAAAAAATGAGGAAATGTCCACCAAAGTAGATGGATTCATATGCAGTTTGGTTATTTGGTTTTGACAATCGCGCAAAGAAAAACGCCCCGCCGAAGCGGGGCGTTTTCCTTGTTTGACGTCGTCTAGACTAGGCGTCGGCCAAGTTCTTGTTCACGAAGTCCCAGTTGACCAGGTTGTCAAGGAATGTCGCGATATAGTCGGGGCGACGGTTCTGGAAGTCGAGATAGTAGGCGTGTTCCCAGACGTCGATCGTCAGAAGCGGCGTCTGGCCGTGGGCGATCGGGCTGTCGGCATTGCCGGTCTTGGTGACCTTCAATTTGCCGCCGTCCAGGACCAGCCAGGCCCAGCCGCTGCCGAATTGCGTCGTCGCGGCAGCCTTGAATTCCTCGACGAACTTGTCGTAGCCGCCAAGATCAGCGTCGATCTTCGCCGCGATCGCGCCGGTCGGCGCACCGCCGCCATTGGGGGACATGGAATGCCAATAGAAAGTATGGTTCCAAACCTGCGCGGCGTTGTTGAAGATGCCCGCCTTGGAGGCGTCGCCGGCAACGGCCTTGACGATTTCTTCCAGGCTCTTGCCGGCCAGGTCCGTGTCTTTAACCAGATTGTTCAGGTTGGTGACGTAGGTGTTGTGGTGTTTGCCGTGGTGAAAGCTCAGCGTGTTCGCGGAGATATGCGGCTCAAGAGCGTCCTGCGCGTAGGGCAGGGCGGGAAGTTCGAATGCCATTGTGACCCGTCCTCTTCTGCTTGGTCTTTGTTGGTTTGCCGTATTGTGTTCATTGTGGCCAATTCCGTGCGTCGCGGATAAGCGATTTTGGCCGGCGCCACAAAGTATTGTTCCAGCATGCCCGATTGCAAGGGGACAAAAGGGAATAACCTACCTCTGGACTCGTGTTTTTCCATGAGGGCGATAATTTCAATGCCGGATCGAAGGGCTTGGAAATATCGGCGTTGCCCTTGCCGGTGTGATCGCGTTTTCTGCGGAACGTAACAAGGACGCCCGGATGGCCAAACTCATACAGTCCGATCTCGACCATTGCCTGGATGTGACGCGCCGGGGCAAATCGAACCTTTGGTTCGTCGGGCGTAGCCTGCCCGGACCCCGCCGGGCGATGTTCGCATCGGCATATGCTTCCATGCGGGTGGTGGATGACTTCGTCGATGACGAATTCCTCGTTCTACCGGATGACGAGCGGCTGCGCCGACGCAGCGATGCGCATAAGCGGGTCGACGGCTGGCTGACGTCGATGGAAGCCGCGATATGCGGAAATGCCGACCCGGCCAAGATGGAAATCGCTTTTCCCGACCCGCGGATACAGCGGGCCGTTGCCGCTTGTTTCGACGGTGGTGACATCGGTCCCGGCCCTTGGCAATTGCTTGCGCGGTCCATGCATCGGGACATCGATGAAACGCCGTTCGGGGATTGGGATGATTTCATCGACTATTGCGAAGGCGCAACGGTCGCGCCGGCTAGTATTTTTCTCTACGTCATCGCCGCGGATCTGAATGGTCCGCCGAGCACCGCGGACAGGCTTCCGGCGCAGGCCGCCGATTGCGTTCGGGACATGGCGATCTTCTGTTATTTGGTGCATATCGCCCGCGATATCATCAAGGATGCGGCCGCCGGCCCGGCATTGCTGACTATCCCCGACGATGTGCTGCATACGCACGGCCTGACGCGGACGGATTTGGCCGGCGCTGTGAGGGGAGGCTCGGATCGACGGTTGCGCGACCTGATTTCCGATTTAGCCGCGCGGGCGGGCGATTACCGGCTGCGCGGCGAGGGGTGGCGTGACAGGCTTATGCCCTTGCTGGGGCTTCGCGAGAGAGCCGCGTTTGGCGCCTTGATGACCGTGTACGGTGCTTTGCACGATCGACTAAAGGATGATCCCGGTTTCGCCTTGGACCGAGACCCCGAGCAGCGGGAAGAATTGCGGCGATCCGTTCTGGCGGCCGCCGATATTCCGTTTTGACGGAGAACAAGGTGAAGGCCGGGAAAGACACGGGCAAGGCCCTCTCTTATTGTGCGGAGCTTGTTTACGGACAGGACCGGGAGAGATTCCTGTCGGCAATGACCGCCCCAGCCGACAGGCGCGAGTTCCTGTTTGCCCTGTATGCCTTCAATCATGAAATCGCCAAGACATCGGGTGTCGTCTCTGAACCGATGCTGGGCCAGATCCGTCTGCAATGGTGGCGTGAGGCGATCGATGAATGTTACGGGGGATCACCGCGCCGGCACGCGGTTGTCACCGCACTGGCGCGGGCGATAGCCGAAACGACGCCAAGCCGATCGATCTTTGAACGCGTGATCGATGCGCGGGAAGGGGACCTGGAATTCGCTTCCCCCAAAACGATGGCGGATCTCGAAGGGTATGCCGCCGCAACGTCCGGCGGATTGACGGAACTCGCCTTGGAAATTTCATCCGGGCTTGGCGAGGGACTTCCGGACATGGCGCGGCAAGCCGCGCGGGATATAGGAACCGCATGGGGGATGATCGGTTTGATGCGTGCCTTGCCGTTCCACATGCGCGCGCGGCGGGGCATGATGCCGACCGATGTGGCGTATTCCCATAACGTTTCCTCCGTCGATTTGGCCGAGGCTCGAAATGTCCCCGGATTGTCGCTGGCCGTTGAAGAGGTTTGCGGGCGGGCATCCGGTTTGCTCAACCGGGCGAGGGTGAACCGGCAGTTGAATGTCAGCATTGCTGACGTCTTTGGTGCGTTGTCGATCGGTGTCCTGGCCGATAGTCATCTCAGGCAATTGAAGAAGGTGCGGTACGACGTTTTTGATCCTCGTCTTTCCGCTCCGCCGGCGCTGCGCGGGTTATCCTTGATGCTTAGGTCATTGCGGAATCGATACTGAATTCCGGACAAACTTCCACTGTAGTTTCGCATAGGCGTTGTATCTTGAGCCTAATGCAACAACCTTGAGTATTTTAACTAAATTGATTCAGTGTACTTAAGCGATTCTTTGTGTTACGCAGACCATGAGAGATTGGGAGAACCCAATAGGAGAGAAGAATGTCTGACGTATCTCTAACAGAGGCGCAACGCGCCTCTCTGACTGCTTTGCAGCGTACCAACAGTGTCGCTGATCGTTCCTCGCAAAACCTGACAACGGGCCGTCGCGTCAACGATGTGAACGACGATCCGGTTGCATTTTTCATCGCTCAGCAGCTTTCCCAGGAAGGGGCGGCCTTTGCGCAACGGCGCGAGGAAATCGACCAGGGCATCAGCGCGCTCCGAGTGACGAATGGCGCCATCGACACGATTGAACAGTTTTCCCGGCAGCTCGAAGGTATCGCCGAGGCGGCCCGTTCCGTTACCGATCCGAACCAACTGTCCCAGTTGGAGCAGCAGTTTCAGGAAATCGGCCGGCAGATCGCCAATGTGGCGGGTGACGCCTCCTTCGGCGGTGTGAACTTGCTGACATCGACGAATAACCAGCTCAATGTCCAGTTCAGCGACAACGAAGGCTCGGAACTCAATGTTCAGGGTGTCGATGTTCTGAACGGCGGCGGTTTTGGCGCCGGTGCGTTTTCCGATGGAGAAATCCAGATCGATCAGTTGGGGGTAACCGGCGGTACCTTCGCCAGTTTCCTAAGCAATCCTGAAGAGGTTGACGGGCTGATCGGCAATATCCGGGATAGCATTGGGCGGTTGCGCGGTCAGGCTCAATCCTTCGGATCGAATGTCGCGTTGCTGCAGGAACGTGCCAGCTTCAACCAGAATGTCGCGAACGAGCTTCAGGCCGGCGCCGACAACCTGACGCTTGCCGATCTGAACGAGGAGGCGGCCAACCTCGTCGCGGCCCGTACCAGAACCCAGTTGGGCACCCAGACATTGGGCATTTCCGGCGGCCAGCAGTCATCGATCCTCCAAATTCTGGAAGGCATCGGCTAAGCCGCATTGGATCACGAATTTTGAATAGAAAAGGCCGGCGGTTGTGCCGGCCTTTTTCTTTTTTGACGCAGGTTTGCCGTTACGCCGCTAAACGGCCGTTCTCGAGCCATGCGTCCAATGCGGCCAGCGCACGTTGCGACATGGCGAGCTTTCTATCGCGCCCCTTGATCTTCTTCTTCCCAGGCGGCGGTTCGGGGGGCGGGAACAGGCCGAAATTGACGTTCATCGGTTGGAAGGTCTCCGCTTCCGCGCCGCCGGTGATGTGGCTCAGCAAGGCCCCCAGCGCCGTCGTGTCCGGCGGCGGCACGATGTCCCGACCCAGGCGGTCCGCGGCGGCGAAACGGCCGGCCAGCAATCCGATCGCCGCGCTTTCGACATAACCTTCGACCCCGGTCACCTGGCCCGCGAAGCGCAGGCGGGGCATGGCGTCAAGCCGCAAGGTCTTGTCCAACAGTTTGGGCGAGTTGATGAAGGTATTGCGGTGAATGCCGCCGAGACGCGCGAATTCCGCTTTCTCCAGCCCCGGTATCATCCGGAACACGTCGCCCTGCGCCCCATATTTCAGCTTGGTCTGGAAGCCGACCATGTTCCAAAGCGTGCCAAGCGCGTTGTCCTGACGCAATTGCACCACGGCATAGGGTCGCGACCCGTCATGGGCATTGGTCAGACCGACAGGTTTCATCGGCCCAAAGCGCAAGGTTTCCCGGCCGCGTTCGGCCATGACTTCGATCGGCAGGCAGCCCTCGAAATAGGGCGTGTCCTTTTCCCATGCGTGGAATTCGGTCTTTTCGCCCGCGATCAGGGCGTCGAGGAACGCATTGTACTGATCTTCGGTCATTGGGCAGTTGATGTAGTCCTTGCCGTCCCCCTTGTCGTAGCGGGACTGGAACCAGACCTTGTCGAAGTCAATGCTGTCGCGGTGCACGATCGGTGCGATGGCGTCAAAGAAGGAGAGCTCTTCCTCGCCGCCAAGGCCTCGTATCACTTCGCTCAAAGCCGGCGAAGTCAACGGGCCCGTCGCAATGATGACGCTGTCCCAGTCTTCGGGCGGTAGTGTATCCACCTCACCGCGTTCGATGGTAACGAGAGGGTGGTCCGTAAGGGCGGCGGATACCTTGTCGCTGAACTGGTGGCGATCGACCGCGAGCGCGCCGCCGGCGGGCAGGCGGGCCGCGTCGCCGCTTTTCAGGATCAATGATCCACAGCGGCGCATTTCTTCGTGCAGCAGACCGACAGCGTTGTATTCCGCATCGTCGGAGCGGAAGGAATTCGAGCAGACCAGTTCGGCAAGGCCGTCTGTCTCATGCGCATCCGTTTTCCGCACCGGGCGCATTTCGTGCAGGATGACGGGGATCCCCGCGGAGGCGAGCTGCCAAGCCGCTTCTGATCCAGCCAAGCCGCCACCGATAACATGCACGGGTTTCATTCTGTTCTCCAACCGCCGGGTCTGCTGTTCTGGGAAGCGACGTAGTACAGGTTGCCGTGCCTTCAAGGCAAGCCGCCGCGCCAATCACCCCCATCTTGGGGTATGGCGTTGTTCGGAAATGCGCGCCATATTCAAGCATTAGGAAATGCACAACAAACGACTAACCGGTAGGCCCCATGCCGCAGAGCGCCGCGTCTTCAGCGACCGATACGTCCCTGGAAAAGAAAGAGGCTGATTTCGTCAAGGACAGCCTTCATTTGCTTGGTATGGAAATCCTGCCGTTGCGGATGCCCGGTCTCAGACGGGCGCGCCTGGTCAAGAACAACCAGTTGCAAACGATGGTCGAATTGTTCCGCGACGATACGGCGGGAAGCGGACAGGTCCTGACCGAGGAACTATCGGGCTTCTTTCCGGACGGGGGCGACGATTTCAAGGCGGATCTGCTGCTGCTGAAGAAGTTCGACGACGTTCCCAGTTTTGACGTGTACTCGACGCGCATCACATTGCGGGAGTTGAATATTCCCGTCGAAGACCAGGAGGCACTGCGGCTTTCGGATTCGAAACGTGAGGAATTGACGGAGCGGATGAAGGCTTTCACGAGGCCCTTGATCGGCCATGTGTACGGTGCGGACGCGGAAACCGTGGATGACTTGCAAGGGATCTTGGGGATGTTCAAGGATCCCGATCCCAAGGTCGCGCTGGCGAATTTACGCAAGATGGCCGACAGCCTGGGTGTGGACCTTTTGGACATTCCAAAATTCCTTGAAGACTACGGCGACATCTTCCTGTCTTTGGCATTTTTTCGGGACATCTTGGATAGGACCGTGCCGATCATTCACCAATACCTCGAATGGTTGGAGGAACTGCGCGGCAGTTTCGTGGTGAAGCAGGATCGCGCCCAGGACAATATGCTGGCCAAGATCGAAGCGGATCTGACCGATATCACCGGTTCCATAACCGGCCGTTTCGAGAGTTTCGACCGGCAGACGCAGGATTTCTGGACGGATATCAACGCCGAACGGTTTCACGAGGTGCGGGAGTTGATAACGGCGCATCACCGAACCGTCGGCGGCGTTCTGTGCGGGTTGACCCTGAAAATGGAACATTGGAAGAGAAAATTTAAGAACTCCGGCGTGGGAGGGCCGCAGCAGCGGCTGGAGTTTACCAGAAGTGAAGTGCTTCCTGGGCTGGATTGGATTAAGGATCTGGAACGGCGCGGATCGCAGATCGGTAATTGACGGCGTTTCCGTGTTTGGCGCGATTTCGGGGCAATGGCCGTGGACAGGGAGCGAACCCTGGGTTAACCCTGATGCCACCGTTAGTGATTTTTCCCCAATCGCATTGGTAAGCCCGAAGGTAAGCTCATGAGTGTGCAACGCGCCCCTGTTCCGATGGCCGCGAACGAACCGGCCCCTGTGAAGCGGGGGCGGGAATTCCTGAACGTTCCCGGTCCGACGAATATTCCCGAGCGAATCCTGACAGCGATGCACCGCCCGGCGGTGGATTTTTCCGGTCCTGAATTCATCGATATCGCGGTGTCGTGCTTCCGGGATCTGAAATGGCTGTTCAGGACCGAAGGCGATGTCTTCATCTATGCCGCAAACGGTCATGCCGCTTGGGAGGCGGCGATGGTGAACACGCTTTCCCCCGGCGACACCATCCTGGTACCGGAAACCGGCCATTTTTCCACAGGCTGGGGCGAAACCGCGGCTGCGCTGGGGCTGAAAGTGAAGACCGTTGCCAGTGATTGGCGCCGGGCGATCGACCCTGCCGCCGTCGAGCAGGCGTTGCGGGCGGATACGGAACGCGCGATCAAAGCGGTTCTGATGGTTCATACCGATACGGCGACCGGGGTGACCAGTGATATTCAGGCACTGCGAGCGTCGATCGATACGGCCGGCCATCCCGCTCTCTTCATGGTGGATGCCATCGCCTCCCTGGCGACCACGCCCCTGGAAATGGACGAATGGGGGGTGGACGTGGTCGTCGCCGCCAGCCAGAAGGGCCTGATGTGTCCACCGGGGGTCGCCCTGGTGGCGGCCGGCGCCAAAGCGATGGACGCCCATGCATCCGCGACGCTTCCGCGTCGATACTGGGATTGGACAGACCGGACCGCCAAGGAGCACTATCGTAAATTTTGCGGTACGGCGCCGGAGCACACGATTTTCGGCCTGCGCGAAGCATTGAACATGTTGCAGGAAGAAACGCTGGAAGGCGCGTTCCGTCGTCATGCCAGATTGGCGGAAGCCGTCCGTCTTTGCGTCGAGAAGTGGTGCGAAGGCGGAGCTTTGCAGTTCAATGCTGTGAATCCACATGAACGGTCTGATGCCGTGACGACCATTCTGCTGCCGCCGAACGTGCAAACCGATGCAATGCGGGCCATGTGCCGGGACCACTTCAGCGTCGCCGTCGGCGGGGGGCTGGGTAAACTGATCGGGAAGGCATTCCGGATCGGCCATATGGGCGACATGAACGAACCAATGATTCTTGGCTGTCTCGCGTCGGTCGAAGCGGCCTTGAAACGCCTGGAAGTTCCGATCGGTTCGGGCGGCGTGCAAGCGGCGATCGATTGGCTGGCGCAGCCGCCGCGTTGAGCAGACGGAAAATCCAAAATCGATATGAAAGGACGGGCATTTGACCGATCCTGTCTCCATCCTTGCCGTTTCAGAAGCATTTCCCCCGCATCGGTTGTATCAGGAGGAGGTCGTCGGACTGTGTGAGGGCGTATTTGCCGGCCGGCCGGAAATGTTCGAACGGCTTAAGGACGCCTATGCCAATGCAGGGGTTGAGAGCCGCAGTTCCTGCGTTCCGATCGATTGGTACAATTCACCTCATGGCTGGCCCGAACGGGCGGCATTGTTTCAGGAGAACGCCCTGGCGCTTTTGGAGCAGGCCGCGGCGGATGCTCTGGGGAAAGCCGGGTTGACGGCACAGGACGTCGATACGGTCGTGGCCGTCAGCACGACCGGCATCACGACCCCCAGTCTGGACGCCCATCTGCTGAACAGTCTGGGTTTCCGGTCGGATATCAATCGTTTGCCGATTTTCGGCCTTGGCTGTGTCGGGGGCGTGACCGGGTTGGCACGCGCGGCGGATATGGCGCGGACGCGACCGGGTCAGACGGTGTTGTTGCTGGTGGTCGAACTCTGTGCGCTGACCTTCAGGCCGCAGGAGATGACAAAGGCGAATATCATCGCCAGCGCCCTGTTCGGCGACGGTGCGGCGGCGATCGTTCTGCGGTCCGGGGCGGTCGACGGCGCACCGGCACTTTATCACGGCAGTGCCGAACATACCTGGCCGGATAGTCTGGATATCATGGGTTGGCGCGTTGAAGACGACGGGCTCGGTGTAATCTTCTCACGCGATATACCAACCTTGGTGCGGCAGGACGTTCGTCCGGCAATGGAGAGCTTTCTCGAAAGCCATGGAACGAGGCTGTCCGCGCTTTCCGGCATCGTCGCGCATCCTGGTGGCCGGAAAGTACTGGAGGCCTATGAAGGGGCTCTGGGGCTGTCGGGGGAAGTCCTGCGCCATGCGCGGTCGGTCTTGCGGGATCAGGGCAACATGTCGGCCGTGACAGCGTTGTGTGTTCTGAACCGAGCGATCGGCGCCGGCGACAAAGGCTTGCACGCGATGATGGCGCTGGGGCCGGGCTTCACGGCCGGTTTCGGATTGGTGGAGCTTGCCTGACATGATACTAGCCGTCCTGATTGTCGTCCTGGTCATTATCCAGCGTCTGTTCGAGCTTCGAGTGGCCCGTCGCAACACGGAAGCGCTGTTGGCCGAAGGTGCGGTTGAGCACGGGGCGGGGCACTATCCCGTCATTGTGCTGCTGCATTCCGCATGGCTCGTCGCGATGCTCTGGACGGCGCTGCAGGGCCCGCCGCTGAACTATTATTGGATATTCATTTTCCTGGGTCTTCAGGCCGGTCGTGTCTGGGTGATCAAGACCTTGGGCAGGTACTGGACGACCAGGATTATTACGGTGCCGGATGCGCCGTTGATTACCAGCGGCCCGTTCGAATTCGTCCGTCACCCGAACTATCTGATCGTGGCCCTGGAGATCATAGCGTTGCCCTTGGCCTTCGGGGCGTGGCGGTTGGCGGTGGTCTTCGGGGTCGCCAATCTGTTGATACTCGCCTGGCGGATCCGCGCCGAGGATCGGGCCAATGCAGGGCGTAAGGAGGCGTTGTGAGCGTGGCCGTCAGCCGCGCAGCATTTCCCGGCCTGCCTCCGTCAATTTACAGACCAGCCAATCGGGTTTCAGCGGGTTGTTGAACCAAGGTTCCGCCCAGCCCTGTTCAATGCAGCTTCGAACGGTGCGCTCGCTTATACGCTGACCCTGAAGGTCGAATAGGGGCAGTTTGCCACCAGGTTGCTCCAAACCGCGTTGAAGATACGCGACTTGTGCCTTGCTGGGGCGGCCATTGGCCCGCGCTTCCGAAGGTTTGACTTCCTTGAGACGAATGACTTTGGTCTTCTCCGCCATGTCCGTGCTGCGCCCCGTCGCTCAAAACCCCCGGAAATGCCCCAAATGGGACAATCGTCATGGTAGTGCATAGGGCGCACCCACCACAAGCCGGAGGGATAATCAAAGCGTGGATTGCAAAGCGTCGAAACGATGAAGAAACCGCTGTTTGGCTTCATCTGTCGGTAACGGTGTCGGGTCGAAGCGTTCGAAGCCGGCAGGAGGGGCGCCAAAGAATCTGCGGGCTTCCGTCTTGGAGAATCCGGCCACACCCGTTGCCTCGATATAGGCTGATGCATGATCGGCCTTTTTTATCAGTTTCGATAAGGGCTCGCTGGTTTCCGCCGGCAGTCCGAACCGGAGATGAATAGCTGTCATCAAACGCTTTTCTACAGATTTGTAATCATCGCCGATTACAGCCTTGAAAGGGCTGATCATGTCGCCGACCACATATTCCGGGGCATCGTGAAGCAGTGCCGCAAGCAGGTCGGCTGCCGGCGTTTCCGGTTTGATCAAGCGCACCAGGGCCTCCACGAGCAGGGAGTGCTGGGCAACGGAGAAGGGCCAATCGCCGGTCGTTTGTCCATTCCAGCGCGCGACACGGGCAAGACCATGCGCAATATCCTCAATCTCCACATCCAGCGGTGACGGGTCGAGCAGGTCGAGGCGCCGTCCACTTAACATGCGCTGCCATGCACGCGGGGATTTTACTAAGCGTTTATTCAACTGTTTTCCTGCAATGGGGTCTATGATGCCGTTGCGATGGGCATCGGCGGACGCCGGATACCCGTGATTGGCCCTTCGCCTTTCGCGGCGATGCGTTCGGCAGTGAAAGCCAGAGGTGCCATTGCAACCTTCATGTCGCTGGCGTTGGAATGAAGGAATCGGTCCCGGTCGAGCCAGATGCCAATATGCCCTTTCCAGAAGACGAGGTCGCCGCGCTTAAGGCTGTTCTCATCGCCGTCGTAGTTCAGCAGACTGCCGAAATTATCGAATTGCATATCTGTGTCGCGCGGGCATTCAATGCCGCAGGACTGCCAGGAAAGCTGCACCAGCGCACTGCAATCGAGACCGAGGCTGCTGCGACCGCCCCAAAGATACGGGGCGTGTAGAAATTGCAGGGCAACGGCGACGGGATCAGCCTCCAATTCGTCGATTGGTCGAAGGTAGTCGGAGTAGATGTAGCCGCCGTCAGCGAGTTCAGCGTAGGCGCCGCTTTCCCCGACTACGGCGAGCCTGGACCCGAAATGAAGCGTCATGATCGGCGGGGCTTTCAGGTCGGGTCGCGGGAAGACGAACCCGCGCAAGGCGGCCATACGGTGTGTCGGGGCTGGCCCGACAGGGCCGATGGTTCCGGTCGGTGTGTAACCGACATAGCCGTCGCGGCCGCTTTTGACCCAAGCCCATCCATCGGTGCGGTCCAGGACCGTCAACTCTTCACCGAACAACAGCTCCGTGTCCAGCGGTGCGCCCGGGCGGGGGGACCGGCGCAGGGGCGCGACGGCTGTCACGATCCTGCCCAAATCGCCCGATGTAAATCTCGACGCGGAAACCTGACCTTCGAGCGCGATCTCCGCCAGGTCGTCGCGATAGGCATTTAGCCGTTTGTCCAAGGCCATTTCATTCCTTCGGGGCCGGTCCGGCCACATCTTCGATTCCGTAATGACGGTATCCTTGATAAGGGGGCTTTCCGCATGCCGCAACAGGTTGCACTCTGCTGCCCGCTAATACGGACGCCGAGATGGGATTGGGGTGAGAGTATGAGTTTGCCGGGGACGAAGAACCGCCGCAGGGTTTTCCTGATGCGCCATGGTGAGGTCGATTACCGCGGCCCTGACGGCAAGCTGGTGAACCCGAAGCTGGTCACCCTGACGGAGAACGGGAGGGGGCAGGCCCAGGCAGCGGCCGCGATGTTGTCCGGTGTGGTGCTCGATAGGGCGGTCTGTTCAGGGCTTCCGAGAACCCGGATGACGGCAGAGTTGGTACTTGGGGGAAACGGTCCGCCCCTGGAGGATGATCCCGGATTTCTGGAGATTCGCGGTGGCAGGGTCTCCTCGGTTCCCGAGGCGGAAAGGGCGCAGACTTTCATCAGGACCTTGGAGCAGGCGCATCTGCCCGATGCGACCTTCGCCGGCGGCGATGCCTTCGGCCCTTTTTATGATCGGGTCACCGATGCTTTCTCGAAACTGGTATCGGATGCCGGTTGGCGGCGAATGCTTCTGGTTGCCCATGACGGCGTCAATCGTGCCGTCCTTGCATGGGCCTCAGGAGCGGGACTTGCTGGCCTCAAGGCGTTCGAACAGGATATGGGATGCGTCAATATAATCGACCTCGACGTCGAGGACGGCGAGATTGTCGGCGTCTATATCAAGGCCACGAACCTGACGCCCTATAATTTCGTAAAGTCAGGGCTTTACGAGACCAGTTTCGAGCAGGTTTTCAAACCGATTTTCGGGGACGTTTGACCGTCAAGACAGCGCCAAACTGAAAGCCGTACGGAAGCAGTCGGGCCATCCGCTGCAGGCCCCATCCTGCGCCAACACATAGTCCAGTGCTATGCCGGCCAAGCACGCAATCAACCAACCGGGTGTCAGGGCCAAGGCGACGGGTTTCGGCAGGCGCCGTTCTCCGATGCCGTCCCTTAGGATCGGGTAAAGGCGGAGCATCAATACCGATTTGATCGGCGTGAAGAGCGCGATGCCAACGATCAGGAACAAAACGACGTTGCGGAGATTGCCGAAAAAGGAGACCCGCTGAGAAATCATCAGCAGGCTTGTTTCGATGACCAACAGGCCGGTGCACCAACTAACGATCGATGTGACGAAAGAACCGCCCACCCCGAACGATCGAAGAAACAGCGCGACAAAGACCACGACGATGGAAGCCTTTACGGCAAGGACGGCCGGATACGAAGCCAATAGAACACCGATCGACTTGCGAATGTCGTCGGTCCTGTATTTCGGCTGTGGCTGACCGGTCATCGAGTAATTTCGTCCGGTCTTCGGCGGCGAGAAGGGCGCGTTCGGTAGGTACTAGTCGAACAGCGCGTCAATATCGGCCTGGCTGATAGACTGTTCGCTTTCCAATGCCGGTCCATTGAGCAGAGCCTCATCGCCTTCGCGCTTGTCCGCCATTTCGGCGGACTGCTTGGCCAGGTTTTGAACTTCGTCCCGGCCCCAGATTTCCAGCATCGCGTCGACACGGGATTCCACGAATTGCATGGATCGAACGATTTTCGTTACCCGTTGGCCCGTAATGTCCTGGAATGTGCAGGATTCCATGGTGTTCATGGAAATCTGTTCCAACTCGTCGCAAAGGGGACCTACTTCCGATGGATCCTTTACTTCGCGGAGTTTCGTGGTGACGTTGTCGATCTGCTCCATGCCTTCGAGAATGACATGGGTCGCATCTTCGGTGGCCGCGATGATGGCATCCAGTTGTTCCGAGATGGTCTGGAAGCGGGTTTTGTCGTTTTCCGCATCCGGCTGGATCATATGGGCAATTTCTTCGCGAAAACGCTGAATATACTGAAACAGGCCAAGGACTTCGGCCCGCAGCTTCTCTTCGTCCACATCCGAGACGGTTTTTGACATCGGTCGACCTTTCCGAACTGACTTCTCTGCCCCCAATACCGGCAAGGTCGCAGTATTCAGCAATAGAAGTTTATAATTCGTTACCCGAACGCCTTGAAGGTTATGATGGTGAACGTATCGCGAACACCGGGCAAGGTCTGTATGCTTTCATTGACGAAATGGCCGATATCGTCGTCATCCTGCAGATAGCATTTCATCATCAGGTCATAATGGCCGGAGGTTGAATACACCTCGGATACGCCTTCGACCTCGATTGCTTCGTCCGCGACCACATAGGCTTTGCCGAGGTCGCATTTAACCTGAATGAAAATCGTCTGCATCTTTTCCGGCCTGATTGGGTAATTGATCCGTCACGCAGTGTCGCGAACCTGCCTTTGGCGTCAAGAGGCTGCCGGGTATCGGATCACAGATATCGGCCGCGTTCCAGAATCTCCAGCGTGTAGTCGTGATACGACATGCCGAGCGCCTTGGCGCGTTTCAGGCGACGCAGAACAACTTCCCGCGGTGGGGCTTTCCAAGCTTGTTGATGAGCCTTTTTCCAAAGCCAGGTCTAGAAGCCCTGATAGAGCTGCGGCCCGCCGTTATGGCCGATTCCCGGTCCGCAATAGCCTAAAGGCCCCCGGTTTCCGCTTGGCGGGATGGTATGGAAGGAGTCTCGTCTGGCCATCCGCCCCAAGGTCCGTGCCTATCTATCGTCGCAGGAAGGCCGGCAACTGGTCGCTTTGGCCGAAGGGAACTTTCAGCTCCTCCAATTCGCCGATCTCGTGATCGTCTCGGCCGCGGCGAGACCTTCGGTTATCCCGTTCCGGCTTGCCGCGGGAGCGGTCCGTCTTGCCTTCGGAGCGGCTTCTGGACTCACGGCGCGGCGCGGTCTGTTCAGGTTCTTCCTCGCGCGGCGCCGAGCCTTCGATTTCCAGTTCCGGAATGTCCTTGCCAACGATCTTCTTCACCGCGGCCCAAAGCTTGTCGTCGTCCTTGGTAACGAAAGTGATGGACTTGCCCTGACGTCCAGCACGTCCGGTCCGCCCGATCCGATGAACATAATCTTCCGCGTTGTTCGGGACATCGACATTGAAGACATGACTGACCGTCGCGATGTCCAAGCCGCGCGCGGCGACATCCGAACAGATCAACAGCGAGACTTCGCCGGTGCGGAACTTCTCCAGCCATTCCATCCGCTTGTACTGGTCCATGTCGCCATGCAGGGCACCGACGGGATAGCCCGACTTCTGCAGACTGGCGAATAGGTCCGCGACTTCACGCTTTCGGTTACAGAAAATAAGCGCGTTCTTCAACGAGTCGCCTTCGCGATCGATCAGGGACCGAAGCATTTTGCGTTTGCTGCGCGGCTGCACGGTGACGAAAGCCTGTTCCACGGTGTCCGCGGTGGAGGAGGGCGGGTCGACAGCCATCTCCTTCGGATTCATCAGGAACTTGTCCGCCAGTTTCTTGATCTCCGGCGGCATGGTCGCGGAGAACATCAGGGTTTGCCGTATGGTCGGCATCAGGCCGACGATGCGCTCGACATCGGGAATGAAGCCCATGTCCAACATGCGGTCGGCTTCGTCGATCACCAATACCTTGGTATCGGTCAGAATGACCTTCCCGCGTTCGCAGTGGTCGAGAAGTCGGCCAGGCGTCGCGATCAGAACGTCGACACCGCGATCCAGCAGTTTTTCCTGCTCGGTGAAGGACACCCCGCCAATCAAAAGCGCCATGGTCAGCTTGTTGTACTTGCCATAGGTGTCGAAGTTTTCTGCGACTTGAGCGGCCAGTTCGCGCGTCGGCTCCAGAATAACCGAACGGGGCATGCGTGCCCGTGCGCGTCCCTGTGCCAGAATGTCGATCATCGGCAAGGTGAAGGATGCGGTCTTGCCGGTGCCGGTTTGCGCACAGCCGAGAATGTCGCGTCCCATCAGGACGTAGGGAATGGCTTTCTGTTGAATCGGGGTCGGCTTTTCGTAACCCGCGTCGGCCACGGCGCGGAGGATGCCTTCGCCCAGGCCCAAATCGGCAAATGTTTCTGTCATGCTGTCCTTAAAGAGGGGGCGGCGCCTGCAACGAACGCAAGTCCCTATAAAAATCGGTCCCCATGTAATGCCGGATACAATCCCGCAAGAAGTGTGGCGATCATAGTGTTGCAGTGCAGAATGTCAATGGTTCTGCGGGTTTGCGGGCTGTGAATTGCAGAAACGCTGCATCGGCGGCTATTTTTGTCATCCCCTCGATTGTGGAGATCCCCAGCATGCTGCTATCAGCCGAAGAATCCCAGGTTCTGATCGTCGACATTCAAGGTCGCCTGATGCCGGCCATGGACGGTCCGGAACGTGTCGTCGAGAGAACGGCCATCGTGACACAGGCGGCCCGTCGGCTCGGTATTCCTGTATCGGCGTCGCGGCAGTATCCAATAGGTCTGGGGCCATTGGTGCCGGAAATCGAGGCGCTTCTGGAAGAAGGGGAAACGCTGGACAAGACCGCCTTCAGTTGCGCCGCAGACTCCGGTCTCGCCGGGCATGTCGCGGGAAAGAACAGGAAACAGATCGTAATCTGCGGGGTCGAAACGCATGTCTGCGTTTTGCAGACAGCCTTTGGGTTCCTGGCGCAAGGCCTGAACCCTTATGTCGTGATCGATGCCTGTTCCAGTCGCAAGGCCGGGGATAAGTCCGCGGCAATCGATCGGATGCGGTCGTCCGGCATCCATATCGTCACGTCCGAGATGGTATGCTTCGAATGGATGGGGGAGGCAGGGACGGACGCCTTCAAGGATATCTCGAAACTGATCAAGTAAGTTTACGCGCAGACCGGGTCTGAATAATCACAACAAACGGGCACTAAGCGCCCGTGCCGCGGGAAGGAAACTGGTTTAATGATCGATTTGGTGCTGGTGCCAGGGCATCTGTGCAACGCCACGCTTTGGGAACATCAGGTGTCCGGCTTGGAGGGGCTCGCGCGGTCCACCATCGCCGATGTTACCGCAGACGATAGTTTGGCGGGGATGGCCGCTCGTCTGCTCAGCAAAGCGCCCCCGCGGTTCTCCCTGGCCGGCCTTTCCATGGGGGGCATGGTCTGTATGGAGGTCATGAGACAGGCGCCGGAACGGGTCGAGCGTTTGGCCCTTCTGGACACAAATCCAGGAGCGGACAATGCGGAACGTGCAGCGCAACGGCGCCGGATGTTGGATCGTTTCAATGCGGGTGAAGTTGATACATTGGTTCAGGAATTCCTGGAACTCGTCGTGCCGCCAAATCGGTTGGACGAGGACTCTTTGATCCGCCCTATGCGCGCCATGATGAAGGACGTTGCGGAAAAGGCTTTTCCGGCCCAAGTGAAGGCGTTGATCGAACGGCAGGATAGCCGGGCCGACATGCCCGATTATGATCTGCCGGTCTCACTCATCTGCGGGCGCCAGGACAAACTGACGCCTTTGGCCTTTCATGAGGAGATGGCGGGCTTGATTCCCGGCGCGGACCTGACGGTTATCGAGGATTGTGCCCATATGTCGACCATGGAACGGCCGGACACCGTCAACGAGGCTCTTCGTGGTTGGCTCAAGCGCGGTTAATAACCCAAAATATCCAGCAGTCGGCGAGTCTCCTCGCGCTGATCGTCGTCGTAGAGCGGATGCGGGCGCGGCAGCAATCGTCGGGTGACTTCGGCCAGCATGTTCTGGAATGCGGGGTCGTTGACGGTTGCCGGGCGGGGCATGCGGGCGCGCACGGAACTGACGAAACTGTTCCGTTTGCAATAAACCATGACCATGTGCAGGCGGTCGGTCTCAGTCTCCGTCTGGGCCGTCGACGTTCCGGTTTGTCCGGTTTCGTCGGGAAGATAGTCCCGACAATACCCATACCCGTCATCCGAGGGCCGCATGTCGAAGGCGATGATGATCTTGGTCTGTTTCGGGGTCAGGGGGCCGGGCTCGGCGGTAAAGGCGATGCGGGTACCACGGTTCTTGCCACGCATTGAAAGAGCTATATCACGCGCTGTAGCTTTTTTATCCTCAAACGGTGTATTGATCACCTCAACGGCCATTTCCTTGTCGCCGTTGTAGTATTGCAGTTCTCCGAAATCGTAACCGGGGTGGTAGCGTTCGCCATAGACCATGTAGGATGCGCGCGTGCCGGCGCAGCCGGCGAGAAGAAGTATTCCCGCCAGCCACACTGCGATCGATAACCGTAGTCGGCATGTATGAGTGATGGCTATCTACCGTCCCCGCGTAAGGCCGTATTCATGTCCGACGGTCAGGAACTGACGCGCTTCTTACGCCCGCGATTCTCGTTGAACGGGTCCTGAAGCGGGATCACCAGTTTCGTTGCCAGTGCCAGCATGCTCTTGAACGTTGGATCATCGACATTCCGTGTGGTCGGCATCTCACCGCGGACAGAACTCATGAATTTGTCATGTTTGCAGTAGATCATGAGCATACGCATGTGTTCGTCGTCGGGTTTGGCGCTCGGCGTTACCGGATTATTGCCGCAATAGGACGCCCCGGCATCGGAACTATCCGTTCCGAAGGCGACGATGATCTTCGTTTCATCCGGTGTCACCGGGCCCGGATGTGCTGTGAATTCAATCCGTGCGCCTTGGTTCTTGCCGCGCATGGCGGATGCGATGCGGTCATCGGCATCGGGTTGGGTGAAGGGCTGATTCACGACCTCCACAGCCATTTGCTTGTCATTGTTGTAATATTGGAGGTCACCGAACTGGTATTTAGGGGAGAAGCGTTCGCCGTAAATCTTATAGGGGGCGATCCCAACCGCACCGCCGGCAGCGCATGCCGTCAGACCCGCGGCGGCTAAAGACAGAGTAATCGTTTTCATCGAAGTCATCGAAAGGCCTCTTCGGTTCGGGACGGCGGTTCCCCCAAACCGCCGAGCCCAAATTTCCCCCGATTGACGGACCGGAAGGTCAGCTGTTTCCGCTGCCCTGCTTCTTCGTGAAAACTTCCGGCAACAATTCATGGGTTCCGCGTGCCAGCAGGTTTTCCACCGAACTGGCCGATGCGCGCAGCGAGGACTTGTCCTGGCCGTTGACGCAGTAGGACATCAATACCTTGCCCTGGTCACCGCCCGCGCCGGCCTGTCCACCGTCCAGATTGCACGCGGCATAACCGGTCATGGATGATGGCGGATTGAAAACAACGACGAATTTGGTGTCGCCGCCGGCATAGTTGCGGTCCGCCGTGAATAGGATCGGGCGGCCGGCATTGTGGCCGCGCATCAGTGACGCAATGCGGTCATCCGCATCCGCACCGCTATAGGGATTGTTGTGGACTTCGACAAAGCTCGGTTTGTCTGCGTTGTAGTACTGCATCGAAGCGTAGTTGTAGTCCGCAGCCTGGTATCGGTTGTGGATCACAACGCCGTCGCCGGTTGCACAGCCGGCCAACACAGCGGAGGCGGCAGCCAAGCCCAAGAGAGCGTGTTTCATTCGGTAAACTCCTCTAAGACCGGTTCGGAGGATCGAACGCGGTGCTGTTGACAATATGCAATGCCCGGACCGTTCGTCCGAACATGGCTTGCCCCTCCAATGTCCCTTTAACCCGGCGACTATGCGCCGAATTGCTGTATTAATGTAAGGTCAATTAGATGGGATTTGAATATCTTCCGGCAGAATTTGATTAGGCCGATCCTCGATCGGATGGGAGATCTTGATGAGCGTTGAATTTCTTTTGACTTCATTGGTGGTGGTTCTGCTGCCTGGTACAGGCGTTCTCTATACCCTTGCCGTCGGTTTGGGCCAGGGATTCAGGGCAAGTGTTGCGGCGGCGTTCGGCTGCACGCTCGGCATTCTGCCGGCTGCCGTTGCCAGCATTGTCGGTTTGGCCGCGGTTCTTCACGCCAGCGCCGTCGCCTTTCAAATCCTGAAATATCTCGGTGTCGCCTACCTCTTTTATATGGCTTGGACGATCCTGCGAGACGGCGGAGCACTTTCGGTGAGTGAAGAACGTTCGCGGCATCTTGCATTCACATTGGTTCGCAACGGGTTGTTGTTAAACGTGCTGAATCCCAAGCTATCGCTGTTTTTCCTCGCATTCCTGCCGCAATTCATTTCGCCGGACGCTTCCAACCCGACACCACAACTGATCACCTTGGCCTTTGTCTTCATGGTGATGACTTTCGTGGTCTTCATCGGTTATGGCGGCTGCGCTTCGTTGGCCCGGGACTATGTGATTTCTCGCCCCACAGTCTTGCTGTGGCTGCGGCGTTCTTTCGCCGGCGCCTTCGGTGTTTTGGGGTTGCGTTTAGCCCTGGCCGACCGGTGACGCCACTGAGGGTATTTTTGTCGACGGCATCAAATTTCCCGCGGCCGATAGGCAATCCGACGAGGAACCCTTGGGGAGGGTTCGGCTGCAGGTGCGCGCTGAACTGAAGGACGCTTATTGCCGGTATGCTGGGCCTTTCAGTAAAATGCCTGGACCGGGACCCAATTGGCGCACCCGTGCCTTTGGTACATCGCGTAGAGAATGACCTCGGGACCCGCTTTCGGTCAGATATCGATCTCTTCGACGAAACGAGCGTTTTCCTGGATGTAGGCGAAACGGAGTTCCGGCTTTTTGCCCATCAGGGTATCGACGGTCTTTGCTGTGCGGCGCGCTTCATCGAGATTCTCTTCAAAGGCGCGGTTCGGCAGTTCAACCCGAATGAGGGTTCGTTTTGCCGGATCCATGGTCGTATCGCGCAGTTGTTGCGGCGGCATTTCACCAAGGCCCTTGAAGCGGCTGATTTCGACCTTCGCATTCGCCTTGAATTCGCTCTTGAGCTTCGCGTCTTTATCCGCGTCATCCCGCGCGTAGACTGTTTTTCCGCCCTGACTGAGACGGTAGAGCGGGGGAACCGCGAGAAAGAGGCGACCGGCCTCAATGATTGGGCCCATCTCCCGGTAGAAGAAGGTCATCAACAGCGACGCAATATGCGCGCCGTCGACATCCGCATCGGTCATAATGATGACGCGGTCATAGCGCAGTTTTTCAGGATTGCAGTCCCCGCGCATGCCGCATCCGAGTGCCTGGGCGAGATCCTTCAACTCCTGATTGCCCTGAAGTTTGTCGGCGCTGGCGCTGGCGACGTTCAGGATCTTCCCGCGCAGGGGCAGGATGGCCTGGGTTTTCCGGTTTCGCGCCTGTTTCGCAGACCCGCCGGCGGAATCGCCCTCAACGAGAAAGATTTCCGTTTCTTCCGGACCGGAGGAGGAACAGTCAGCCAATTTACCCGGCAGGCGAAGTTTCCGTGTCGGAGACTTACGCTGAAGCTCTTTTTGCTGGCGCCGTTTCAGCCGGTCGTCGACACGTTCCAGGATGCGTTCCAGCAGGTCATTGGCGGAGGCGGGGTCTTCCGCCAGCCAATGGTCGAAGCGGTCCTTGATCGCCGTTTCCACAAGCTTTGCCGCTTCGGGTGAGGCCAGTTTTTCCTTGGTCTGACCCTGGAATTGAGGGTCGGGGATGAAAACAGAGAGCAAAACGCTCGCTTCCCCGACGACATCTTCCGCCGTGATCTGCGCTGCCTTCTTGTTGCCGACCAACTCGCCATAGGCGCGTAGCGATTTCGCCATTGCGCCGCGCATGGCGGTTTCATGACTGCCGCCTTGAGAGGTCGGCACCGTGTTACAATAGGTACTGACGAAGCCGTCGCCATCCAAAGGCCAATGGACCGCCCATTCGGCCCGTCCAATTCCGTCATCGGCCTTCATTTCACCGGCGAAGGGACGCGGGGTCACCGTAACGCGTCCGTTCAGTGTAGCGTTCAGGTAATCCCGCAGACCGCCCGGGAAATGCAGTTTGTCCTTTTCCGGGGTCTCGGCTTCGGCCTTGCTCTTCAACAGCGATGGATCGCATGACCAGCGGATCTCCACGCCCTTGAAAAGGTAGGCCTTGGAACGCGCCATCCGATACAGGCGGTGGGGTTGGAACTCGGCGTCCTGGCCGAAGATTTCCTTGTCCGGGTGGAAGGTCACCGTTGTGCCGCGGCGATTGTTGACCTCGCCGATTTCGGTGAGTTTCGTGGTCGGGTGCCCGCGCGAAAAGGTCTGCCGGAACAATTTTCGATCCCGCGCGACTTCCACGCTCATTTCGTCCGACAGCGCGTTGACGACGGAAATGCCGACCCCGTGCAGACCACCGGATGTCGCGTAGGCCTTGCCGGAGAATTTACCCCCGGAATGCAACGTGGTCAGGATGACCTCAAGCGCGGACTTATCCTTGTATTTGGGATGCGGATCGATCGGGATGCCACGGCCGTTGTCCCGGATGGTCACCGATCCGTCGGCACCGAGTTCCACCTCGATCCGACTCGCATGGCCGGCGACGGCCTCGTCCATCGAGTTGTCGAGGACTTCCGCGACAAGGTGATGAAGGGCGCGTTCGTCGGTTCCACCGATATACATACCGGGCCGGCGGCGTACGGGTTCGAGGCCTTCGAGGACCTCGATATCCTTTGCGGAATAGCCGTTCGGGCTATTATCTGAATCGTCACTGTGGAATAGATCGTCCATGGGCTCAGTATACCGGGCGCCCCAAGGCGCAACAAGCTTATCAAGTGGGATTGCCGGATCATATACACAAGATATTGTATTTCAATAACGAGTGGCGGGGAGCAGGCAAATGACTGATTCACAACAGGAAGAACCGCGCGGCGAGCTGGTAATCCGCACGCTGGCCATGCCGGCGGACACCAATCCGGCGGGGGACATTTTCGGCGGATGGCTGCTGGCGCAGATGGATATAGCCGGTGGTGTCCTGGCGCGGGTGAAGGGAAGCGGGCGTGTCGCGACCATCGCCGTGGACAGCATGGTCTTCCATAGTCCGGTATTCGTGGGTGACGTGGTCTGCTGCTATGCGGAGATCAAGCGAATCGGCAGGACGTCGATAACGGTCCATATTCAGGCTTGGGCCCTGCGGGATGCCGCCGGTGAACGCGTAAAAGTGACCGAAGGTGTGTTTACCTATGTCGCCATTGATGAGAACCGTCGTCCCAGGCCCGTTTCTGAATAGGCAGATCAAAGGAGGACGACGCAATGCGAAGACTGGTGCTGGCGTGCGCATGGCTTGTCATGTTGCTTCCCGCCACGGCTCTGGCGGGGAAGGCCGACGTTCTGAAGGTTGCGGTGTCCCAGCAAGGCGAAACGTATCGCTTCGACGTTACGGTCGCACATGAAGACATGGGTTGGGATCACTATGCGGATGCCTGGGAGGTGGTTGGACCGGACGGCAAGGTGCTGGGGGTGCGAACCTTGTTCCACCCGCATGTGGACGAACAGCCTTTCACGCGGTCGCTCACCGGGGTGAAGGTGCCGGCCGGTGTCGACCGGGTCACGGTGCGCGCCCATGACAAGGTTCATGGTTGGGGCGGGAAGGAAGTCACCGTGGAGGTGCCGCGATAGCGATCGGTGCAACGGGGCCGGGATCGGTCAACCGGGCCGATAAACGACGAAGGCTTCATCCAGGAACCAGAGACCGCCATTACGGCGCAAGACATCGGCGGTGACGTCGAGATATTTGCTGTCGGTCATTGCTTCCGTTAGGCGGCGGTCTTCGATCTGGGCGACGTAGACCGCCGCGTTCCAAGCGGCAAGCAGGGTCGAGGTTCCGATGCTCTCGCCCAGTTCGCTCGGCAGTGCGTGAAGATGAAAACGGAACAATGATCCGGTTTCTCCTTGCTCGTCATATTTCAAATCGGGATCGGATTGCGCGAGCATGTCGCGCATGGTCGTCACCAGCATGTGCGCCGGGGTCGCGAAGGGCCGTTCATCCGGCCACAGACCGTGAACGATTTCCATGCCCGGATCTCGTCCCGCCGACTGGATGACGATCATGCGACCGTTGGGGGCAAGCGACTTCGCCAAGGGGCCAAGCACCTTGTCGACCTTGAACTCGGCCGGTTGACGGGCGCGATAGGGCTGCGACGCAATAATCAAATCATAGGCCGGTGTGATATCCTCGAATCGAACCGGATCCGGCCGCGGTATCACCTGATCGAGTACGAAACGCTGGTCTTCCCGGTAAATGACGAGAGCCGACGGTTTGGCGTAGAGCGGATTCCCAGTCTTGGGACTGGTGCGGGTCTGCCAAATATCGGCAAGCTTCGACTGAACTTCCCGCAATTGTTCATCGAATTCATGACTTGTGCGCCCTTTGAGCGGAAGTTCCAACCAGTTGAAATCCTTTAATTTGGCGGGATCCCGGGGGCGAAGAGCAGGAGCTTCGCTGTAATAAAGGTTGGTTGCGACGAAGACCGTCGCCGGATGTTCAAGCATCCGGTCGGCGATCTTGTCGAGGGATAAGCGGACATCCTCCAGGCTTATCTCCTTCGCGACGACCTGGAACGGGATCGTGGGGAAGCGGCAATGCATCTCCCGCAACACCCGTGTCAGCACACTGCCGTCGCCCATGCCGGCGTCGAACACCCGCAAGGCCGGTGGGCTCGGTTTGAGGTGCCGCAATTCATGTCCAACGCGGTCGGCTACCGCCCATTTCTCGCTGCAGGTCGTGACGAAGAGCAGGTACTTCTCTCTGTTGTCGAAGAATCGGAATGCTTTTGGGGCTCCGCCGATATCGTCGGGCCTGCCGGGCGTGGTTTCGTTCAAATCCAGCATCCAATCGCTTTGAAGTTTCCGTCGCATTCCGCCAGGATCGTCTGACCGGCGCCAGCCACTCACTCTCAAATGGATCATGGCTGATGTCGAATGACATGGGTGTGACCGAACGGGGATACAATGCGGATATCGAACTTCGTTAAGCAGGACCGGCTCTGGGGTCGGTTGACGGATTTGGCGAAGATCGGCGCTACGGCGAAGGGCGGTGTGAACCGCCAGGCGTTGACTGCGGAAGACGGAGCGGCAAGGCGTCTTCTGGCGGATTGGGCACTATCCCGCGGCTTTTCGATCTTTCAGGATGATATCGGGAACCTGTTTGTCCGACGCAACGGTTCGGAAGACAGTCTGCCGCCCGTCACAACGGGGTCGCATCTCGACACACAACCGACCGGAGGCAGGTTCGACGGGGCCTATGGCGTGATGGCGGGGTTGGAAGCACTGGAAGCCTTGGAGGACTCTGGTATTCGAACACGGCATCCGGTAGAAGTGGTGGCCTGGACAAATGAGGAGGGGGCCCGTTTCCCGCCCTCATGCATGGGGTCGGGCGTTTATACCGGCCGCTATACGCTTGACTGGGCACTATCCGTCCAGGACCCGGCGGGAACGAGCGTCGGAGAGGCGCTTACCGCTGTCATGGAACAAACGAAGGATGCTGCGCCAAGAGGATTTGGCGCTCCGATGGCGGCCTATATCGAAGCGCATATCGAACAGGGGCCGATTCTCGTCTCGGCGGGTGAGACAATCGGGGTCGTAACGTCGGTGCAAAGCCAGAATCTGTTCGAGGTCGAAGTGTTTGGTGAGGAGGCGCATGCGGGTACCACGCCGCGGGCGAACCGGTCCGATGCCGTGCTCGCGGCGGTGGAGATCGTGGCCGAACTGGAACGTGCGGCGCAGGACGAGGCCGATGCCATGCGTTTCACCGTCGGGCGCTTCATCGCAAAACCCGGCGCGCCCAACACGGTGCCGAGCCATGTCGTCTTCACGATTGATTTGCGGCATCCGGAAAATTCGGAAATAGAACGCATGTCGAACCTGATAGAATGTCTTCCCGGTGAGGTGTCGGCGCGACGGCGCTGTCGGGCCAAGGTGACCCGCCTGTCTGATTCCCCGGTAACGCCATTTTCGGACGATATAGTCGGGCTTATTGATTCAAAGCGTCGTGACCTGGAACTGCCGGGACGCCGAATGCCGTCCGGCGCTGGGCATGACGCGATGTACATCCCGCCGCTCGCGCCGACCGGCATGATATTTGTTCCCTGTGTCGACGGTATCAGCCACAACGAGGCGGAGGATGCGTTACCGCACGATCTGGCGGACGGAACACGGGTGCTGGTTGATTGTCTTGCCGAGTTGGCGGGCAGGGAAGGGTAAAACGGCGAGCCGCCTTTCCGGACTAGAACGAGATTTCGAAATAGTCGTCCTGCAGCGCTTCCCGTAGCAGGTTCTCCGATTCCGCCATTTGCGGCCGGTCCTGGGCCAGGGCGTTGAACAACGCCATGGCCGCTCGCTGGTTCAGCAAAGACGGGATGATCGTCTTTCTGCCGAACAACTGCATGCACAGGTCTTCGGAGAACGCTTTCCCACCGACGAATGCCAACGGGTCTTCAGGTACGAGACGATCCTCGATTTCCCCGACGCAATAGAAGGTCACGTCCCGGTGGCGGCGGTCGTGGATAATATGCGAGAAGATGTGGGAGACGGATTCCCGCGGCCCTTCGAGGTAATGCATGAAATGCGTCGATGTCAGGCCAAGAAGGCCAGTGACGTTGAGGCGCTCGTTATTCCGGCGTGAAACGGCAAGAATCGGTTCGAGATCCGTGAACCGGAAGGTATCAGCGGGCTTGCTGTAATACGCTAACCGTATCTCTTTCATTCAACTACCTTCAGCCGTCCCGCTCCGGACCTGCTGGGGAAATCGGTTCCGAAGGTTTGGCTGCTCTTTATCCTGGGCGGCTCTTGTAACTTGCTGCCTAGACCGCGATCTCGAAATAGTCTTCACGCGCGCAATCGTCGATTAGCTGCTGAGACTTTGCCAGTATATCACGTTTTTCGCTGGCTTTCAGCAGCAGCCGTTTTGCGTTCTCGAAACTCAGAAGCGACGGCAAAATGCGTGGCATTTTCAATGTCTCGCGGCAGAACTCGACCGAAAAGGCATCCGCCGAAATGAAATCCACCGGACCGGCGTCATACATGCGTTGATCAATCTCTTCCATTCCGAAAAGAACGACATTACGGAAATTGGTGTCCCACATGATGTTGGAGAAAGCATGGGAGACGGCTTCGCGCGGGCCTTCCATGACATACATGAAATGCGTCTGGGTCATCGCCATGACGGCGGAAATATCGAAGTTGCCGTTGTATTCCCGGTTCTTTTTGAGAATGCCGGCCAGGCTCGTCAGACGGAAGGTGTCGGACGGTTGGCAATACAGGGCTAGTCTCGTCAGTTTCATGATCTTACCGGTCACTTGGCTTTGTCTATGTGTCTACTTTGGCGAAAATACCGTCAAAAGATTTACAAATCGTTACTCATGTACGCGCCTTTTGTCCAAAGGATGGGGTAATCCGGCACCCAGGACAGAAAAAAGCCCCGCCGGAAGGTCCGGCAGGGCTTTCTTGAAACCGATCTCTTCCCGGTTTAACGACCGGGGCGAGGAAAGGTATTACGCGCTGTAGTACATTTCGTACTCGACCGGATGGGTCGTGTGCTCCAGGCGATAGACTTCTTCCCATTTCAGTTCGAGGTAACCGTCGATCATCTCGTCGGTCATGACCCCACCTGCCTTCAGGAAGTCGCGGTCCGCATCAAGCGACTCGAGCGCTTCGCGGAGCGAGCCGCAAACCGTCGGGACCTCGGCCAGTTCTTCCGGCGGCAGGTCGTACAGATCCTTGTCCATCGGATCGCCCGGATGGATCTTGTTCTGGATGCCGTCGAGGCCGGCCATCAGCATCGCCGAATAGGCCAGATACGGGTTCGCGGTCGCGTCCGGGAAGCGGACTTCGACGCGCTTGCCCTTCGGGCTCGACACATACGGGATACGGCAGGAGGCCGAGCGGTTGCGGGCGGAATAGGCCAGCAGGACCGGCGCTTCGAAGCCCGGGATCAGACGCTTGTAGCTGTTCGTCGACGGGTTCGTGAACGCGTTCAGCGCCTTGGCGTGCTTGATGATACCGCCGATGTAGTAGAGGCAGGTTTCGCTGAGGTCCGCATAACCCGAACCGGCGAACATGTTCTTGCCGTCCTTCCAGATCGACTGGTGCGTGTGCATGCCGGACCCGTTGTCGCCGACGACCGGCTTCGGCATGAAGGTCGCGGTCTTGCCATAGGCATGGGCCACCATGTGGACGCAGTACTTGTACTTCTGCATGGTGTCCGCGGTGCGAACCAGCGTGTCGAACTTGATGCCGAGCTCATGCTGGGAAGGCGCCACTTCGTGGTGGTGCTTTTCCATGTCGAGGCCCATTTCGACCATGACGCTGACCATTTCGGCGCGCATGTCCTGCCCGCTATCGACCGGCGCGACCGGGAAGTAACCGCCCTTGGTCGCCGGACGGTGGCCGGTGTTGCCGTCTTCGAAGTCAGCGAAGCTGTTGTACGGGTCTTCTTCGGAGTCGATCTTGTAGGCCATGAATTCCTGGTTCGTGGACCATTTCACGTCATCGAAGACGAAGAATTCGGCTTCCGGACCGAAATAGGCGGTGTCGCCGATGCCGAGCGATTCCATGTAGGCCAGGGCCGATTTGCAGATCGAGCGCGGATCGCGTTCATACGGCTGGCCGGTCGACGGCTCCAGGATGTCGCAGAACAGGATCAGGCAGGGCTGCGCGGTGAAGGGGTCCATGACCGCCGAAGACAGGTCCGGCTTAAGGATCATGTCGGATTCGTTGATGGCCTTCCAACCGGCGATGGACGAACCGTCGAACATGATTCCCTCGGTCAGGGTTTCTTCATCGATGGTTGTCACGTACTGCGCCGTGTGCTGCCACTTGCCGCGCGGGTCGGTGAACCGGAAATCGACGTATTTGACGTCATTTTCCTCGATCATTTTCATGACAGTTTGAACGTCTGACATGTTCTCTTCTTCCTCTTGTTAAGAACTTGCGTGGTTGCTGGAGGCGGGAACCGGACATCGGACCGGCTCACCGGTCTCGGCGGTCTCCGCACTCCGGTCTAGATGGCATCCGAACCGCGTTCCCCGGTCCGAATGCGGATGACCTCTTCGATGCTGCTCACAAAGATCTTGCCGTCGCCAATCCTCCCTGTCTGCGCGGCGTTCTGGATGGCTTCTACGGCACGCTCGGCGAGATTGTCGTCCAAAACGATTTCCAGCCGTACCTTGGGCAGGAAGTCGACGACATATTCCGCGCCCCGGTAGAGTTCGGTATGGCCTTTCTGGCGCCCAAAACCCTTTGCCTCGGTCACGGTAATGCCCTGGATTCCAATCTCATGCAGCGCTTCTTTCACTTCATCAAGCTTGAAAGGCTTGATGATCGCTTCGATTTTTTTCATCGGCGACCCGATCCCTCAGATAATAGCGGCAAGAGTTTCACCGCCGGTGCTACATGATTGGCGACCGAACAGGGGTTCGGCCGTTTTCAGGGTATTGCATCGGCTATGCCAATCTCCGTCTCTATATTTATGCAGTAATAACAATATATTAGCCTGTTGAGGGGATTCGCCCGGTGATGCGGTTGTCTAATAAACAGGCAAATGCATAAAAATTAGACAGGATTTACGCGCGGAACCGTCGTGAGATCTCGGCAAGCCTCGCTACTGTTCCACGCATAAGGTGTCCTGGTACTACCCTCGAGCCGCAAGGACGTCGGCCATCCGCGACATCGCCTTTCGGATATTCGCCGTGGAATTGGCGTACGAGACCCTGATATAGCCTTCCCCATGGATACCGAAACTGGTTCCGGCAATCGTCGCCACGCCTGCCTTTTCAAGAAACAGATCCTGCGCCTCCGCGGCGGTCAGGCCGGTGCCGCCTATGTTTGGGAAAGCATAGAATGCGCCGGCGGGTTCAATGCAGGAAAAGCCGGGCAGTTCGTTCAGTGCCTTCATCACGACCTTGCGACGTTCGTCGAACGCTTTGACCATGGCCCGTGCTTCATCCTGCGGACCTTGCAGCGCCGCGATGCCGGCGTATTGCGCGGATGCGTTCACACAGGAATGGCAGTTGATCGCCAGTCGTGTTGCAACCGGAGCCAGTTCCGTCGGCCAAACGGCAAATCCCAGCCGCCATCCGGTCATCGCATAGGTCTTCGACCATCCATCGAGCATGATCGCTCGATCTTTCAAATGGTCATAGGACAGAATGCTGCGATGTTGACGCCCGTCATACAGCATCTGGCTGTAAATCTCGTCGGACATGATGGCGACATCCGGGAAATCGGCCAGGCCTTGGCATAGCTTGTCCATTTCCTCGGCCGGGGTCACACCGCCGGTCGGGTTAGCCGGGCTGTTGATGATGATCAGGCGCGTCTGCGGCGTAATACGGGACAGCACTTCATCTGCGGAGAAAGCAAAGCCGTTCTTCTCCAACAGTGGGATCGGAACCGCTTTGGCGCCGGAATAGTCGATGACCGAGCGATAGATCGGGAAACCCGGATCCGGATACATGATTTCAGCCCCGGGTTCTCCGAACATCATGATGGCGAAGAACATCGTAACCTTGCCGCCGGGCACGACGACGACATTTTCCGGGTCGACGGAAACACCGTGTCGTTTGTTCAGGTCTTCCGCCACGGCTTCACGAAGGGGCAGGATTCCATTGGCCGGCGTGTAACCGTGATGTCCATCTCGCAGGGCCTTAACGGCGGCCTCGACGACATGATCGGGTGTTGGGAAATCGGGCTGTCCGATGCCCAGGTTGATGATGTCGGCGCCCGCGGCCTGCAGGCGGCCTGCCTTGGCCAGAACGTCGAAAGCTGTTTCCGTTCCGAGCCTTTTTAAGTTGGCTGCAAGATGAAGCATGGCCTTCCCTGATTTCCCTTGGTTTTTGTTTATTCGATTTTCGTCGGGCAATCGCCCGTGCCCGTGTGACTGCCGTTTTACCGACACGCTCAGGACTTAAAGCTGAGAAAAGATCAATTCAGCTAGTCGGTTGCGCCGGTTTCTTCAAGCTCGAAGGTGTTGACCTTGTTTCTGCCGGTTTGTTTTGCACGATACAAAGCCTGATCGGCGCGGGACAATGCCTGAGCAGCGTCCTCGTCGTCAGGCAGAACGGTTCCGATACCGACGCTGATCGTGACAGCGATTTCCTTGCCGCTATAGGGCGTAACGGACGCCTCCACGGCAGAGCGCAGTTTTTCCGCGACGACTCCGGCGCCGTGTATATCGGTGTCCGGTAGGATGATGGAAAACTCCTCACCCCCGGTTCGACCGAATATATCGACGCTGCGGATCGATTGTTCGGTGACGGCCGCAATATGTTTGATCACTTCGTCACCGGCATCGTGGCCGAAAGTATCGTTTACCTTCTTGAAATGGTCGATGTCGTACACCGCGATCGTCAACGGCGAGCGGTATCGCCTCGATCGGGCGAATTCGTTGGCCGCGGTTTCCATCAAGGCGCGCCGGTTGAAACAGCCCGTCAACGGATCGGTCCGGGCCATGTTGTACAATTCTTCCCGATGTCGAACCAAGGTCCGGAACAGGGGGCGGAACACCAGAACGCCCTCCAAAGCGACGATCGCGAGGAACGACGTGAACAGCCAGGATATTCTTTCCCGCAAGACGTCGACACGGGCGCGGCTGGCGTCTTCGTAGATCGTGGCGACTTCCGTCAGGGATTCCATCAGGTCGTCCTGAGCTGCCGCCATAAGACGGATGAGGCCCTGGTTCTTCTCATCGAGGAAATTCTGCGGCAGTTCCAGGAAATCTTCCGCCAGTGTCATGAAGCGACGGACGCGATAATCCAATTGCTCCAATTCGCCGAAGAACAGTTCGTCGATCTCGGCGGAGAACCCGCCGCCGGGAAGACCGAGTTGCGCATCGCCCATCAATAACGCCTCGTGGGAACTGCGCATGAGACCAACGGAGGATAGTATCAGGGGCTCGAGGTACCGGCGTTGTTGCGGGTTGGCCATCGCATATTGAAAGGCGAGGCCGCTTATCCGCTGGGACAGCGTTGTCTGTCGGGTCGCGATGCGGACCAGTGTCGCGCTTCGGGATTCCTCGCTGATAATGCGGTCGGAAAGCAGGAAGGTCGCAATGCCGAATGCAGCGATCAGGGCGAGGGCGGCCGTGTAGATGGCGACGTAATAGGCCAGGCCGTGTCCGCGACCCATCGCTTCCGTTTCCTTCCCCCCGACCGTCACCGGCTCGCCTCTCCCTGGCTATGATGGGTGACCGAAATTTCTGTCGCGCGGCCAAGTACCACCGCATCAGACAATGTCCCCATTGTACTTCACAGGCAAAACTGAAGCGACTCCCAACCGCGGGCAAATCCTTTGTCCGAACTGCTTGACGGGGAAGGGGGCGCAGCGTAAAAGCGCCCCTCATCTGCGGTGGGTGTAGCTCAGTTGGTTAGAGCGCCAGATTGTGGCTCTGGAGGCCGTGGGTTCAATTCCCATCACTCACCCCATTTTCCCTTACAAAATACGACTGCTGGCCGTACCCTAAGCTAGGTTCGGTCGGCCGATGAGTTTACAGTGGAGACGGGGAAACGAACCGCTTGGTTTCGGTCTGCGCTTTTTCCCATTGTAGGCTATGCATCCCGTCCCGTTTCTCGACTCTGGCTCAGTATCGTATGGCAAACCTCGTCACTGACGGTTCACCGGATTTCCGGAATCCGTTCTTGTCCGTTGGATTCCTTAATCCGCGAACAAGACGCTTTCGGTCCGGAACTGAAACCAGGAATGTATTTTCCGGGAAGTCGTTGTGAACTCTTGGATCAAGGGGTTCACCACCCGCTGATTTTCCTAACCCAAGGGTTGCAGATGAAGTGGCGTTGCTTCAGTAATTGCTAATCGTTCGCGTGCCTGAAGACGAAACCCACGGAGCCCCCATGCGGTGGAACGTCCTGGAAAGTGCGAAACACTCGCGGGTCGTGACAGCGGTTGCGGCTGTTTTGACACTGGCAATCATAACCGCTTCGGCGGGCTATTTTTTGTACCTGGACCGTGGCATCCAAGCGTCCAATGACGCAGTCCATGAATATGCAAATGATGTCGCCAAGATCACCGACTCTCTATCCGACTTGAGGGATGCGATCGGGTATGGCGGCCTGATTCATGAATTCAAGAATTACATTATTCGGCGGGACGATCAGTATGCGCGGCGGTCTGAGGAGGCGATGGACCGTGCGACCGTCTTGCTTGAAGCCCTATCCGATGCTTATCCGGACGAGCGAGCCAGGCGGCACCTGTCAGTCGTTCGTGAGATGGTCCTTCAGTATCGCACCAGTTTAGATTTTGCCCTCAATGAGGGAAGGGAATTATCAATCGCCGAACTCGATTCGTTGGTCAGGATCGACGATCGCCCTGCCTTGAAAGCCCTCGACGAACTCGACCTTATCCGGTCCGAAAAGATTGCCGACGATTTGGCGACCGGGGACAGAACAGCCCAAAGCCTGATTACCGCCAGTGAGTGGGGCATGCTGTTGGTCGGCCTCGTGGCGCTATTCGGCGGTCTGACGCTTTATGTCTTGCTGCGCACCAACGCTCGATTGACATCAGCGTATGACGAGATCGACGTTCTTATCCGCGAGGCTCCGACCGCGATTCTAGGCATCGATGAACAGGGGAGAATTCAGCGCTGTAATCAAAACGCCTGCGATCTACTGGGTTTCCCGCCAGACGAACTGATTGGATTGCAGATCGAACAGGCATTGCCGACGACGCTGTCCGGAGACGAAAAGTCGAACCTGATTCGCCATCTCCGTCCGGGCCATGCAGATAAGAGCAGTACGCGGGACAGCATCACGATAGTCGATAAGGAAGGACAGCAGGTTTCTATCGAGATCGATGCGAGTGTCATCAGACAGGGCGGCCGCCATTTGACCGTCGCCTTTATCCGGGATGTCTCCGCGGAACAGCAGCAAAAACTGAAACTGATTGAGGCGAGCAGGAGAGCCCTGGAAGCCAATGCTGCCAAATCGCGTTTCATGGCGACCATGAGCCATGAGTTGCGCACACCTTTGAATGCCGTGATCGGGTTCTCCGAATTGGTCCAAATCAAGGCGGAACAAGGGGCGCCGAAGGATGTTCTCGCCGGTTACGCAAAGAATATCGGTCGGTCGGGGACGGACTTGCTCGGACTGATCAACGACATCCTCGACTTTGCGAAAATCGATAGCGGCAAGTTCGATGTCGCCGAAGAGCCGATCGATATTTCGGAACTTTTGGGGAACGTCCATTCCGGTTTCGAGGCAAAGGCCAAGGAGTTCGGTGTCGACCTTCGCAGCAATATCGGTTCGATTAACGCGTTCGTTCTCGGCGACGCGATGCGGCTAAAGCAGGTCCTCTACAACCTGCTCGACAACGCAATCAAGTTCGGCAAGGGCGGTACCGTTGAATTCGGTGCGCAGATCAGGTCGGGCGGTGATTCCTTTGTCGAACTGGCGATTAGAGTATCCGATCAAGGTATCGGAATACATGAGGATAGGATCGAATCCATTTTCGATCCTTTCCACCAGGCCGATGCAACGATCGCACGGGAATTCGGGGGAACCGGCCTCGGGTTATCGATTTCGCGGTCTTTGACCCGGCTGATGGGCGGGGACATCACGGTGGAAAGCGAACCCGGCGCGGGCAGTGTCTTTACCGCGACATTCCGTCTGAAGGACTTGCACTTCTCGAGTCCGGAAAGCTACGCGCAGTCTCTCAAGAAGGCCGAAGAGCAGGACAATGACTTCGGTCTGACTGTGCTGCTTGTCGACGATGTCGAGCCGAACCTGGATATCGCGGGAGCCGTGCTGAGCGATGTCGGTTGCGTCGTGGCCAAAGCCAGGAACGGTCAGGAAGCGGTCGAATGGTGCCGCACCGGGAGGCCGGATCTTATCCTGATGGACATACACATGCCGATCATGGATGGGATAGAAGCAGCCAGCATGATCTCCGGCCTCAACAATGCGGAGAATGTTCCGTCATTCTTTGCTTGGACCGCGGATGTGACGAGCGGAGACCTGCTTAAGTCGTCGGATGCAACCTGGCGCGGGGTTATTACAAAACCCACCGTTCGTTCGGACCTAATTCGGGCTCTTAAGCAGGTTGCCAATTCGGCGGCGTAGTGTGTCCGTGGTCCTTTGGTCCAACAGAACCAGTGGACAAAAAAACAGCGAACGAGGGGCCTACGCTTAATCTCATCAGCCCATCGTTCGCCGTAAGTGCCCGTAAGGTCGGGCGGTTGGTCGATAAGCAATAGATAGGGGCGCAATATGTCGGCGCCGTTACAAGAACGTAAACGGCCCGTGAAATCGTTTGGCCGTTTTCTTTTATTCGCGGGCGGGCAGGGCAAACAGTTTGCGCACCGCCGCGTCGACAACGTGGCTGTCATCGATCTGACCGTTGGCCTGACCGGGTGCGCGAACCGCCCTGACTTCTCCGAGGCGACGACGGTCGTGGCAGATGGCTGCGATAACCACACGGCTGCGCTGCGGGGCCTCCAATCTGCCTATGGGTTCTCCCTGGCAAAGCGTCAGGGCGGTCAGGGCTTCGCCCGGTTGCATGGCGATGCGAAGGGCGAAGTCTCGTCCATCCGGGTTGTTCTCAACTATGAAGGCGACGGGTGTGCCGCGGGACAGTTCGCCGGCAATTTTCTCCAGCGCGGCTTGGACGTTCTTGACGGCGGATGCGGGAACAGCATCCAGATGAACCGGTATGACGGAGGGAAGCCCTTTCAAGTATAGCGCCTGACCCAGGGTGCTCGGATACTCACGCTGTACGTCAATGGCGTCTTCGCAACCGGACAATAAAGCCAACAGGGCGATCCCCTTAAGGATGGACAAGAGGCCGCGTTGCTTTCCCACCGAATGCTTTCCTTGTTTCCGCCAAGAATTATGGAACTGTTACCACGGCTCAACCTAGGCGTTGTCTTCGGTGCCGAAAACGTCCGACATGGCCGTATCACGCAGGTTTGACGCAGCGCATTGACGCAACCTGTCGGGCCGTCGGAAGGTTGAACCGGGCCGCCGGGGCGAATAACGGATTTGAAAAGCGGAGTATCAAGGCATGGCTGCAACTTTCGGGTATTCCGGAAACACATTGCTAACCGTGCAGGAAATGTATGCGGCGGATGCCGCGGCGATCGATGTGGGTATCGATGGTATTACGTTGATGAGCAATGCCGGGCGATCGATCGCGGAGGCGATCGTCGCCAGATGGTCGCCGAGACAGACGGTGGTCCTCTGCGGTCCGGGAAACAACGGCGGGGACGGTTTCGTCGTCGCGCGATTGCTGACGGAAAATGGGTGGAACGTCCGCCTCATCTCGCTGGTCGCCCTTGAAAAATTTACCGGTGATGCGCGGCATCATGCCGAGTTGTGGGCCGGGGAAATCGAACAGCCGGAATCGGGGATAGGGGACGCGGAACTTGTCATCGATGCCTTGTTCGGCGCCGGTTTGACGCGCGAGGTGGATGGCGTCGCACGGGAATTGCTTGAGGCGGCTGAAGGACGGGATATCGTCGCCGTGGATGTGCCGAGCGGCGTGCATGGGGACACGGGACAGGTTCTTGGCTATGCGCCCCAGGCAGCGTTGACCGTGACGTTTTTTCGACGCAAGTCGGGTCACCTTCTGTTGCCCGGGCGGGTGCGGTGCGGGGAAGTTCTTGTAACCGACATCGGGACGCCGCTGACCGTCCTGGACGGTATCGATCCGAAGCAAGCGGAAAATGGTCCTGAACTTTGGGTACAGGCCCTGCATTGGCCCCAGCCGATGGATCACAAGTATTTCCGTGGTCACGCCCTGGTGGTGGGCGGCCCGGTATTGACCGGGGCGGCGCGCATGTCCGCCAAGGCCGCACAGCGGGCAGGGGCGGGCGCGGTGACGTTGGCTGCACCAGGTGACGCCCTGACGGTCTACAAGGTAACGCTGGAAAGCATCATGGTTGCCCCCTTCCGCGATACGTCCAGCCTGCAGGACATCGTCGAAACCCCGAAAGTGTCGGCGGCGCTGATCGGCCCGGGGGCGGGTCTTGTGACCGCCACGCGGGAACGCGCCTGCATGATCCTTCGCACAGGCAAGCCCACTGTGGTGGATGCGGATGCGATCAGCATTTTCGAAGGGGCGCCGGAATTGCTGTTCGATTCCGTCAAAGGTTCCGTTGTTCTGACCCCGCATGAAGGTGAATTCGCCCGGCTGTTTCCAGATTTACAGGGCGGGCGCGTTTTCCGAGCCCGAGCGGCCGCCGTCCGTTCGAATTGTGTCATCCTGCTGAAGGGATACGACACCACGATCGCCGCGCCTGACGGCCGTGTCGCGATCAACACCAACGCGCCAGCGGACCTGGCAACGGCGGGAGCAGGCGATGTTCTGTCAGGTATTATCGTCGCGCTGCTATCTCAAGGCATTCCGGCTTTCGAGGCGGCCTGTGCCGGTGCATGGATCCATGCGGAAAGCGCGGCGATGTTTGGTCCGGGGTTGATCCCGGAAGATATAACCGCGGGCCTTCCCGCGGTTCTCCGAAAGCTGAAAGCGTTTCCTTTATAAGCAGTCCCCGCCGCAGGCTAGCGCCATACATAGCCCTGATTCCGGTTTGATCACCGAAAATGTTCCGTCGAATCAAACGGATGATGGCGTTAATAATCCGTTTACTTATGCCTCATAGAATCGTCAAAGTTGATTCGATGAATAAGTCAAATATAGGATGAGTCGTTTTTCTTGTGACCTTTGCGAGGATATCGGTTTCGCCCTTTCGAGGCAGCCGATGCCGGGCAGAATGTCTGCGGGGGGCAGTCTGAGGACGTAGTTCTAAGGGCTTGTATGGAGAGGAGCGTGAGTATGTCGGCTATGGCGTTATATGGTCAATTGACGGGACGTTCGAGAGCAGAAGCAATCGAGGTTCGCGGAAATTCATGGTCCGGTTTCTTTTCCAAGGATCGGCGCGGCGAAGATGTCGTCAAGGAGGGCAACCGCTTTTTCCGTCATCGCCCGGACCGGATGTTGGAAACCGCGACGGTGCTGTCCGTGTCGTCCGACCGTATGGGCATCCCGCACGTGCGCTACAATCTTGAAATTCAAAAACTTCGTGGCACAACCAAGTTTTCCGACGGTCCGCGCTCGCTTGCGCTGGAAACCTTCATGTCGACCTATCGGGCGGAAAGCTGATCCGATATCGCAGCGAATGACTGGCGTCATTCGCTGCTGATTGGGTGTCGACCTTTCCCAAGACTTCTGAATCGCGCGAAACCCGCGCAATCCTTGACGTTTAAAAAAGCGCTCCCTGTCAGGCTTGAGGCTTTGACGACAGGGGGCCGCATTGCTATAGAACCGCGGCTTCGGCGGGGGCTAGGCCCGGTCTTGGCGCGAAACCGCGGGCGTGGCGAAACTGGTAGACGCGCCAGATTTAGGTTCTGGTGGAGAGATCCGTGGGGGTTCGAGTCCCTCCGCCCGCACCAGTCAGTTTGTCCTTCGTTCCGGCTTGCCCGAAGGGTGAGCCGAGGCGAGGGTGCCGAGATAAGGTCGATACAGAAACACCATAGTCCAACGGGATTTCCAATGCAGGTTGAAGAAACAAAGAACGAAGGGCTTAGCCGCGAGTTTTCGGTAACCCTTACAGCGAATGAAATCGGTGCGCGGGTTGACGCGCGGCTGGGGGAAGTCGGCGGTACGGTGCGTATTCCTGGGTTCCGCCCGGGTAAGGCGCCGATGTCCGTGCTGCGGCAGCGCTATGGCAAGGCCGTCATGGGCGAAGTGCTCGAGAAAGCTGTGACCGAGACCAGTCAGGAAGTCCTGGACGAACGCGAACTGCGCCCGGCGGTGCAGCCGAAGATCGAGATCAAGAGCTTCGATGAAGGTGCGGACCTCGTCTACACGATCAATGTCGACCTGATGCCTGAAATCACGCCGATGGATTTCTCCAAGCTGGAGCTGACACGCCTGAAGGCGACGGCGGCGGATTCGGAAGTGGACGAAGCTCTTGAGCGCCTGGCGAAGGATTTCCGCAACAGCGAGCCGCTGAAAAAGGCCCGCGCGGCGAAGAGTGGCGATCTGGTCGTGATCGATTTCGTTGGCAAGATCGACGGCGAGGCCTTCGAAGGCGGTTCGGCAGAAGGGCATCGCCTGGAACTTGGTTCGGGCACATTCATCCCGGGCTTCGAAGATCAGTTGATCGGCGTCAAGAAAGGCGACGATGTCGAGGTGAAGGTGGCGTTCCCGGAAAATTACGGGGCGGAAAACCTGGCCGGCAAGGATGCCGTGTTCGAAGTGAAGGTTAACGAGATCGAAGAATACGTCGATACGGTGATCGACGACTCGTTCGCGACGAATATGGGGCTGGAAAGCCTAGAGCAATTGAAAGGTCACCTGCGCGAGCGTATCGAAGCCGACTATGCCAATGTGGCGCGCGGCCGCTTGAAGCGCGACCTGCTCGACAAGCTGCATGAAGGCCATGACTTCGAAGTTCCGACCGGTATGGTCGAGTCCGAATTCGAACAGATCTGGACGCAGTACGAGCGTGCCAAGGCCGCTGGCGAGACCGACCCGGAAGACGAGGGCAAGTCCGAAGACGAGATCAAGGAAGAATACCGCAACATTGCGAAACGCCGCGTTATGTTGGGTATGTTGCTGTCGGAAGTCGGCCGCGTGAATGAGATCACCGTCGGTCAGGATGAAGTGAATCGCGCGATTGTTCAGGAAGCACAGAAGTATCCTGGGCAGGAACAGCAGGTTCTTCAGTTCTACCAGGAGAACCCGCAGGCCAATGCCAGCCTTCGTGCGCCGCTGATGGAAGACAAGGTCATCGATTTCATCATCGAGATGGCGCAAGTGTCAGACAAGGAAGTCTCGGTCGAAGATCTGATGAAGGATCCGGATGAAGACGGCGCGCCGGCGAAGAAGTCTGCGGCCAAGAAATCGTCCGCCAAGAAGGCGTCCGCCAAGAAATCCGGTGCTAAGAAGGCCGCTGCCAAAAAGGCCGCCGCCAAAAAAGACGCCGATTGACGAGACTGTTTTAGGGGCAGGGGATGCAAATGCGGTTCTCTGCCCCTAAATTCCTCCATAGCGACCCTTCGCCGTCCGGTTTCGCCGGGCTGTCCAGGGCCGGTTCCGGCCCGTAGTATCAAGCGAATTTGTGACAAGGAGCTTCGTCTAAGCCATGCGCGATCCGATCGACCTTTATATGAACACCCTGGTGCCGATGGTCGTGGAGCAGACGAACCGCGGCGAGCGCGCCTACGACATATACTCGCGCCTGCTGAAGGAGCGCATCATCTTCCTGACAGGCGGCGTTGAGGATCATGTCGCCAGCCTGATTTGCGCCCAGTTGCTTTTCCTTGAATCCGAAAATCCGACCAAGGATATCGCTTTCTATATCAATTCGCCGGGCGGTGTCGTGACCTCGGGCCTCAGCATTTACGACACGATGCAGTACATCCGCCCGGAAGTGTCGACCGTATGTCTTGGGCAGGCCGCTTCCATGGGATCGCTCCTGCTGACCGCCGGGGCGAAGGGCAAGCGCTTCGCGCTGCCGAACGCGCGAATCATGATCCACCAGCCTTCAGGCGGTGCCCAGGGGCAGGCAACGGATATTGAGATCCACGCGCGGGAAATCCTGCGCACGCGGGAACGCCTGAACCAGATCTACGTTGATCACACCGGGCAGAAACTGAAGACGATTGAAACCGCCATGGAGCGCGATAAGTTCATGAGCCCGGAGGAAGCCAAGGAATTCGGGCTGATCGACGAAGTCGTAAACAAACGCCCGGATGGTGGCGACGAGGACGCCGCCGCTTCCTGATGAAGGGCATGGCGTCCTACGACGCCGGAATGGGCGTGCCGGCCGGATCGGACCAAAATGACCGACCCGGCGAAGGGCATTCGGTGGACATTAAAGGTTCCTTAGTGATCCAGATCATATGATGCACATGTTCGAAAGGGCATGGTGCGGCGTGAGACCGCAGTATTATTGACTGGAAAACCAAGGGGTTGAGGATTCCACGTCAAAACAGGCAAATTTTGCGTTGAGGGTCCGGCTTGGCAACGGATATCATAAGGGCATGCTGGTTGCGGGCCATCTCCTCAAGCCAACACGGCACCGCAAGTACGCTGGAACGAGAGGCATTCGATGACTAAAGCCACAGGCGGCGACGGCAAAAACACCCTGTACTGTTCTTTCTGCGGGAAGAGCCAGCACGAAGTGCGCAAGTTGATCGCCGGGCCTACCGTGTTCATCTGCGACGAATGCGTCGAATTGTGCATGGATATCATCAAGGAAGACCATAAGACGGCGGTCTCGAAGAACGCCGACGGTGTTCCCACCCCCCAGGAAATCCGCGAGGTGCTGGACGATTATGTGATCGGCCAGGACCATGCCAAGCGGGTTCTGTCCGTGGCGGTTCACAACCACTATAAGCGCCTCGCCCATGCGACGAAGAACAACGACGTCGAACTGGCGAAGTCGAACATCCTGCTGATTGGTCCGACCGGTTGCGGCAAGACGCTCCTGGCGCAGACGCTGGCCCGGATTCTCGACGTGCCGTTCACGATGGCGGATGCCACGACCCTGACCGAGGCCGGTTATGTCGGTGAGGACGTGGAGAATATCATCCTGAAGCTTCTCCAGGCGGCGGACTATAATGTGGAACGCGCCCAACGCGGGATCGTCTATATCGACGAAGTCGACAAGATCAGCCGTAAGTCGGACAATCCGTCGATAACGCGGGACGTGTCCGGCGAGGGGGTCCAACAGGCCCTATTGAAGATCATGGAAGGCACGGTCGCCAGCGTTCCGCCGCAGGGCGGGCGGAAGCATCCGCAGCAGGAGTTCCTTCAGGTCGATACGACCAACATCCTGTTCATCTGCGGTGGCGCTTTCGCAGGACTGGAAAAGATCATCGCGCAACGCGGCAAGGGGTCGGCGATCGGCTTCGGCGCCGATGTCCGTGATGACGATCAACGTGCCGTCGGCGAATTGTTGCGGGAAATCGAGCCAGAAGACCTTCTGAAATTCGGCCTCATTCCGGAATTCGTCGGACGTGTGCCGGTTCTGGCGACCTTGATGGATCTGGACGAGGCCGCGTTGGTCGATATCCTGACCAGCCCGCGCAACGCGCTGGTAAAACAGTATCAGCGTCTGTTCGAAATGGAGAACGTTCGGGTCGAATTCACCGAGGATGCTCTTCGCGCGGTGGCGAAGAAAGCCATCCAACGGAAGACCGGTGCGCGTGGATTGCGGTCGATCATGGAATCGATTCTGCTTGATCCGATGTACGAGCTTCCGGGCCTGGAAGGCGTCGAGGAAGTCGTCATCAACAAGGAAGTGGTCGAGGGGCGGGCTGAGCCCTTGTATATCTACGCCGAACGTCGGGACGACGTCGGCTCCACCGCATCCTGACGAATCGTGCCCAAATTGTCTGCGTCGGCTGGGCGCAAAGGATTCAGTTTTCGATTTCCTGCGCGGTCAAACCGTTCCCTGTTGCCGGGCGGCATATTGTCAAGTCTTGAACTATCCCGCGGCGGGGCCACCTAATCAGAGGCGCGCCCCAAACGCGCCATTTGTCCGCTCCGGTGCTGTATTCGGGCCGGGGTATCAGGAACCAGACGGTGGCTTCTAAAGCGCCGTTGTCTTGAGAAGAGATAGTAAGATCATGTTAGAAATGCCTCGTGGAGTTATGTATCCCGTTCTTCCCCTTCGGGATATCGTAGTCTTCCCCCATATGATCGTTCCTCTGTTCGTTGGCCGCGAGAAATCCGTTCGCGCTCTTGAAGACGTCATGAAGGACGACAAGCAGATTCTGCTGGTAACCCAGAAGAACGCCGGCGAGGACGACCCGAAACCAGAAGACGTCTACGAGGTTGGTACCATCGCGACGGTGCTGCAGTTGCTGAAACTGCCGGATGGAACCGTGAAAGTGCTGGTTGAGGGCGTGCATCGCGCCAATCTCACGGAATTCACCGAGAACACGGATTTCTTCCAAGCCTATGCGGAGATGGTCGACGAAGCGCGTGCCCCCGACGAGGAGTTGGAAGCGTTGGCGCGAGCTGTCGTCACGCAGTTCGAGCAATACATCAAGCTGAACAAGAAGGTTCCAGCGGAAGTCCTTATTTCGATTAATCAAATCGAAGATCCGGGCAAGCTTGCCGACACGGTTGCGCAACACCTGGCGTTGAAAATCGCTGACAAACAGGAATTGTTGGAAATCTCGTCGGTCTCTGAGCGGCTCGAGAAGATTTACTCCCTGATGGAAGGTGAGATCAGCGTTCTGCAGGTCGAGAAGCGCATTCGCAGCCGTGTGAAGCGCCAAATGGAGAAGACCCAGCGCGAGTACTATTTGAATGAGCAGATGAAGGCCATTCAGAAGGAACTTGGCGAGGGCGAGGACGGCAAGGACGAGCTTGCCGAACTGGAAGAGAAGATCAAAGGAACGAAGCTGACCAAGGAAGCCGAGGAAAAGGCATTCGCGGAACTGAAGAAGCTTCGCAATATGAGCCCGATGTCGGCTGAGGCGACGGTCGTTCGTAACTACCTCGACTGGATCCTGAGTATTCCGTGGAAGAAACGCTCCCGGGTCAAAAAGGATCTGAAGGAAGCCCAACGCATCCTGGATACGGACCATTACGGTCTGGAAAAGGTCAAGGAACGGATCATCGAGTATCTTGCCGTCCAGGTGCGGATGAAGAAGGTCAAGGGTCCGATTCTGTGTCTCGTCGGTCCTCCCGGGGTCGGTAAGACGTCGCTTGGGAAATCCATCGCGCGGGCGACGGGGCGTGAGTTCGTTCGGATGTCGCTTGGCGGCGTGCGCGACGAATCGGAAATTCGCGGTCACCGCCGGACCTATATCGGGTCCATGCCGGGCCGGGTAATCCAGGGCATGAAGAAGGCGAAGAAGTCGAACCCACTCTTCCTGTTGGATGAGATCGACAAGCTCGGCGCCGACTGGCGTGGCGACCCGTCTTCCGCTTTGCTGGAAGTGCTGGATCCGGAACAGAACAGCACCTTCAACGACCACTATCTGGAGGTCGACTACGACCTGTCGGACGTCATGTTCGTGACCACGGCCAACACCCTGCGCATGCCGCAGCCTCTGCTGGACCGTATGGAGATCATCCGCATCCCCGGTTACACCGAGGACGAAAAGGTGGAGATCGCCAAGCGCCATCTGTTGAACAAGCAGATGTCGGAAAACGGCCTGAAGAAGGAAGAGTTTACGATTTCCGACAACGCGCTGCGTGACCTGATCCGGTACTACACCCGGGAAGCGGGCGTGCGTAACCTGGAACGCGAACTGGCCGGCCTGGCCCGCAAGGCGATCAAGGAGATCGTCGGCGAAGGCAAGGACAAGGTCGCCATCACCAGCAGCAACCTCGAGAAATATGCCGGGATCCGGAAGTTCCGCTTCGGTGAAATCGAGGCCGATGACCTCGTCGGTGTCGTGACGGGACTGGCCTGGACGGAAGTCGGGGGCGAACTGCTGAATATCGAATCCGTTCTGGTCCCTGGTAAAGGTCGCGTAACCAAGACCGGTAAGCTGGGCGACGTCATGCAGGAATCGATTCAGGCGGCGGAATACTTCATCCGCAGCCGGGCGATTTCGCTTGGCGTTAAACCGACCGCGTTCAACAAGAGCGATATTCACGTTCACGTCCCGGAAGGGGCGACGCCGAAGGACGGTCCGTCGGCAGGTGTCGCGATGGTGACGTCCATGGTTTCCGTACTGACCGGTATTCCGGTGAGGAAGGATGTCGCGATGACCGGTGAAATTACTCTGCGCGGCCGTGTGCTTCCGATCGGCGGTCTCAAGGAGAAGCTTTTGGCCGCGCTGCGTGGCGGAATCAAGACGGTCATCATCCCGAAGGACAACGAGAAGGATCTGGCTGATATTCCGGACAATGTGAAGAAGGGCTTGGAAATTCTGCCGGTTTCGACGGTGGACGAAGTTCTTTCCCGCGCTTTGGCCGAGGAATTGACGCCGATCGAATGGTCGCCGGAGGATGAGAAGAAAGCCAGTGTCGAAGCTGCTGCCGCAGCGGGCGACGAGGCCGAAGACCTGAACGGTATGACGACTCACTGAGTACCTCGCCGGATCGGTATGTCGTTACCGATCCGGTGTTCATTTCCGTTACCAATATTGCCAATTCAGACCAAAAGGCCGGGACGTTTCTCCCGGCCTTCGGTGCTGGGAAAAGGCATATCCGTATTTACTAGAATACGATGCAAAAACCGCAGAATTCTGCGATATTTCGGCTGATATCGATTGACGCTGTTTTCTGAATCCCCATACTATCCGTCGCGTATCAGGGAAGAATTCAATAATGCCCTGTGCGACTCACGGCGCGTATATCGCGCAGCATCTCACAACCCGCACTTTGCTAAAGGGGGCTCAACAGTGAATAAGAACGATCTGGTGGCGGCGGTCGCCGACTCGGCTGGTCTTTCCAAGGCGGATTCCGCCAAGGCTGTGGACGCTGTTTTCGACAGCATCACCTCGACCTTGAAAGGTGGTGACGAGGTTCGCCTCGTTGGTTTTGGAACGTTCAGTGTCGCTAATCGCGCGGCCTCTGAAGGCCGTAACCCCCGCACCGGTGAAACCATCAAGATTCCCGCGTCGAAGCAGCCGAAATTCAAGGCTGGTAAGGGTTTGAAGGACGCCGTCAACTAAGGCGAGCCTTCCGAAGTAGTGCCGACCGGCCGCCGATTTGGCGGCCGGTCGTGTTTTTGTGGGTGAAATTGGGCGGGGCAGTATCTCGTCTGCGGACCGCAGCACTCGTTTTTTTGCCGCGGCCGTATCGTAATTCGCCGGCAAACGAATCCATGTGGCGTTTTTTGTGGGGCAGGTGATTGATCCGAGGGGCGCCTTGGAGTACACCCCCTCATCCTCTTGCCCGTATCGATCGATCTCGGGCCGAAGGGCGGTTAGCTCAGCTGGCAGAGCATCTCGTTTACACCGAGAGGGTCGGCGGTTCGATCCCGTCACCGCCCACCACTTCATCATTATCCATGCCGATGTTTGCCACGGGATCGGTTCCCGAGGTTTCGCTGTGTGCTTATTGAAGGAGTGACGCAGTGGCCCGATTCGGCCTCGCGAACTCCACGCGTCGAATAGGCGTTTTCCTTCGAAAGGACTCTCCAGCGAGTTCTCTCGAATCAAGTTCGGAATTCTTTCCCTGCGGAAGGACCGTGCGTCATTTTGGACAGCGAGGTGATTCCAGGACGACCGAGATAATAGGGCTGCCAATTGTGGAGTCTTGATGCCTGGTTCAGTTGGGTCTGCATGGCCATAATTCAGCGGCCCATTGTGTCTGGCGGAGCGACACGTCTCGCAGTCAACCGATCAATCCTGCGCCAAAACAGGGATTCCCGACGTGTTTGAGCGCAGTCACATCCCGGAATTGATGGGACGCCATAAGCTGTTGTTCCATAGTAGAATTATGGCGGGTGAGATTGCTCGTGCAGTTGGAAGGCTCTGCTGAAGAAGAAAATGAAATATTTTTAACATTGGTGGGTTCCCATTGCTTGACACTGCCGGGGGGCAGCATTAGTAACGCGCATCGCTGCGGCGGGGACGGTCCTGGACCGGAAATCGCCGATCAGAATGCGGGTGTAGCTCAGTTGGTTAGAGCGCCGGCCTGTCACGCCGGAGGTCGCGGGTTCGAGCCCCGTCACTCGCGCCATTCCCTGTCCGAAGCGCCAGACCGGAAGGCATCTCAGTGTCCTTGAAGTGCGCTGCAACAAAGTCGAATTCTTTGCACTGCAGCATTGGCGCGGTATACCTTTCCGACACAACCTATCTGATCCACCGATTTCTGGCTTCCAGCCGGAATTTGTGTGACATTGCGATAGGTTATAGTTTGCTACCCTATCGTCCGTTTCAGCCGTTGACGCGGCGGACGGATTAGGGTTGGTTCCATCCATTGAGCTCGTTACCGGGGAGGAGCGAATGGAAGACCTGTTGAGCGAATACTTCGCGATCCTCGTTTTCCTGGGGATCGCCGTCGGTCTATCCGTCGTGATGATCGTCGCAAGTATGATCGTTGCGCGCCAGCATCCCGATTCCGAGAAACTGTCCGCCTATGAGTGCGGGTTCGAAGCGTTTGACGATGCGCGCAGCCGTTTCGACGTACGGTTCTATCTCGTGACCCTTCTTTTCATCATCTTCGATCTCGAAGTCGCATTCCTGTTTCCCTGGGCGGTTTCGCTCGGGAAAATCGGCATGTTCGGTTTCTGGTCCATGGTGGTGTTCCTCGGGATTCTGACCATCGGGTTCGTCTATGAGTGGCGCAAGGGTGCGCTTGAGTGGGAGTAGGCTGCGGGCATCGGCTTCGTGTCGGCTGCCAGGGTCATTGTTCCCGTAACGATTTGTGGAGAAGGATGCCATGTCCGTAACGTCCAATGTGGGGGCGCCCATTCCCCCGGGTGCGGACCAGGACGCGATCCTGAAGACGGTGAACGACGAACTCCAGGACAAGGGGTTCGTTATCGCTAATGTCGATAAGCTGGTGAACTGGGCGCGGACCGGGTCAATGTGGCCAATGACGTTCGGATTGGCCTGTTGCGCTGTCGAGATGATCCACGCCTATATGCCGCGCTACGACCTGGACCGTTTCGGCGTCGTCGTTCGCGCCAGCCCGCGCCAGTCCGACGTGATGATCGTGGCCGGTACCCTGACCAATAAGATGGCGCCTGCATTGCGCAAGGTCTACGACCAGATGGCCGAGCCGCGGTGGGTGATCTCCATGGGGTCCTGCGCCAATGGCGGCGGGTACTACCACTATTCCTACTCCGTGGTGCGCGGTTGCGACCGGATCGTCCCGGTCGACATCTATGTGCCGGGTTGCCCGCCGACTGCGGAAGCCTTGGTCTACGGCATCATGCAGTTGCAGAAGAAGATCCGCAGAACCGGGACCATCGCCCGTTGATCGGGCGGATGGGGCGCTTTGCGAATCTGAATTGGTGAATGGATCGATCGTGATGGACGAAAAGACGGAAGCGGTGATCGAACTGGGCGAGTATCTCGCCTCGAAATTCCCCACCGAAATCGTCGAAAAGACGGTGGCGCTGGGTGAGTTGTCAGTGGTGGTCGATGCACAGAGCATCACCAAGGTTGCCAAATTCGTGCGCGACGACGCCAACTGCCTGTTCAAGCTTTGCGCCGATGTCTGCGGGGCCGATTATCCGGATCGCGAGAAGCGTTTTGATGTCGTCTACAATCTCTTGAGCCTGAAGCATAACCTGCGTCTTCGCCTGAAGGTCCAGACCGATGAAGAAACGCCGGTCCCGAGCGTTGCCGGGATTTGGCCGACGGCGAACTGGTTCGAGCGTGAAGTCTGGGACATGTACGGGGTTTTCTTCACCGATCACCCGGACCTGCGCCGGATCCTGACCGATTACGGTTTCGAAGGGCACCCGCTGCGCAAGGACTTCCCGCTGACCGGCTATGTGGAAATGCGGTATGACGACGAGCAGCGCCGGGTCGTCTACGAACCGGTGACTCTTACCCAGGATTTCCGCAAGTTCGACTTCCTGTCCCCTTGGGAGGGCATGACGCCTGCCTTGCCGGGTGATGAGAAGGCGACCAAGGAAGAGGGAGAAGGGGCATGAGCGCCGAACCAATGGCCGAATCCCTCACCGGAAAGCCCGAAGATCCGACCATCAAGACGCTGACCATGAATTTCGGGCCGCAGCATCCTGCTGCGCACGGGGTTCTGCGCATGGTCATGGAGATGGACGGCGAGGTCGTCGAGCGTCTCGATCCGCATATCGGCCTGCTTCATCGCGGGACCGAAAAGCTGATCGAATACAAGACATATCTTCAGTCGATCCCGTATTTCGATCGCCTGGATTATGTTGCACCGATGTGTCAGGAGCACGCCTTCGTGCTGGCAGCGGAAAAGCTGCTTGGCTTGGAAGTGCCGGAACGTGGCCAATATATGCGCGTACTCTTCGCCGAGATCTCGCGCCTGCTGAATCACCTTTTGAACGTTCCCGCCTATGGCCTCGACGTCGGCGCCATGACGCCGATGCTCTGGGCCTTTGAGGAACGCGAAAAGCTGATGGAATTCTACGAGGCCGTCTGTGGCGCCCGCCTCCACGCGGCCTATTATCGCGTCGGCGGGGTGCACCAGGATATGCCGGCGGGCATGGCGGACCAGATCCTGGAATGGGCCGATAATTTCCCGAAATTCATCGACGACATGGAAAGCCTGCTGACCGACAACCGGATCTTCAAGCAGCGTTCCGTCGATATCGGCATTATTTCTCCGGAAGAGGCGATGGCCTGGGGTTGCACGGGACCCGTCCTGCGTGGATCTGGCATCCCGTGGGATTTGCGCAAGGCGCAGCCCTATGACGTCTATGACCGGATGGACTTCGATATCCCCGTCGGCAAGAACGGCGATTGTTACAGCCGTTACCTCGTCCGGGTCGAAGAAATGCGGCAATCGTTGAAAATCGTCAAACAGTGCCTGGCGGAAATGCCCGAAGGTCCTGTCATGACAACGGACGGCAAGGTCGGACCGCCCAACCGCGGTGAGATGAAGCGATCGATGGAATCGCTTATCCACCACTTCAAGCTTTATACGGAAGGCTTCCACGTGCCCGCAGGTGAAACCTATACGGCGGTTGAAGCACCGAAGGGCGAGTTTGGGGTTTATCTTGTATCCGACGGCACGAACAAACCGTATCGGTGCAAGATCCGGGCGCCTGGTTTCGCCCATTTGCAGGCGATGGATTACGTCTGCAAGGGCCACATGCTGGCGGATTCGGTGGCGGTCCTGGGCGCCATGGACGTTGTGTTTGGTGAGATCGATCGATGAGCGGCGAGACTTTTGAATTCACGGGCGAGTTCCTCTCCGAAGTGGAGCGGAATATGGCCAAATACCCGCCCGAGCGGAAACAGTCCGCCGTGCTGGCTTGTCTGTTTCTGGCACAGGAACAGAACCACGATAACGGCCATTACGTGACCGAAGCCGCGATGCGGAAAATCTCCGAAATGCTGGAGATGCCGTATATCCGTGTCATGGAGGTCGCGACCTTCTTCACGCAGATCAATCTGAAGCCGGTCGGCAAGTTCCATATCCAGCTTTGCGGCACGACGCCCTGCATGCTGCGCGGTGCGGAAGCGCTGATGGAAGCCGTGAAGGAAAAATACGGCATCGGCCATGGCCAGACCTCGGAAGACGGGACTTTCACGCTGACCGAAGTCGAATGCCTGGGCGCTTGCTGCAATGCGCCGATGGTGCAGATCAACGACGATTTCTATGAAGACCTGACGCCGGAACTGCTGGTCAATGTCCTGGACACCCTGAAAGGGGGCGGCCAGCCAAAGATCGGTTCGCAAATCGGCCGTGTAACGTCGGAGCCTGAAGGCGGCCCGACCGTATTGTTGACCGGCCCGGCGCCGCAAACGGCGGATGCGCCGAATGCGCCGAAAGCTGGTGCGGGAGACTGACGATGACGACATTGTTGGAAGACAAGGACCGCATCTTCACCAATCTCTACGGGTACCATCCGTGGAATCTGGATGCCGCCAAGAAGCGGGGCGATTGGGACAATACCAAGGCGCTGATCGAGCTTGGCAGGGACAAGATCATCGAAGAGATGAAGGCCTCCGGTCTGCGCGGCAGGGGCGGGGCTGGTTTCCCGACCGGCATGAAATGGTCCTTCATGCCGAAGGAATCCGACGGTCGTCCTTCCTATCTGGTGGTCAATGCCGACGAATCCGAACCCGGCACCTGCAAGGACCGGGAGATTATGCGGAATGACCCGCACAAGCTGATCGAGGGATGCCTTGTTGCCTCCTTCGCGATGGGGGCACACGCGGCCTACATTTATATTCGCGGCGAATATCGTCATGAATACAAAGTGTTGGAGGCCGCTGTTGCGGAAGCGTATGAAGATGGATTGATCGGCAAGAATGCGGCCGGTTCCGGGTACGACTTTGACCTCTACATCCATCACGGCGCCGGCGCCTATATCTGCGGCGAGGAAACCGCGCTGCTTGAAAGCCTGGAAGGCAAGAAGGGGCAGCCGCGCCTGAAACCGCCGTTTCCGGCGATGGCCGGGCTTTGGGGTTGCCCCACGACCGTCAATAACGTGGAAAGCATCGCCGTTGCGCCGACCATTCTGCGCCGCGGGGCTGCATGGTTTTCCAGCTTCGGTCGCGAGAACAACGCCGGTACCAAACTGTTCTGCGTGTCCGGGCATGTGAACAAGCCCTGCAATGTCGAGGAAGCGCTCTCCATCCCGATGAAGGAATTGCTGGAGAAGCATTGCGGCGGCGTGCGTGGGGGCTGGGACAACCTGCTGGCGGTCATTCCCGGCGGGTCTTCCGTACCCTGCCTGCCGAAGGACATCTGCGACGACGTGTTGATGGATTTCGATGCGTTGAAGGAACACAAGTCCGGCCTCGGCACCGCGGCGGTCATCGTGATGGACAAATCGACCGACATTATCAAGGCGATCGCGCGGCTCAGCTATTTCTACAAGCATGAGAGCTGCGGTCAGTGCACGCCGTGCCGCGAAGGCACCGGCTGGATGTGGCGCGTGATGGAACGTCTGGTCAAAGGCGAGGCCGAAATCGAGGAAATCGACATGCTGTTCGACGTCAGCAAGCAGATCGAAGGTCACACGATCTGCGCACTGGGCGACGCGGCGGCTTGGCCGGTCCAGGGACTGATCCGTCACTTCCGCGACGAGATCGAGGACCGGATCAAGAACCGCACGCGCGTCGCCATGCCGGCGGCGGCCGCGGAATAGAGATCGGGTGCGTACAGGGTTTAACGAGGGGTAGGGCGGAATGCCGACACTCAAACTGAACGGCGAGGAAGTGGAATTCGAGAAGGGCATGACCGTCCTTCAGGTCTGCGAACAGGCAGGCGTCGAAGTTCCGCGTTTCTGCTATCACGAGCGGCTGTCCATCGCGGGCAACTGCCGCATGTGCCTTGTCGAAGTGAAGCCCGGGCCGCCGAAGCCCGCGGCATCCTGTGCGCTGCCGGCCGGCGACGGCATGGAAGTCTTCACCGACAGCCCGATGGTCAAGAAGGCCCGCAACGGCGTCATGGAATTCCTGCTGATCAACCATCCGCTGGACTGTCCGATCTGCGATCAGGGCGGCGAATGCGACCTGCAGGATCAGGCCATGGCCTATGGTCACGACGACAGCCGGTTCCATGAGAACAAGCGCGCGGTCAAAGACAAATACATGGGCCCGCTGATCAGCACGATCATGACCCGCTGCATTCACTGCACCCGTTGTGTACGGTTCTCAACCGAAGTCGGCGGCGTCGAGGATATGGGCCTGCTGAACCGCGGTGAAGCGGCGGAGATCTCCACGCTGGAAAAAGCGGTTTCAAGCGAGCTTTCGGCGAATGTGATCGACCTGTGCCCGGTCGGTGCGCTGACATCGCGACCCTACAAGTTCAACGCCCGCCCGTGGGAACTGAAAAAGACCGAATCCATCGACGTGATGGACGGTGTCGGTTCCAACATCCGGGTTGATGCGCGCGGCAATGAAGTGCTTCGCGTTCTGCCGCGTTTGAACGAGGATGTGAACGAGGAATGGATTTCCGACAAGACGCGTTATGCCTGTGACGGGTTGGGCAAGCGCCGGTTGGATCGCGTCTTCGTGCGCGGTGCGGACGGCAAGCTCGCCCCGTCGGATTGGCAGACGGCCTTTTCGCTGATCGCGGAAAAGCTGAAGGGCACTGATGCTTCCCAGATCGGCGCCATTGCCGGCGATCAGTGTGATGTGGAAAGCATGTACGCGCTGAAGGACCTTATGGGTCGTTTGGGCGTGAGCAACCTGGACTGTCGCCAGGACGGGGCGAAGGTCGACCCGGATGTCCGGTCTTCCTATCTCTTCAACTCCTCGATTGCGGGGATTGAGGAGGCCGATGCGCTCTTGATCGTGGGATCCAACCCGCGTTGGGAAGCGCCGATCATCAATGCCCGGATCCGCAAACGCTGGCTTACGGGCAAATTGAAAGTCGCGTTGATCGGCGAGCAGAAGGACCTGACCTACGACTATGAGTATATCGGTGCCGGACCGGACAGCCTGAAGGACGTTGCGGACGGTAAGCACAGCTTCCTGGACGTCCTGAAGAATGCCGAGAACCCGATGATCATCCTTGGTCCGGGGGCGGTGTCCCGCGATGACGGGGCGGCGATAATGGCGACCGCGCATATGCTGGCCGATGCAACCGGCATGGTTAAGGACGGTTGGAACGGCTTCAACGTGCTGACGACGGCGGCGAGCCGGGTCGGCGGTTTGGATATCGGGTTCGCGCCCGGCAAGGACGGGCTGGATACCCAGGGCATCCTGGACGGTGCGGCTTCAGGTGCAATCAAGGTCGTCTATCTGTTGGCGGCCGATGAAATCGACATGTCCAACCTGAAAGACGCCTTCGTGATCTATCAGGGCCATCACGGCGATGCGGGCGCACATGCGGCGGACGTGATCCTGCCCGGTGCGGCCTATACGGAAAAGCCGGGGATCTACGTGAATACCGAAGGTCGGGTCCAGTTGGCACGCCGCGCGGTTTTCCCGCCGGGTGACGCCCGGGAGGATTGGACGATCCTTCGTGCGCTTTCGGACGCCGTCGGGCAAACCTTGCCCTATGACAATCTCGGCGATCTTCGACAGACCATCCATGGCGAAGCAGCACATATGATTGAGATCGACAGCGCGCCGACGGCCGAATGGGGCGACTTCGGAACGCCGGGGGATATGTCGTCCTCGGCCTTCGTATCGCCGATTGAAAATTTCTATGTAACCGATCCGATCAGCCGGGCATCCGAAACGATGGCGGAATGCACTCGCGTGATACTGAACGGGGAAGCGGAGCAGGGGACCGGCACCGATGGTTAATCCCGAAACCTGGTTCGAAGGCGTATGGTGGTCGGACTACGTCCTGCCGACCGGCACCATTGTCTTCTTCATTCTTTGCATCGTGGTACCGCTGCTGGTTTCCGTCGCCTATCTGACCTTGGCGGAACGCAAGGTCATCGGCTGGATGCAGCTTCGCAAGGGCCCGAACGTGGTCGGTCCCTTCGGCTTGCTTCAGCCCTTCGCGGACGGGGCGAAACTGTTCCTGAAGGAAACCATCATCCCGTCGGGGTCGAGCCGTTTCCTGTTCGTCTTCGCGCCGATGCTGACTTTCATCCTCAGCCTTGTCGCCTGGGCGGTGATTCCCTTCGACGCGGGTTGGGTCCTGGCCGATATCAATGTCGGTATTCTGTATCTGTTCGCGATTTCGTCACTGGGTGTTTACGGCATCATCATTGCGGGCTGGGCGTCCAATTCGAAATACGCCTTCCTCGGCGCGCTTCGTTCGGCCGCCCAGATGGTTTCCTACGAAGTTTCGATGGGTTTCGTGATCGTCTCCGTTCTGCTGATCGTCGGGTCGCTGAACCTGTCGGACGTCGTCGAGAAACAGAAAACGGTCTGGTTTTTCATTCCGATGTTCCCGATGTTCGTGATCTTCTTCATCTCGGCATTGGCGGAAACAAACCGCGCGCCTTTCGATTTGCCGGAAGCGGAAGCGGAACTGGTCTCTGGATACAACGTCGAATATTCGGCGATGACCTTCGCGCTGTTCTTCCTGGGCGAATACGCGAACATGATCCTGATGAGCGGCATGACCGCGGTGCTGTTCCTTGGCGGATGGTTGCCGCCGGTGGATATCGCGCCGTTCAACCTTGTTCCGGGCGTGATCTGGTTCGCGTTGAAGATTGCGTTCGTATTGTTCTGTTTCCTGTGGGTTCGTGCGACCTTCCCGCGCTACCGCTATGACCAGTTGATGCGGCTGGGCTGGAAAGTGTTCCTGCCGTTCACGCTGTTCTGGGTAATCGCGACGGCGGGTGTTTTGGTCGCGTTCGACTGGCTGCCGAAGTGAAGTCGGTGGGCTGGATCGGTAATGGTTTGAGTTAGACGAGGTAGAGACCGCAAATGGCGACGCTGGATAGAGTGGCCCGTTCCTTCCTTTTGGGAGAGTTGGTGAGCGGCATGGCCTTGACGCTGAAGACCATGTTCAAGCCGAAGCACACCATCAACTACCCTTATGAAAAGGGGCCGTTGAGCCCGCGCTTCCGGGGTGAACATGCGTTGCGCCGTTATCCGAACGGCGAGGAACGCTGCATTGCGTGCAAGCTGTGTGAAGCTGTGTGCCCGGCGCAGGCCATCACGATCGAGGCCGAACCGCGCGATGACGGCAGCCGCCGAACCACGCGGTACGACATCGACATGACCAAGTGCATCTATTGCGGTTTCTGTCAGGAAGCTTGTCCGGTTGACGCGATCGTGGAAGGGCCGAATTTCGAATTCGCGACCGAGACGCGGGAAGAACTGTTCTACAACAAACAGAAATTGTTGGAGAACGGCGAGCGTTGGGAAGCGGAAATCGCGTCGAATATTGAACTCGACGCACCGTATCGATAAACACGCAACCGATCGATGGAATAGGGTTTCAGACCAAGTTCCAACGGCGGTTCGACTGAATTACCGGCCTTCGGGCCACGTAAAAGGAACAAAGGCCCTGCCGGGTCTTGGGGGATAGGATGGTCGTACAGGCACTGGCATTCTACTTGTTCGCCGCCGTCACCGTGGCTTGCGGGGTAATGGTCATTACCGCGCGCAACCCGGTGCACGCCGTCCTGTTTCTTATCCTCGCCTTCTTCAATGCCGCCGGACTGTTCGTGCTTCAAGGGGCCGAGTTCCTGGCGATGATCCTGGTCATTGTGTATGTCGGCGCTGTTGCGGTGCTGTTCCTGTTCGTCGTCATGATGCTGGACGTCAATTTCGCCGAACTACGGGCAGGGTTCGCCAAGTATCTGCCGGTCGGCGCCGTGATCGGGCTTGTCCTGTTGGCGGAATTGGTGCTGCTCGGCGCGGGCTGGGTTTTCGATGCGGATACGGCTGCGGTTGTGTCCTCACCGACGCCGCCGGCGGCTGAAATCCACAATACCGAGGCGATCGGCCTGCTGGTCTATACGAAGTATGTCTATCTGTTCCAGGGGGCCGGCATGATTCTGCTGGTTGCGATGGTCGGTGCGATCGTGCTGACCCACCGGGTGCGCGAGGGCGTGAAGCGCCAGCGTATCGGGGATCAGGTCGCCCGCAGTTCGAAGGACGAAGTCAAGGTGGTCAAGGTACAGACGGGGAGCGGAATCTAATGTGGGAAATCGGCCTCGCTCATTACCTGACGGTCGCGGCGATCCTGTTCACGTTGGGATTGATGGGGATCTTTCTGAACCGGAAGAACGTCATCGTCATCCTGATGTCGGTCGAACTGATGCTGTTGGCGGTCAATATCAACTTGGTCAGCTTTTCGACCTTCCTGCAGGACTTGGTCGGTCAGATTTTTGCGATGTTCGTTTTGACGGTCGCCGCGGCGGAAGCAGCAATCGGTTTGGCGATCCTGGTGGTCTATTACCGGAACCGCGCCTCCATCGCCGTGGACGACATCAACGCGATGAAGGGCTAGGGCCGAAGGCCGGTTTCGTGTTTTGAACCGGGTCCGGTTTGAGTGAATGTTTCGGCCCAGTCGGGCCGCAGATGAGTAGAAGATAGGGTAGGGGATATCCCGGTCATGGAAGCAGCCATTGTATTCCTTCCGCTGTTGGGCGCGATCATCGCCGGATTTTTCGGCAAGGTGCTCCGCGACCTCGGCGCGCAGGTGATCACCTGCCTCTTCATCGTTATCGCGGCGATCTTGAGCTGGATCGTGTTCTTCCGGGTCACCGGGTCGGGAACGAGTGAGACGATCACGCTGTTTACCTGGGTCGCTTCCGGCGATTTCGTCTTCGATTGGGCGCTTCGCATCGATTCACTGACGGCGGTCATGCTGATCGTCGTTACGACGGTCAGCGCGGTCGTGCATATCTATTCCATCGGCTACATGCATCATGACCCGGCCGTGCCGCGCTTCTTCGCCTATCTCAGCTTCTTCACCTTTGCGATGCTGACCCTGGTGACCGCGGACAACCTGGTTCAGATGTTCTTTGGCTGGGAAGGTGTCGGGGTCGCATCCTATCTGCTGATCGGATTCTGGTTCCATAAGCCGAGCGCCTGCGCGGCGGCCATCAAGGCCTTCATCGTCAACCGCGTCGGGGATTTTGGGTTCGCTTTGGGTATCTTCGCGGTTTTCGTTCTGACCGGCAGTGTTCAGCTCGATACGATCTTTGCGGCCATCCCGTCATTGACCGAGACCACGCTGGTCTTCCTGGGGATGGAATTCGACGCCATCACCATCGTCGCGTTGCTGTTGTTCATGGGCGCCATGGGCAAGTCGGCGCAGCTTGGTCTGCACACCTGGCTGCCGGATGCGATGGAAGGCCCGACGCCGGTCTCCGCCCTCATCCATGCCGCGACCATGGTGACCGCGGGCGTCTTCATGGTATGCCGCCTGTCGCCGATTTTCGAATACTCCGACGTGGCGCTGGCCGTTGTCACCATCGTCGGCGCGTCGACAGCGTTCTTCGCGGCTACGATCGGCCTGACGCAGACGGACATCAAACGCGTCATTGCCTATTCGACCTGTTCTCAGCTGGGATACATGTTCTTCGCCGCGGGTGTCAGTGCCTATCCGGCAGCGATGTTCCATCTTACGACGCATGCCTTCTTCAAGGCGCTGCTGTTCCTTGGCGCCGGTTCGGTCATCCACGCCATGTCCGACGAACAGGACATGCGGCGGATGGGTGGTCTGGCCAAGATGATTCCGCTGACCTATGCCTTCATGTGGATCGGCTCCCTGGCGCTGATGGGGTTCGGTATTCCGGGTACTTCTATCGGTTTCGCCGGTTTCCACTCGAAGGATATCGTGCTGGAAGCGGCCTATGGTGCGCATACGGCGATTGGGCAGTACGCCTTCTGGCTCGGGCTCATTGCGGCCTTCATGACCGCGTTCTACTCCGGCCGTCTTCTCTTCATGACCTTCCACGGCGATCCGCGCTGTGACGAAAAGACTTTCGCCCATGTTCATGAGTCGCCGGCCATCATGTGGGCGCCGTTGGTCATCCTGGTACTGGGCTCGCTGTTCGCAGGCGCCTTCTTCTATGGCGGTTTCGTTGGCCATGACATGAACGCATTCTGGGGCGACTCGATCCTGATCCTGGAACAGCATCAGGCGCTTGAAAACGCGCATCATGTCCCGTTCTGGGTGAAGGCGTCGCCGCTGGTCGTCGGCATCCTGGGGCTCGGTCTGTCCTATCTGATCTACTGCAAGTCGCCCGCTACGGCGCCGAAACTCGCGACCAGCCTGGGCGGCGTTTACCGGTTCAGCCTGAACAAATGGTATTTCGACGAACTGTATGACGCGATCTTCGTGAAGCCGGCCTTCGCGCTTGGCCGCGTCTTCTGGAAACGGGGTGACCAGGGGACTATCGACCATTTCGGTCCGGATGGGGTTTCCGGTGCGACGGTCAAAGTCTCAAAGGGCGCGAGCCTGTTGCAGACTGGTTATGTCTATCACTACGCCTTTGCGATGCTGATCGGCGTCGTGGCGTTCGTATCTTGGTACGTGATTGCCGGTTGATCCGGTTGGGGAGCGTCTGACGCATGTTCGAAGGATTTGGATGGCTGTCGATTACGACCTTCCTGCCGTTGGTGGGGGCGATCTTCATTCTCGTCCTGATCAAGGGGGAGGAAGAGGACGTCGCGAGAAACGCTCGGTGGGCTGCGCTCTTCACCTCGCTGGCGACATTCGCGTCGTCCCTGATCGTACTCGCCGGTTTTGACGGATCGACCGCAGATTTCCAGCTTGAGGAAAAGGTCGCCTGGATTCCGGGCTTCAACATCAACTACGAAATGGGTGTAGACGGCATCTCCATCTGGTTCGTGCTGTTGTCGACCCTGTTGACGCCGCTATGCATTCTCGCCAGTTGGGAAGCCATCAAGAAGCGCGTGCGCGAATACATGATCGCCTTCCTGGTTCTGGAAACCATGATGGTCGGGATGTTCTGTGCGCTGGACATCGTCGTCTTCTACATCTTCTTCGAAGGTGTCTTGATCCCGATGTTCCTGATCATCGGTGTTTGGGGCGGCGCGCGCCGGATTTACGCGGCGTTCAAGTTCTTCCTCTACACGCTTCTCGGGTCGGTCCTGATGTTGGTCGCCATCCTGGTGATGTATTGGCAGGCCGGGGCCACGAGCATCGTCGCGTTGATGGACTATGGCTTTGATCCGCAGCTTCAGACTTGGCTGTGGCTCGCCTTCTTCGCGTCCTTCGCGGTCAAGGTACCGATGTGGCCGGTTCACACCTGGCTCCCGGACGCCCACGTTGAGGCGCCGACCGCGGGGTCAGTCATCCTGGCCGGCGTGCTGCTGAAAATGGGCGGCTACGGATTCCTGCGCTTCTCGCTGCCGATGTTCCCGGAAGCGTCCGCGTTCTTCGCGCCACTTGTCTTCTGGCTGTCGGTGATCGCCGTCGTCTACACCTCGCTGGTCGCGCTGGTGCAGCAGGACATGAAGAAACTGATCGCCTATTCCTCGATCGCCCATATGGGTTTCGTCACCGCGGCGATCTTCAGCGTCAATGAACAGGCAATTTCCGGTTCCGTGATCCAGATGTTGAGCCACGGTCTTGTTTCCGGCGCGCTGTTCCTCTGTGTCGGTGTGATCTACGACCGGATGCATACGCGCGACATCGAGCGTTATGGCGGCCTAGTCGAGCGGATGCCGAAATATGCGCTGATCTTCATGCTGATGACGATGGCGTCGGTCGGTCTGCCGGGCACCAGCGGTTTCGTGGGCGAGTTCCTGATCCTGGTTGGGGCTTATCAGGAATCGACATGGCTGGCGGCCGGTCTGGCAACGGGGATGATCCTGGGCGCAGCCTATATGCTTTACCTCTATCGCCGGGTCGTCTTCGGCAAGCTGACCAAGGAAGATCTGATGTCCATCAAGGACATGAACATCCGGGAAATCGCGGTTTTCGCACCGTTGATCATTCTGGTGCTCTGGATGGGCATTTATCCGTCGACCTTCCTGGACCCGATTGAGGTGTCGGTGCAGAAGGTCGTGGCCGACTATCAGACCGCTTTGTCTGCCGGTGCGCCCGGGGTCGTGGATTTGGCCAGTGCCGCCTTGGGATGGGCCAAATAGGGCCGGGTTTCTTGAATTTTTTGCCGTTTCGCGTTTTTGAACGGAACTGGGTTGGGATTGAAGCAAGATGACTGAACTGCCTGTCATGATGCCAGCATCGCCGGAAATCTTTCTGGCTTGCGCCGCAATGGCGATGATGATGGTCGGCGTATTCGTGCGGGCGGATGGCGCCTACCGGGTGGTCAGCACCTTGGCGATCCTTTCTCTCGTGGTTGCGGGCGGTCTGGTCCTGAATGTCGGTGGGGGCCGTCAGGAAGCGCTGTTCGGCTTCTTCCTGGTCGACGATTTCGCCGTTTTCATGAAGATCCTGATCCTGATCGGGTCTGTCCTGGCGCTGGTCATGAGTGAAGGCTATGTCCAACGGGAGAAGATGGACCGTTTCGAATTCCCGATACTGATCACCTTCGCGACGCTGGGCATGCTGATGATGGTATCGGCGAACGACCTGATGTCACTCTATATCGGTTTGGAACTGCAGAGCCTGTCGCTCTATGTCGTGGCATCGTTCCAGCGTGACACTGTGCGTTCGACGGAGTCCGGCCTGAAATACTTCGTGCTCGGCGCTTTGTCCTCCGGTCTGCTGCTCTATGGCTGCTCGTTGATCTACGGGTTCAGCGGGACGACCCAGTTCGACGCCCTGGCGCAGGCCCTGACCGGTGACGACACCTCCAAGGGACTCATCGTCGGCATCGTCTTCCTGATCGCCGCGCTGGCCTTCAAGGTTTCCGCCGTGCCATTCCATATGTGGACGCCGGACGTTTACGAAGGTGCGCCGACCCCTGTAACCGCCTTCTTCTCCGTCGCGCCGAAGATCGCGGCCATGGCCTTGTTCCTGCGGACCATGTTGGGACCGTTCGGCGATCTGGTCGCCGATTGGGGGCAGATCATTTGGCTTGTCTCGGTCGCCTCCATGCTGCTCGGCGCCTTTGCCGCGATTGCGCAGAGCAACATCAAACGTCTGATGGCCTACAGTTCAATTGGTCATATCGGGTATGCCTTGATGGGCTTGGCCGCCGGCAATGAGGAAGGTCTCAAAGGCGTTCTGATCTATCTTGCGATCTACCTGATCATGAATGTTGGCGTTTTCGCCTGTATCCTCTGCATGAAGGTGCAGAACCGGATGGTCGAAAATATCAGCGATCTGGCCGGACTGGGGAAGACAAATCCGGCCATGGCGGTCCTGCTGATGGTCCTGATGTTCTCCATGGCGGGTATCCCGCCGATGGCCGGTTTCTTCGGTAAGTTCTTTGTCTTCATGGCAGCCCTGAACGCAGAGCTTTATGCACTCGCGATCATTGGCGCGGTCAGCAGCGTGGTCAGTGCCTTCTACTATCTGCGCATCATCAAGATCATGTACTTCGATGAACCGGTGGAAGGTTTCGACAAGGTTGAAACCATGGGGCTACGCGGCGTGATGATCGTATCCGGTCTCTTGACCGCTGTGCTGTTCATCTATCTGCCGGGTATCACCGATCCCGCCACGGCCGCCGCAGCTTCCCTGTTCGGGGGGTAAGACCGTAACAGGTCGGCGTTATGACGCGGGGAATATCGAACAGATGCTAACCACACCCGCATTGCCGGCGGGATATCAACTGCATCATCTGGAATCAGTGTCGTCCACGATGGACGAGGCGCGAGAGATCGTTACCCACAATCCCGAACTGGCACAGGTCATTTGGTCCGATACGCAGTCCGGGGGGCGCGGCCGCCGGGGACGCGAATGGATTTCGCCGACAGGTAACCTGTATCTCACCGTTGCGATCAGAAACGCGATGCCGGTCGCGCGGGCTGCCGAATGCTCCTTTGTCGCCGCGGTCGCACTGCATGCCGCCATAGCTGATTTACGTCCGAATCTGGCGGAACGCCTGCGCTTGAAATGGCCGAACGACCTCTTGGTAGACAGTGCGAAACTCGCCGGATTGCTGCTGGAATTGGAGGCGGGCGGTGAATGGATTCTGATCGGCTGCGGCGTCAACGTCGCATCCAGTCCGGAAGGCATGCCGTACAAGACCACGGACCTTCTTTCTGAGGAAGCCTATATACCCCCGGGTCAGCTACTTCAGGCCTTCGTTTCCGAATTGAAAACCTGGGAGGAAATCTGGCGGCGAGACGGTTTCTCCCCGATCCGAAGTGCCTGGTTGAATCACGCCATGGGATTGGGGGGCGAGGTGACCGCCAAGCTTGGGGATCGATCGGTGACGGGCATCTTCCTGGACCTGGACCCGGATGGTGCTTTGCGATTGCGCCTGCCGGGCGGCGATCTCATGTCGATCGCGGCTGGAGACGTCATTTTCCCCAATACGGTAAATACCGGTTCCTGACACTTGCAGGACGATGCGGACGGATCAATATGATCACATCCGAAATAGCGAGGCCCTGAGATGCTGCTGCTGATCGATAGCGGAAATACCAACGTTGTGTTTGCCGTGCATGATGGCGAAAAACCATTGGCATCCTGGCGCTGCGGCAACGACCCGCGGCGAACCGCTGACGAATACGCCGTCTGGTTGATCCAGTTGATGACCCTGAAAGGGTATTCCTTCGATGATATCGAAGCCTGCGTGATCGCCAGTGTCGTGCCGGAAACCCTCTTCAATCTGAAGCGCCTCTGCGAAAAGTATGTCCCGAAACCGACATTGGTTGTGGGGGAGAAGGGGACTGACCTCGGGATACAAGTCCTGATCGATCGCCCTGAACAGGTCGGCGCGGATCGACTCGTGGGGGTCATTGCGGCGCATGTAAAATATGGCGGGCCGTTGATGGTGCTGGATTTCGGGACCGCGACCTCATTTGATATTGCCGATGAAAAGGGCAATTTCCGGGGCGGGGTGCTGGCACCCGGTGTGCACCAATCGGTCGAGGCACTGTATATGGCGGCCCGAAAGTTGCCGCGCGTCGAAATCGCCAAGCCGGAGACCGTGATCGGGCGGGCGACGGTTCCCGCCATGCAATCCGGCGTCTATTGGGGCTATCTTTCCATGGTGGAAGGGCTCATTTCACGTATTCAGGCCGAATATGGTGAGCCGATGAAAGTCATCGCCACCGGCGGCTTGAGTGCGCTTTTCGCGGACGCGACCGACGCGATCCAGGTGACCGATTCCGATCTTACTTTGACGGGATTGGTCGAAATCTATCGACGGAACAGCCGATGAACGGCCGGGCGGCAGCCCCCTCGGCAACAAGATCGGCGTGAGAGGTTCATGAGTAAAACAGGCTATGAGGAGACCGGGGAACCCGGCTCCGACGAAATCATTTTTCTGCCGCTCGGCGGTACGGGAGAGATTGGGATGAACCTCAATCTCTACGGCCATGCGGGCAAATGGATGATGGTTGATCTGGGGATCAGCTTCGATGACGGGCGCACGCCCGGCGTGGACGTGATCATGCCGGATCCGGCTTTCATCGAGGAACGCCGGAAGGATCTGGCCGGGCTGGTTCTCACGCACGCCCACGAAGACCATTTGGGCGCGGTTCAATACTTGTGGGACGGCTATGACTGCCCGATCTATGCAACGCCGTTTACGGCAGCGATTCTGCGGCGGAAATTGCAGGAAAATGGTTTTCTGAATCTTCCAAAGATCATCGAGATCCCGACCTCCGGCCATTTTCAGGTAGGCCCCTTCGATATCGAACTAGTGACCCTGACCCATTCGATCCCCGAACCCAACGCGCTGATCATTCGCTGCGATGCGGGCACCGTCATGCATACCGGGGACTGGAAACTGGACCCCGATCCGAAAGTCGGGCCAACCGCGGACGAAGCCGCATTGATCAAAGCCGGCGAAGAAGGCGTTCTTGCGATGGTTTGCGACAGCACCAACGCCATGAACCCGGGGCATTCCGGGTCCGAGGGCGAGGTGCGCGAGAACCTGGTTGAACTGGTCGGGACGTTGAAAGGAAAGGTGGCGATCGCTTGTTTCGCTTCCAACATCGCCCGGATCGAAAGTGCGGTGAAAGCCGCGGAAGCCTGCGGCCGTAAAGTGGCGCTCATCGGTCGGTCGATGCACCGGATGACCGAGGCGGCCCGTGAGACGGGGTATCTGCAGGACCTGCCGTCCTTCATATCGGACGAGGAGGTCGACCGCCTGCCGCCGGACAAAGTGCTGTTGATCTGCACCGGAAGCCAAGGGGAGCCACGCGCGGCGCTGAGCAGGATCGCCCGGGACGACCATCCGACGGTTTCCCTGGGAGAAGGCGATGCGGTCATTTTCTCGAGCCGGGAGATTCCCGGTAATGAGATCGGGATCGCCCGTCTGCAAAACCAATTGACGGAACTTGGCTGTACGGTGATCACGGCGCGGGAGCACGACATTCACACCTCCGGTCATCCGAACCGGGGTGAATTGGCCCAGATGTACCAGTGGATCCGGCCGAGCATCGCCGTGCCGGTACATGGAGAAGTGCGGCATTTGACCGCCCATGCGGAACTGGCGCAGGAGTGTCAGGTGCCGCATACCATTGTTCCGTTCAATGGCGATGTGCTTCGGTTGAGCAAGACGGACGGCGTTGACGTCATAGACGAGGTCTATGCAGGTCGGCTTGCACTCGACGGCGATCGGTTGGTGCCTTTCGACAGCCACGGGATTCGGGAGCGGCGGCAGATTGCTTGGAACGGCTGCGCTGTCGTCAGCATCACCCTGGATCGGAAGGGGGCTTTGGCGGCTGAGCCCGCGGTGACCGTGTTCGGTCTGTTCGATCCGGACGATCGTGATCGGGATGGCCTGACCGCGGCTGTAGAGCGGGTGCTCGGGAAGGCCAATGCGCGGACACGGGCGGACGACAAACAGATTGAGGAGGCGGTGCGGATCGGCGTTCGTCGGGAATTGCAATCGATCACCGGCAAACGGCCGCCTGTTTCGGTGCATGTAGCCAGAATTTGACCCGCTGTAGCGGCTGAGACCTGGAGGGATGATATGATTGGACGGTTGAACCACGTGGCGATCGTTGTGCCGGACCTCGAAGAAGGATCGCGGACCTACCGTTCGACCTTGGGCGCAAAGGTTGCAGACCCGGTCGATCTGCCGGAGCATGGGGTAACCACGGTCTTTGTGGAACTGCCCAATACCAAGATCGAACTGTTGCATCCGTTCGGTGAAAAATCTCCGATTGCCAAGTTCCTGGAGAATAATCCATCCGGAGGAATCCATCATGTCTGTTACGAGGTGGACGACATCATCGCCGCGCGTGACAAACTGGAATCGGACGGAATGCGTGTTCTGGGGGATGGAGAGCCCAAGATCGGGGCCCATGGCAAGCCGGTCCTGTTCCTTCATCCGAAAGACTTCATGGGCACACTGGTCGAACTCGAACAGGTCTGAACGGGGACAGCGTTTCCATGGGCATCGCATCCAGTATCGTCGTTTTCATCATCCTCTGGTGGTTGACCTTCTTCACCATCCTGCCGCACGGCAATCGTCCGCCCGCCGAGGTGGAGGAGGGAATGGAACCGGGCGCGCCGGAGAAACCGCGCCTTTGGCGCAAGGCCGGGATCACGACCGTTGTCACGGTTGTGTTGTTCGGTGCCTATTGGGTCATCCAGGACCAGGGCTGGATCACGTTCCGTGGCAATCCGTTTGACGAAACGGGGCAATGAGGCCGCTTGACCGGGAACCCGTCCAATCAGACGCCGATGCACATTCCGCGTGTCCGATACACGCGGATCGATAGTTCATCCAAGGATAAATATGGTGCTGATCCGCCGGCAGGCCGAGAAATCTTGAGCCCAAAATAGACGTAGCGGAGGTTGTGCCTCCGCTACGTCATGGTGTCGTCGTTTCTTTGTTTGCTCTCCCCCGTTTTCCGGGTGTGAGGCAAACCACTCTACTCTCCAGGTTCCCCCCAATGAACTTGGGCCGACGTCTTATGGCGTCTTTGTTGCAGTGAGTGTACGTACAAAGCCGCGTTTGTCACGTTTTTTTTGCAGCTTTCTGCGGGTTCGGCACGGAAAGTGATAGTGTACTGCAAAACGGTGGAGCGATTTTTTCCGACATGAGAATGATATTCCCTATTCATGTGATTGGGTTCGATTATCGCAAAGCCTCGCGTATCCAGGTATTGCGTGGGGGCTTGCCATTCGCAGTGTTTGCGCTGACCTTTATGTTGCATTGCAGCATTTTTGGTGGTGTTTCGGGCGCGCTTGCCCAGTCGGAAACGAAACCCGGCGCGAATCCTTTCACCAATCAGGGTGAAATCGCGAATCCCCGAGCTCCGCGGAAAGGCGACGGCGTTACGATCCGTCTGACGAAACGGCAGTGCCGTCACTTGGTTGTCAGTCATAAGGCCAGCGGTGACGTTGCCTATAAATCAGGCGTCGACGTCCGCGGAAATCCGGTGGTACCCGCCGATCTGAGCGGCGGGTTCGAGTGGATAACGCCGGACGAGATCGAGTTTGATTTGGCGTTCAATCCGCTGGGTAATACCGGGTTGGATGCTGACGATTTTTCGAATACCAACGCGAATGTCGGTACTATCAAGTATGACATTCTGTCCGGCAGGCTCACCCTGAACGGCAGGCCTTTGTCCGATCCTTTGCTCGCCGTGATCGAGAATCAGTGTCGCGCCGCAGGGTTTCTGGATTGAGCGCGGTCTGAAGCCCGGGAAGAACCGTCGGTCGAACATGCCGTTCATCGCTCCATACGGCGCAATGCAGCGCTTTGGATCGCTCTTAAACGCCGCCGTTCAACAGCGATTTCGACGGGCAGGGAAACATGGACAGAGGAGCCCGGTTTCCCTAAAGTCCGCGCAATTTTGAAACAGCCCCCGCGCCGTACCCGTCGTGCAGTCTGCACGCGCCGGTGCCCGAATAGAGGTCAGCCATGCGTCTTTCACCCGCCGTTCGGGTTTCCCGCTATTTCATGCCCACCATGCGGCACGATCCGTCCGAAGCGCAGATCGTTTCGCATCGCCTGATGCTGCGCGCCGGGATGATCCGGCAGGAAAGCGCCGGCATCTACAGCTGGCTGCCGCTCGGCTTTCGCGTCCTGAAGAAGATCGAGCAAATCGTTCGCGAGGAACAGGACCGTATCGGTGCGCATGAAGTGCTGATGCCGACGATCCAATCCGCCGATCTTTGGAAACAGTCCGGCCGCTATGAGGATTACGGCAAGGAAATGCTGCGGATCGAGGACCGGCATGAACGTGAAATGCTCTACGGCCCGACCAATGAGGAAATGATCACCAGCATCTTCGGGGAACACGCCAAGAGCTATAAGAACGTCCCTTTGATGATGTATCACATTCAATGGAAGTTCCGGGACGAGATTCGGCCCCGCTTCGGGGTCATGCGTGGACGCGAATTTCTGATGAAGGACGCGTATTCCTTCGACCTGGATGCGGAAGCCGGCCGGCATTCCTACAACAAGCAATTCGTCGCTTACTTGAGAACCTATGGACGGATGGGGTTGAAGGCGATTCCGATGGCCGCGGATACGGGACCGATCGGCGGCGATATGAGCCATGAATTCATCATCCTGGCCGAAACGGGCGAAAGTGAAGTCTTCTGCGACAAGGCCTTGCTGGAGTTCGATCTTAGCAAGACGGCACTGGACATGGATGATCCGGCCGCGGTCCAGTCACTGGTGGATCAGGTCACCGGGCCCTATGCGGCGACGGATGAACAGCATGATGCCGCGGCGTTCGAAGGGGCGGTCCCGGAAGAGCGCCGCGTCACCGCGCGCGGGATCGAGGTCGGTCATATCTTCTTCTTCGCTGACAAGTATTCCAAACCGTTCGATGCCAAGGTGACGACGGCGGATGGCGAACAGGTGCTGGTGCAGTCGGGTTCCTACGGCGTCGGTGTTTCCCGGTTGCTGGGGGCGATCATTGAGGCCAGCCATGATGAGAACGGCATCGTCTGGCCCGAATCCGTTGCGCCCTTCAAGGTCGCGCTGATCAACCTGCGCCAGGGAGATGAAGGGACGGGCAGGGTCTGTGAAGATCTCTATGCGAAGTTCCAGGAAGCGGGTGTCGAAGTGATTTACGACGATCGCGACGACCGGGCCGGTGTCAAATTCTCCGATATGGACCTGATCGGCGTGCCTTGGCAGGTCATCGTCGGACCGAAAGGCGTCGAAGGTGGATTCGTGGAGTTGAAGAACCGCAAGACCGGGGAGAGGGAAGAAATCTCTGCCGAAGCGGCCCTGGCGAAAATGGCGGAGTAGGGCGATTGTTCGCACCCGTCGAACGGCTGGTCGCCTTCCGCTATCTTCGCGCACGGCGCCAGGAAGGTTTCATCTCCGTCATTGCCTGGTTCTCGCTGGTCGGCATCGCGCTTGGGGTGGCCACGCTGATCATCGTCATGGCGGTGATGAACGGCTTCCGGCACGAGTTGCTGACCCGGATATTGGGCCTGAACGGCCATATCAGCGTGACGGCGTATCGGTCTGAAGCGATTACCGATTTCGATTTCTTGGCGGATGCCATCCGGCAGGTTGACGGTGTCGTGAGTGTCACGCCGCTGGTCGAAGGTCAGGTCATGGCCAGCGCGAACAGCCTGGCCTCCGGCGCAGTCGTGCGCGGGGTGCGGCGCGACGATTTTCTCGCCCGCGATTTGCTACGCAACTCGATCAAGGAAGGCGCGCTGGACGGGTTCGACGATGGGCGCGGCGTCCTGATCGGCGGTCGAATGGCGGCCCGGATGGGGCTTGGCGTCGGCGACAAGATCACACTGATCTCACCAAAAGGTTCGCCCTCGGCCTTCGGGACCGTGCCGCGGATGAAGACTTATGACGTCGCCGCCATCTTCAATGTCGGCATGTACGAATACGACAATACATACATTTACATGCCGCTCGCCCAGGCGCAGATCTACTTCAAGTATCCGAATGCAGTCAGCGGGCTGGAAGTGATGGTCCAGGATGCAGATCAGGCGCTCGCTCTCAGGACCGACGTCGCTGCGGTCGTGGGCACCAAAGCCCAGACACTCGACTGGCAGCGGGTAAATTCCAGTTTCTTCACGGCGCTGCAGGTCGAACGAAACGTGATGTTCCTGATCCTGACGCTGATCATCATGGTGGCGGCCTTCAACATCATTTCCAGTCAGATCATGCTGGTGAACGACAAGGCGAAAGGCATCGCCATCCTGCGCACCATGGGGGCGAGCCGGTCCATGCTTTTGCGGGTCTTCTTCATGACCGGCAGTTCGGTTGGCGTGATCGGCACGGCGGCAGGGGCGGCGCTCGGTATCTCCTTCGCGCTGAATATTGAGACCATCCGTCAGTGGATTCAAAGCCTGTCGGGTGCGGACCTGTTCGCGGCGGAAATTTATTTCCTGTCGCAGCTTCCGGCGCGAATCGATTCCACTGAAACGATTTCCGTCGTCGTCATCGCGCTGACGCTTTCCTTCCTGGCTTCGATCTATCCGGCTTGGCGAGCGGCACGCCTCGATCCGGTGGAAGTGCTGCGGTATGAGTGATTCGGTCCTGTCCCTCCAATCGGTCGACCGCGTCTATACCGGCATCGGCCATCCGCTGCAGGTGCTGAAAGGCGCCGCGCTCGATATCCGCCCGGGCGAACTGGTGGGCCTCGTCGCGCCGAGCGGGGCGGGGAAGTCGACCCTGCTGCATATCGCAGGCTTGCTTGAATACCCCGATGGCGGCGACGTGCTGGTTGGCGGCAAGTCGTGCGGGAAGATGGACGATAACGGCCGCACCGCCATCCGCCGCGACAGCCTGGGTTTCATCTATCAGTTCCATCACCTGCTGCCCGAATTCACGGCCCAGGAAAACGTGGCCCTGCCGCAAATGCTGGCGGGCCGTTCCAAGCGCGACGCGATGGAAAAGGCCGCCCATCTGCTGGAAGCGGTCGGCCTGAAAGAACGTATGAAACATCGTCCCGCCCGGCTTTCGGGCGGGGAGCAGCAACGCGTCGCCATCGCACGGGCCATCGCCAACGACCCGCTGGTCTTGCTCGCAGACGAGCCGACCGGCAACCTCGACCCCGGCACATCCGCCGTGGTGTTCGACATGCTGCTCGGCCTCGTCCGCGACCGCGGCATGTCCGCCCTGATCGCGACCCACAACCCGGAACTCGCCAAGCGCATGGATCGTGTGGTGACGCTCAAGGATGGTGGCTTGGTCGACGCTGCCTGATCGGCGCGGGAGAAGTTATCCACAGAAAATTTCGGTTGTGCCCAGGATCAACAGGCAGGTCGGATTGGCATCGGTTGAGGACTCTGCAAACCTTCCCGAATGACTCACGCTGACTTCGTTCATCTTCGCGTTCATTCCGCCTATTCCCTTTCCGAGGGCGCGATCCGGGTTAAAGACCTGGTGAAGAAATGCGTGGGGGAGGGCATGCCCGCCGTCGCGATTACGGATACGAACAATCTATTCGGGGCATTGGAATTTTCTCTCGCCGCGCGGGGAGAGGGGGTTCAGCCGATCCCGGGCGTGCAGCTCAGCGTTCGGGCGCCGGACAAACGGCAGGCGAACAGCATGGCCCAGGCCCCGCGGCCCGATCAGGTCGTGTTATTGGCCCAGGACGAAGCCGGCTACGGCAACCTGATGCGGCTTTCGAGCAAGGCTTTCCTGGGCACGAACGCAGCGGAAGACCCACAGGTCGATATCGAGGATCTGGCGGCCTGGAACGAAGGTGTCATTGCTTTGACCGGCGGCATTCGCGGACCGGTCGGGCGTTTGCTTCTTGAAGGGCAGGAGGACGAGGCGGAAGCGATCCTCAAGCGCTTGGCCGAGATTTACCCCGGGCGTCTCTACGTGGAATTGATGCGCCACGGTCTGGCCGACGAAGACCGTATCGAACCGGCCCTGATCGACATGGCCTATCGCTTGGATCTTCCGCTTGTCGCGACGAACGAATGCTTCTTTCCGGATAAGAAGATGTACGAGGCGCATGACGCGCTGCTCTGCATCGCGGGCGGTACCTATGTGTCGGAAACAAACCGCCGGCGTTTGACCGAGGATCATCGGTTCAAGACCGCAGCTGAAATGCGAGAACTTTTCGCCGACATTCCGGAAGCGCTGGACAATACCCTGGTCATCGCGCGTCGCTGTTCGGCGATGGTCGAAAAGAAGAAACCCTTGTTGCCGGTCTATACCAAGCTGGACGGGCGAAGCGAGGCGGAAGCGCTGCGCGACATGGCCTTGGAGGGCCTGAAACAGAGGCTCGAAGGGCAGGTCTTCACCGAAGACATGGACGAGGCCGCGCGCGAAGCGGTCGCGAAGAAATATGGCGAGCGGCTGGAATACGAGCTGGACGTCATCGCGCAGATGGGCTTCCCGGGTTACTTCCTGATCGTTGCGGACTTCATCCAATGGGCGAAGGATCGCGATATTCCGGTTGGACCTGGCCGTGGTTCGGGTGCCGGATCGGTCGTCGCCTGGGCATTGACCGTCACCGACCTGGATCCGTTGCGCTGGGATCTGCTGTTCGAACGTTTCCTGAACCCGGAACGCGTCAGCATGCCGGATTTCGATATCGACTTCTGTCAGGATCGCCGCGATGAGGTGATCCGCTATGTGCAGAAGGAATACGGCGAGGATCAGGTCGCCCAGATCATCACCTTCGGTAAGCTTCAGGCACGCGCCGTGCTGCGCGATGTCGGACGTGTCCTGCAGATGCCCTATGGTCAGGTCGACCGGATCTGCAAACTGGTGCCGAACAATCCGGCCAAGCCCGTCACGCTGCAGGAAGCGATCGACGGGGAGCCGATGCTGCAGCAGATGAAGGTTGAGGATCCGGCAGTCCGGACCTTGATCGAAACGGCGCTTCCGCTGGAAGGTCTCTACCGACACGCCTCGACCCATGCCGCCGGGGTCGTCATCGGCGATCGGCCGCTAACCGAATTGGTGCCGCTTTATCGCGATCCGCGCTCGGACATGCCGGTCACTCAGTTCAACATGAAGTTCGTCGAGCAGGCGGGCTTGGTGAAGTTCGACTTCCTGGGCCTGAAGACTCTGACCGTGATCGCGCGGGCAAAGGAACTGATCGACGCACGGGATGACCGCAAGGGCGATCCGCTGGATATCTCGACCCTGCCACTGGACGATGCACGAACCTATGAGATGCTCTGCAAGGCAGAGACGGTAGGTGTGTTCCAGTTGGAAAGTTCCGGCATGCGGGATGTGCTGAAAAAGCTGCGCCCTGACCGTTTCGAGGACATTATCGCCGTTGTGGCCCTTTATCGTCCGGGCCCAATGGAAAACATCCCGACCTACATCAAGCGCAAACATGGGGAAGAGGTCCCGACCTATCCGCATGAAAAGCTGGAACCGGTGCTGCGGGAAACGTTCGGCATCCCGGTTTATCAGGAACAGGTTATGCAGATGGCCCAGGTTCTGTCCGGCTACACCCTCGGCAGTGCCGACCTGTTGCGCCGGGCCATGGGTAAGAAGATCCAGGCCGAAATGGACGCCCAGCGGAAGATCTTTGTCGAGGGCGCCAAGGAACACAGCCAGGTTGACGCGCCGAAGGCGAACGAGATCTTCGACATGATCAACGCCTTCGCGGGCTACGGCTTCAACAAGAGCCACGCGGCCGCCTATGCGTTGGTCGCCTATCAAACCGCCTGGCTGAAAGCGAATTACCCGGTCGAGTTCCTGGCCGCGTCCATGACGCTCGATCTGCACAATACGGACAAGCTGAACGTCTTCCGGTCGGAAATGGACCGGCAGAGCATCGAACTGCTGCCGCCGGACATCTGCCGTTCCCAGGTGCGTTTCTCCGTGGAACAGTCCGAGACCGGCGAGCGTAAGGTCCGATATGCCTTGGCCGCCTTGAAGAATGTCGGGCAGCAGGCAATGGAGTCCATCGTGCGCGAGCGTCAGGAGAAGGGGCAATTCAAGGACCTCTTCGATTTCGCGAACAGGCTCGACACCCGATCGGTGAACAAGAAGGCACTGGAAAACCTCGCCAAGGCCGGTGCGTTTGACGGGCTCAACCCGAACCGGCGGCAGGTCTTCGAGTCCATCGACGTGATCGCGGCGCATGCCGCCTCCGCCCTGGCGGACCGGGAAAGTAACCAGGTCAGCCTGTTCGGTGACGCCATGGCGGCCTCGACCAGGCCCAAACTTCGCGATGTTCCCGATTGGCCGCAGCAGATGCGCCTGAGCCAGGAACATGATGCAATAGGCTTTTACCTTTCCGCCCATCCTTTGGAGGCTTATGCCAAGACCTGCCGCAAACTGGGGGTGTCGAACTGGCGCGACGTCATTTCCGGCCGTCTGCGCAGCGGGCAGGTCCTGTTGTCGGGGATTGTCGGCGGCCGCCGCATCATGACGACGTCGCGCGGGTCGAAAATGGCGTTCGTGCAGATGTCGGACGCGACAGGGTCCTACGAAGTGACCATGTTCCAGGAGGTGCTGAACAGTGCCATGGAATTGCTGGATGCCGGTGAGCCGCTGGTCGTGGTCGTCGATGTCCAGACGCGAGGCGAGGGGGAAGAGCCTCGACTGACCTGTCTCTCCGTAAAATCCTTGGAGGATGAGGCGGCCCATGCCGCTGACGGGATGGAGGTCTATCTGTCGACGCCCGATTGCGTCGAGCATCTGTCCAGTCTGCTGCACCAGCACGGAAAACGCGGCCGTGGCCGTGTCACCATCCAGCTCAAGGATCGTCCCGAAGGGGACATCGAGATCGAACTGGGCGAGACCTTCAAGATCGACGGGCGTTTGCGCCAGGCCGTAAAGGCCATACCCGGCATCATAGACGTCCAGGACCTATAAACGCCTTTCTTTCCAGCTTGGTTGCAACAAAGGCCGAGAAACGACGCTGTGATCGGTGTTTTTCCCGGAACCGGTTTAAAACCGTCGTGCCGATCCTATCTGTTGCCTCTGCGAAGTTGATCGATAGAAGGAATTCGGGTGTCCGACGTTGCACCAAGAGCGTTTCCGCGTTTTGTCGCGGATCGGCGCGCCGTATGGCTTATGCTGGCCGCTACCGTTATGGGTTATGCGGTTTTCATGCATTTGCGCCTCGGTGAGGAATTGTATCAGTGGACGAAGACCCTGGCGCCGTATTCGGTGCGGCAATACCTGGACATGAGCAAGCGTTTCGCCCTGCAATACGGGCATCTCGCTTTCCTGGCCGGTATCCTTTATCTGTCCAAATACCTGCTTACGGATGACCGAACGCCCGCTTGGCTGGACGCCTTCATCCGCGTTGCGCGGCCGCACACATTGCCGATTTTTGTATTTCACGTCCCGTTCCTGTATTTCTTCGCGGCGCTTTGGGGACATGATCCGTCGAACGGGATGCACCAGACAGCGCTCGCTTTCGCCACGATTACGGCAAGCATGGCCGTCGGGCAGGTCTTTTCGGGACTGGCGCCCATTGCATATCGGGCAACGCCGTTGCTCGCCGGCCCGATCGATCGCCTCTTCCCGCAACAGCGCGCGGCCACACGTTACCATCCTGAGCGAGCAACCGGCAGTTTCAGCAACTTCCTGCATCTGCTGCAGATCGCCGCGATGGCGACGGTCTTCATTGGCCACTTCACCTACTCCGAATTCAGCACCCTCGATCTTCCGGGGATGGATGCGTGGCGCCGTTGGGCGGTGCCCTTCTTCTTCCTCGTAGCGGGGTACATGGCCATGCTGTCCCTGGATAAGCGTGGTGAGAGCATTGGGACGGTCATCGCGGGCCGGGTCACAAGCCTCTGGATTCTTGTCGTTCCGATGTTGCTCCTGACTCCGATCTTGGATCATGTCGGCTATTCCCTCTCGCCGTGGATCTATCAGGCCAACGAAAAATACGTGGATGTAGCCGCAGGCACCGGCGGTCCGGTCGATGTGGGCGGGTTCCTGCTTACATTTCTGAACAGCAGCCTCTTCCTAAACGAGATCATCGCCTACAAGCTCGCCGGGTTCGGTACGCTGGAAGGCGGCGTGCGAGCGTTTACTAACGATGCGTTCTGGTTCCTTTGCTATCTGGTTCCCTATGTCATTCTGCTGGCCATCGGCGTGAAGACGTCCGGTATCAGGCGTGTACTGTGGATTGCCGGACTTTCCGTCTTTTTCGGACCGCCCATCATGTTGCTGGCTCCGTTGTTTTTCGGCGGGTGCCTCGTTTATGTTTTGCATCGTGAGCAAGGACCATTAAGGGGCGTTCAGACTGCCTGATGACGTCAATGCGCAAAGCAACCGATAGGACAGCAAGTCCGGGGAAAGTTCTGGTTGCTGCCTTGTGCGCAGCCTTGTTCTTGGCAGGGTGCGGTGCCGACAAGAAAGGCCCTGAACTGGTTAGGGACGGCGCTTTCGAACGGTTTACCGTTTACACCGATGACGGTCGCGACCGCACCGAATTCGCGCCTGCCGTCATCCTGTTGCTGCACGGTTATCAATCCGCGATGCCGAATGACGACTACGACGCGATCGTGGATCTGTTCGGTGATTCCCACACGGTCGTCGGTTTCAATTACGACTACACGGATGTCGATGCCGACAAACAAGCATTCGAAGAGGTTTACGAGCACTACCTGAAAGACAGGAAGGTGGTGGTTCTGGGGACGTCGCTCGGCGGATACTGGGCGGACTATATTCTGACCCACTATCCGGTGGCCGGTGCGGTTCTGGTCAATCCTGCTTTGGATCCCGGCTCGGTGCTTCGCGGTTCTCTTGGGACGCATAAGGGCGACCGTCGGCAGGAAGCCTTCACGGTGACCGAAGACCATGCGAAAGCCTATGACGACATGAACTGGGCGGTCGACGGTCAGCATGGTTCCCGTCTGGTGCTGATCGCGGATGACGACGAATTGCTGGATCCGAGCCGGGCGGATGAACGGTTCGGCAGGGCGACACGGACCAAAGTGCTGCATTTCAGCGAGGGAGGGCACAATATCGCACTCAATCGTCCGGAGGTCGTCGATGCCTTACGCGGATTCATCAATGCGGTGGCGCCTGGCGAACCGCATCAACGCAGATTGAGCGCGGTTAATCAGTCTGAGCCTCTTGTGCCGGCACCGGTCACGATCCAGGACCCGGCGCTTCAGCCAGGTCTGACCGTCGACTATTATTATGCCAAGATGAACCGGGTGGACGCATTGCGCGGGCTGATCCGCAGTCGGGAAGGGGAGACGGGCCCGCCGATCCAGGCACTGAACTATGTCGGGAACGAAGGCGCTGTCCTGACAAGCAAGGCCTCGGATATGGTCGGTGCCCGAATTCATGGATTTCTGAAAGTTGAGACGCCGGGCCTCCATTTCTTCCGGGTGACGTCAAATGACGGTGTGGAGCTCTGGATCGCGGGAAACAAGCTGCATTCCGATCCCAAAGTGCACGCCGACCGGACGTCTCCCATCATCGGGGCGGATTTTCCGGCGCCCGGAATGTACCCGATCGAGATTCTCTATTTCGAAAAGAAAGGCGTTTCCACGCTAAAACTGGAATGGCGCGAGCCGGGCGCGGGAAAGCTCTCTGTCGTGCCGGCTGATGCTCTTTATTATCTAAGCGAACAATAAACGCGCCGAAACGGCCGTTTCCCGGGCATCGCTGGGCTTGTCACGGGCAAGGGCAGGGTATATACCCCGCGCGACTTCACACACGGGGTCGGTCGGGTCGTGCCTGTATGGCTGGAAACCCTACCATCCGGTGCCGCGGAAATCCCTTGGATCAAGCGGCCACAAAGCCCCGTGGAGGAACAACCGGAGAAGAAAAGGAGGCAGCCATCATGGCCATGCCGTCATATACCATGCGTCAGCTCCTGGAAGCTGGCGTCCATTTCGGACACACCACCCGCCGCTGGAACCCGAAGATGAAGCCGTTCATCTTTGGTGAGCGCAATGGCATTCACATCATCGATCTGGAACAGACTGTTCCGATGCTGCAGCAGGCCCTTCAGGCTGTTCGCGACGTTGCCGCTTCCGGCGGCCGTATCCTGTTCGTCGGCACAAAGCGCCAGGCTCAGCAGATCGTCAAGGAAAGCGCGGGCAAGTCCGGTCAGTACTACGTCAACCACCGTTGGCTCGGCGGTATGCTGACGAACTGGAAAACCATCTCCGGTTCCATCAAGCGCCTGAAGGAAATGGATGCGCGCCTGGAAGGCGATCACCAGGGCCTGACCAAGAAGGAATTGCTTCAACTGCAGCGCGACCGCGACAAGCTCGATCTATCCTTGGGCGGTATCCGCGAAATGGGCAACCTGCCGGATATCCTGTTCATCATCGACACGAACAAGGAAAGCATCGCGGTTCAGGAAGCCAATAACCTGGGCATTCCGGTGGTTGCTGTTATCGATTCCAATTCCAGCCCGGACGGTATCACCTATCCGATCCCCGGGAACGATGACGCGATGCGCGCCATCAACCTGTATTGCGATCTGATGACCGGCGCCATCCTGGACGGTCTGCAGGTTTCGCTGTCCACGTCCGGTGTCGATATCGGTGCGGCGTCCGAGCCGGTCGCTGAAGAACTGCCGGCTGCGGAAGAAGCCCCGGCTGCAGAGGCGGCGCCCGCCGCCGAGGCCGAAGAGGCCCCCGCCAGCTAAGGGCGGTTTTGGGACACGGCCTCGGTATCTTGCCGGGGCCGACGTCCATAAGACGGTAACGAATCGTCTGTAACAGCCCATCCGGGTCTCAGCGCTGGCGCGGACCCGGCCCGGGCTCAAAGATCGTATCACGCGGCCGATATAGGCGCTCCTCCGGGGGGCGCCGTTGCCGCAGGAAGACAGAGAAAAGAGGAAAAACCATGGCTGCTATTACAGCTGCGCTCGTCAAGGAACTGCGGGACAAGTCCGGCGCGGGCATGATGGATTGCAAGAAGGCTCTGGCGGAAACCGATGGCGACATGGCTGCCGCGGTTGACTGGTTGCGCACCAAAGGCCTCGCGGCCGCGCAGAAAAAGTCCGGCCGTGTGGCGGCGGACGGTCTCGTTGCGGTGGTGACGACCGGCACCAAGGGTGCGGCAGTGGAAATCAACGCCGAAACGGACTTTGTCGCCCGCAATGAGAGCTTCCAGGAATTCGTCTCGACCATCGCCAATATCGCGTTGGAAGTCGGTGAGGAAGCGAGCGCCATCGAAGGCGCCGCCTATCCCGAAACCGGCCGGACCGTTGCGGAGCAGTTGACGCACAACATCGCGACGATCGGTGAGAACATGAGCTTCCGCCGCGCCAAGGTGTTGGAAGTTTCCCAAGGTCTCGTCGCCTCTTACATGCACAGCGCGCTGGTACCGGGTCTTGGCAAGATCGGTGTCTTGGTTGCGCTGGAATCCGCGGCCTCGACCGACGTCCTGGAAGCGCTGGGCAAGCAGGTTGCGATGCATATCGCCGCAGCCCGCCCTGAGTTCCTGACGGTCGCCGATGTCGACCAGTCGGCGCTGGACCGCGAGAAAGCGGTGCTGACCGAGCAGGCGCGCGAGTCCGGAAAGCCCGAAGAAATCATCGAAAAGATGGTGCAGGGGCGTCTGCGCAAGTACTATGAGGAAGTCGTCCTGACCGAGCAGGTCTTCGTGATCGACAACGAAACCAAGATTTCCAAGGTCATCGAAAAGGCGGCCAAGGATGCGGGCGCGGACATCAAATTGACCGGTTTCGTCCGTTTCGAACTCGGCGAAGGGATCGAAAAGGAAGAGTCCGATTTCGCTGCCGAAGTCGCGCAGGCTGTCAAAGGCTGATCCTTTGCGGTCACGGGGCGGTCGGTGTCGGCCGCCCGGGCCGCGATGAAAGAGTTGAGTGAACGACAACGACGGAACGACCGAGAGGGGATTCGGAATGACCTCGGCCAAAAAACCGCTTGAGGCATCCATCGGTCAGGGGCCGGCGCCGGATAAGGCGCCGGCCCCTCTTTATCGGCGGGTGCTGCTTAAGATTTCCGGCGAAGCCTTGATGGGCGATCAGGATTTCGGCCTGGACCCGAGCATGGTCGGTCGTGTCGCCGAGGAAGTGAAGGAAGCGGTCGAGACAGGTGTGCAGGTTTGCCTGGTCATCGGCGGCGGGAATATCTTCCGGGGGGTTTCTGCTGCGGCCAGCGGCATGGAACGCACGACCGCTGATTACATGGGCATGCTGGCGACCGTGATGAATGCGCTTGGGATGCAAAGCGCGCTGGAGGCGATCGGCGTCCCGACCCGTGTCCTGTCCGCGATCCCGATGCAGACGGTGTGCGAACCCTATATCCGTCGCCGGGCTGTACGGCATATGGAAAAGGGAAGGGTCGTGATCTTCGCGGCCGGTACGGGAAACCCGTTCTTCACGACGGATACGGCGGCGGCCTTGCGCGCATCGGAAATGGATTGCGACGCGATGATGAAAGGCACCAAGGTGGATGGTGTCTATGATTCCGATCCGAAAAAGAATCCCGATGCCGTCCGATTCGAAAAATTGGGATATATGGACGTCTTGGCGCGCGATCTTAAGGTTATGGATGCATCCGCGATTACGCTCAGCCGCGACAATGACATACCGATTATCGTCTTCTCCATTCAGGAGCCCGGCGGGCTTGCCAGGGTGTTGCGCGGCGAGGGGCGGTATACGATAGTTACAGGCCAATCCTAGGACACGGATACACACGCATAATCAGGGCGTTGAGGCCAAGGGAACAGGTTTCGGAAATGCGGCGCAGTGATCGCCGCCGCCGAAGCCAGAAGAATGTATTTCGGGAGTTTCGTCGATGGCGGATTTTAGCATGAAGGATCTTCAACGCCGCATGGATGGCGCGTTGGATGCCCTGGCACGTGAATTCATGGGGCTGCGGACCGGTCGCGCCTCTACGTCGCTGCTTGAGGACATCACGGTCAATGCCTATGGCGGCACGGTTCCCTTGAAGCAGGTCGCCGGGGTCAGCGTTCCGGAGCCACGCATGCTGAGCGTGCAGGTTTGGGACCAGGGCGTTACCAAGGCGGTCGAAAAGGCGATCATGGAATCTGGCCTCGGGTTGAACCCGATGTCTGAAGGAACCGTGATTCGCGTGCCGATTCCCGAATTGAACGAAGAACGTCGTGCGGAACTGACAAAGGTCGCGGGAAAATACGCGGAACAAGCCCGCATCGCGATCCGCAACGTACGCCGGGATGGACTCGAGCATCTGAAAAAATCCGAAAAGGAAGGCGAGATCAGTCAGGACGAACTGCACCGTCAATCGGATCAGGTTCAGAAGATGACGGACGAGCACATCAAGAAGGTTGACGACGCCTTGGCGCACAAGGAAGAGGAAATCATGCAGGTCTGAGGCCTTTGGCCTATTGACCGCATTTCCTTGGTAGCGTCATGCACGAGAACCAGCCGCAAGAGATACCCACTCATCTTGCCGTCATCATGGACGGGAATGGCCGCTGGGCGCGATCCCGCGGTTTGCCGCGTATCGAAGGGCACCGGAACGGGGTGAACGCGGTTCGGCGCACGATCGAAGGGGCGGCAGATCTTGGTATCCGATATCTGACGCTGTTCAGCTTCTCATCCGAGAATTGGCGCCGGCCTGAGGAAGAGGTCGGTGAGTTGATGAACCTTCTCCGACGATACCTGAAGTCGGAGATCGCAGATCTGCACGCGAAGGGTATTCGCTTTCGGGTGATTGGCGACCGTGCGCGTCTTTCAAAAGACATTGTTCGACTGGTTGAGGATGCGGAAGCCACGACCGCGAACAATACGGGGATGACCCTTGTCCTGGCCCTGAGCTATGGCGCGCGTCATGATATCGCTGAAGCGGCACGCAAATTGGCAACTTCGGTTTCGTTGGGGCTGATTCGCGCCGATGCGATCGATGAAACGGTTTTCGCCGCACATCTCGGCACCGCTGGCATCCCTGACCCAGACCTGTTGATTCGGACCAGCGGAGAACGCCGCATCAGCAACTTCCTGTTATGGGAATGCGCCTATACGGAGTTCGTGTTCCTGGACAAATATTGGCCTGATATCGGCAAGGAAGATCTGCAACAGGCAGTGGACGAATATGGCAAACGCGAGCGGCGCTATGGCGCAACCGCCGGAACCCGCTAACAAATTCCGCGATCTCGTTCCCAGGATCGCCTCCGCCGCAGTCATGCTGCCGGCGGCGGGCTTTCTGATTTGGCAGGGGGGAGATGCATTCGCGATCGCTGTGCTCGTCATGTGCGCCTGGATGGCATGGGAATTGGGCCTATTGGCGAGAGCCCGCTCTCTGACCGACAGGCTTTCCTTGGTTGTCGCGGAGATTGTTCCGGTCGGATTTGCCGCGATGGGCTTCATGGAATTCGCCCTGGTCGCCGTGGTGGCTGTCCTGGCTGTTCTGTTTGCGCTCCGATTCCTTCCCGGGCGCTCGGTTACCTGGATGGGTATCGCCGGGGTTGCCTACATAGCCGCAGCCGGTATTGCGGCCATTTGGCTTCGGCAGGGTGAAGGCGGCGGCGATATATGGATCCTGTTGTTATCGGTCGTCGTGGCAAGTGACGTTTCCGCCTATGCGGCTGGCCGCATTGTCGGTGGACCGAAACTGGCCCCTGCGATCAGCCCCAAAAAGACATGGGCTGGGTCTATTGGTGCCTTGATCGGCAGCGCGACGGCTGTTGCTGTTTTCGGCGCCGTGGCGGTGCTTCCAATCCTGTCGATGATTGCTGCCGCGTTGCTGGTCTCGATTGCATCGCAAATGGGCGATTTGCTCGAATCCTGGGCCAAGCGACAAGCCGGTGTTAAGGATTCGGGCTCTATTATTCCCGGGCATGGCGGGGCGCTCGACCGGCTGGACGGGTTTCTATTTGCGACGCCCGTTCTGGCTTGCATCGTTTTCGCCGCGGGTGGGCCGCCGGCAACGTGGTGAAGACGTGGACGGTTTCTTGAAAGTATTATTCGAATGACGCAGCAAAAGTCGGTAACGGTTCTCGGATCCACCGGGTCGGTCGGCGGCAATACTCTGGACCTCGTCGGCCGCTCGCCGGACCGGTACAGGGTGGCGGCGGTGACGGCCCATCGGGATGTCGAAGGGCTAGCGGCGCAGATCGAGCGTTTCAGACCCGATTTCGCCGTGATTGCGGACGCGTCGCTCTACGGAGCGTTGAAGGAACGTGTCGGTGGGGGAGCGACCGAATTGGCGGCCGGCCCTGACGCCTTGGTAGAAGCCGGACGACGACGGTCCGACTGGGTCATGGCGGCAATCGTTGGCGCGGCCGGATTGGCGCCTACCATGGCGGCCGTGGAACGCGGTGCCGCCGTGGCGCTGGCTAACAAGGAATGCCTGGTATGCGCCGGTGACCTGATGATGCAGGCCGCGCGTTCCGCCGGCGCGAAGATTCTCCCGGCCGATTCAGAGCATAATGCGATCTTCCAGGTGTTGGAGGAGCGGAACCGATCCGGCTTGGAAAAAATAATACTGACGGCTTCGGGCGGTCCATTCAGGGATTGGACATCGGACAGAATGGCGGCGGTTACCCCGAAGCAGGCCGTGAACCACCCTAATTGGGATATGGGGGCAAAAATCTCCGTCGATTCCGCGACGATGATGAACAAGGGATTGGAAATCATAGAGGCGCATCACCTCTTCGATCTCCCTGAAACCCTTATTGACGTTGTCGTCCACCCACAGTCGATTATTCATTCGATGGTGCAGTACGCGGACGGTTCGGTTCTGGCGCAGCTCGGGTCGCCGGATATGCGTGTTCCGATCGCCCACACCTTGGGGTGGCCGGATCGCATCCATGCGCCTGCCAATCGGCTGGATTTCACCGATATTGCCGCTCTTACCTTCGAAGCACCGGACGAAACGAGGTTTCCGGCCTTGCGTCTTGCCCGTGAAGCACTAACTGCGGGTGGTAATGCTCCATCGGTACTGAATGCCGCCAATGAGGTCGCCGTCGCCAGCTTTCTTGAAGGCCGCATCGGATTCCTGGATATTGCGGCCTTGGTCGAAAGGGTGCTGACGGAAACGCCGCCCACCGAAATCGGGACCCTCGACGATGCTGTCGCGTCGGATTTGGAAGGCAGGGCACGGGCTTTGGAAGCTTTGGAGTCGTTCTCTTCGCCGCGTGTCGCTGCGGCGCCTTGATTTAACCTTTTTCATTTTTCAGAGGTTACACCTGCAATGGATGAATTGATCGGCGCGTTAGGCCATTGGAATTTCATACCGGTCCTCTGCGTCCTGGTCTTCGTGCACGAGCTGGGTCATTACGCGGTCGCGCGCTGGTGCGGCGTTCGCGTGGAGACTTTCTCCATCGGATTCGGCAAGGAACTGTTCGGGTGGACCGACAGTCACGGCACACGGTGGCGCGTCAGCATGCTGCCGCTTGGCGGTTACGTGAAGATGTTCGGCGAGCATTCAATGCCGTCTGAAATTGAGGGCGGTTCGCGGGAGATGACCGCGGCCGAGCAGGAAGTCTCCTTTTCCCACAAATCATTGGGCCGACGTGCCGCCGTGGTTGCGGCAGGGCCTGCGGCCAATTTCATTTTCGCGATTCTTGTTCTGGCAGCGCTCTTCATGTTTGTCGGCCAGCCGAAACCGCAGGATTTCGCCACAGCCGGGATCGGTGGGGTTGTCGAAGGTTCGGCGGCGGCCGAGGCCGGTTTGATCGCCGGTGACAGGATTTTGTCGATCGACGGAGCTCCGATCGAAACATTCGGCGACCTGCAAACTGCCGTGGTTGGCAGTGGCGGGCAGGCATTGCGTTTCGAAATAGAACGTGATGGGGCGGTCTCGTTCCTGACGGCGTCGCCGCGGGAAGTGACCGTCAGCGGCGAAGACGGCGCCGAGGTCACGTCGTATCGATTGGGCGTCCATGGCCCGGCGCCCACCTATGTGAAATCGGGTGTTTCGGAAGCTCTTGGCAAGGCGACGGGAGAAACCTGGCGAATCATCACGGTGACGCTGGCTTCGGTCGGTGAAATGATCACTGGGGATCGCGGAACGGAGGAACTGGGCGGACCGGTGCGGATCGTTCAGCTGTCGAATGATTTTGCACAAATGGGCGCGCTTTGGCTGGTCCATTTCGCGGTCTTGCTATCCGTGAATCTGGGCCTTATCAACTTGTTCCCGGTACCGATGCTGGACGGGGGGCACTTGCTTTTTTATGCAATCGAGGGCATCCGCGGAAAAGCGTTGGATGAACGGACTCAAGAATACGGTCTAAGAATAGGGTTGGCCTTGATTGTTGGTCTGATGGTTTTTGTTACAGTGAATGATTTCATTCACTTGCCGTTGTAGTATACAGCGAAATAGAAATAGAATCGCTACGACCGCGTTTATCGTATTGGGATCGCAGTCGCGGGTTTTGGGAGTAGGATGTGTTCGTGCCTTTGCGTCGGCAGTTCCTGATCGCGGTTTTCATCGCGGCCGCCTTGGCCGTGTTTTCTGCTTTTGTCGGGCCGCAAGCGCTTGCGCAGGTACAGACGATCATTCCGCCGCAGCCAGCGACTGGGGCTGAGCCGTCCCAACGTGTGACCCCGCAGCCGGTCCGGCCGGGCACGCCGGTGATCGAAGAGATCGTCGTGCAAGGCACCCAACGCATCGAGGCCGAAACCGTTCTTTCATATCTATCTGTGAAGGAAGGCGACCCGTTCGATGCTTCGGCGATCAACCAATCCCTGAAAACCTTGTTTTCCACCGGCCTGTTCGCTGACGTGACCATGCGCCAGGAAAGAAATGCGTTGGTCATTCGGATCGTTGAAAACCCGATCATCAACCGCATCGCCTTCGAAGGGAACAAGCGCATCAAGGATGAAGCGCTGGAGGCGGAAGTTCAGCTTCGCCCGCGTGTGGTCTACACACGGACCAGGGTGCAGAGCGATGTGCGTCGGATCTTGGATGTCTATCGGCGCAGTGGACGATTTGCTGCGACGGTTGAGCCCAAAGTAATCCAGCTGGAACAGAACCGTGTCGATCTGGTTTTCGAGATTTCGGAAGGGCCGATTACGGATATCGAAAAGATCAGCTTCATCGGAAACAAGTACTTCTCCGACAGTGATCTGCGCAGCGTCGTCGCGACCAAGGAATCGGCCTGGTACCGTTTTTTGAGCAGCGCCGACACGTATGATCCCGACCGTCTCACATTCGACCGCGAATTGCTTCGTCGGCATTACCTTGCGAATGGTTTTGTCGACTTCCGCGTGGTGTCCGCCGTCGCGGAGTTGAGCGAAGATCGCGAGAGCTTCTTCATTACGATTACAGTCGAAGAGGGTGAGCGCTTCACCTTCGGCACCTTCGACGTCGTGTCCCAAATCGTAGACGTCGACGCGGAACCGCTGAAGCAGTTCATCGAACTTGAAACCGGCGACTATTATGACGCCGACGCGGTCGACGACGCGATCCTTCGATTGACCGACGCCGTTGGTGAACAGGGCTATGCCTTCGTCGACGTTCGTCCCTTGGCGGATCGCGACCGTGAAAATCGGGTTATCGACCTGACGTTCCAGATCGGCGAAGCACCGAAAGTCTATGTCGAACGCATCGATATCCGTGGCAACGTGCGAACGCTGGACCGGGTTATCCGCCGGGAATTCCAGTTGGTGGAAGGCGATGCGTTCAACTCCACCAGGCTGCGGCGCAGTCGGGACCGACTCCGCGGTCTGGGCTTCTTCAGTAATGTGGACGTGAACAACGTCCCGGGATCGACGCCCGACAAGACCGTCATCGAGGTCGATGTTGCCGAGCAGTCGACCGGCGAAATCACGTTGGGCGCCGGTTTCTCGACGACGACCGGGGCTTTGGGTGAAATCGGGATCCGCGAGAGAAACCTGCTGGGTAAGGGGCAGGATTTGAATCTGCGGCTGATCATCGCCCAGGAGGAATCTGGGCTGGATTTGTCCTTCACCGAGCCCTATTTCTTGGACAAGGAATTGTCCGGCGGTTTCGATCTGTTCCACCGAGTGCGCGACAATCAGGATGAAAGCTCGTTTGATCTCCAGGAAACGGGCGGCGCCTTGCGTATGGGCTATGACATCAATGACGATTGGCGTCAGAGTGTCTTCTATCGTTTGAGCCGTCAGGACATCCAGGATGTCGACGCCGATGCGTCCAGGATCATCCGGGAACAGGAGGGGGTCTCGACACGGTCGATTATCGGCCAGACCTTGACCTTCGATAAGCGCAACAGCCGGGTTGATCCGACAGATGGCTATATCCTCTCCTTCGGGACCGACTTTGCGGGTCTGGGCGGGGATGTCACATTCGGGCGGACGACTTTGGAAGGGAAATACTTCCATCAGGTCACCGACGATGTCCTGGCGACCGTTTCCGGTGAACTGGGGTATATCGTCGGAATTGGCGATGATGTGCGGATCAACGACCGCTTCTTCCTCGGTGGAGACAGCTTGCGCGGTTTCGAAAGTGCCGGTGTCGGGCCGCGGGATCTGGCGACCGAAGATGCCTTGGGCGGTCAGCAATTGGCCCGCGGTTCCGTTGAGGTCCTGTTCCCGCTTGGATTGCCGGAGGAGTTCGGTATCAAGGGCGCCGTTTTCTCGGATTTCGGAACGCTGACCGAAATCGACGATACCGGCAATACGCTGATCGATACCGGCTCGCTGCGCGCGTCGGTCGGGGTCGGTGTAAACTGGGTCTCGCCGTTTGGTCCGATCCGGGTAGATTTCTCTCAGGCCGTGGTTAAGGAAGACCACGATGAGACCGAATTTTTCCGCTTCAGTTTCGGAACCCGTTTCTAGGGTTCAAGGAGAATAAAATGTCACGGTCGATTAGGGCATACCTATTCGCGGTGGGAATTGCTTTCGTTTATGCCTTTTCCGCGAATGCACAGGCGCAGCAGATGCCGGCGCCGGTCATCGCGGTCATCGATGTCAGCGCGGTCGAACGTCAATCGGTCGCATGGCAGAGTTTGCGCGACCAGATAGAAGCACGTCGTGCTGCGTTCCAGTCCCAGTTGGAAACCGAACAGCGAGGGCTGGAAGAGGAACGCAACGCGCTCGTTTCCCAGCAGAATGTCCTGGCACCGGAAGTGTTCCAACAACGCCAGCAGGAGTTTCGACAGAAGCTGGCTGAACTGCAGGGCGTCGCCAATCAACGGAAGCAGGAACTGGACCGACTTTACGCCTCGGCCCGGCGCCAAATCCGTGAAGCCTTGCGGGAAGTCGTCGTTGAAATCGCCCAGGAACGCGGCATCAACCTGATGTTGAACATGTCACGCGAAGATCGCACCGTTTCCTATGTGGATGGTGAATTGCTGGTGAGCGAAGAGGCCCTGAAACGGTTGAATCAGCGTATCCAGACGGTCACCCTAGAATAGCTTACGTAAGGGACCGTCATGGCTGACCCCCGTTTTTTTCAGAGACAAGGACCCTTCACGCTTGCCGCCCTCGCCGAGTTGGGGGAGGCGGAGTTGCAGGCACCGGACAAGGCCGGGATGCAGATCCATGATATCGGTACCTTGACCGAAGCAGGACCGGATCAAGTCAGTTTCCTGGATAATCGCAAGTACATATCGGCTTTTACGCAGACAAAGGCCGGCGCCTGTGTCGTCGCGCCCCGCGATGTGGAACTTGCCCCGCCCGGCGTAAATCTTTTGGTCAGCGCTGCGCCGTATCGAAGTTTTGCGTTGATCGTTCAGGCCTTTTATCCCGTGCCGAAGACCGTGCCGGGAATTCACCCCAACGCCTGCGTCGCGGAATCCGCAACGCTCGGCGAGGGTGTCCGGGTGGATGCCGGTGCCGTGATTGGAGACGGCGCCACTGTCGGCCCGCGCACGCATATCGGCCCCAATGCGGTTTTGGGCGCCGGGATAACCCTCGGCGCTGACGGTCGGGTCGGCGCAACGGCCACGCTGGAGTGCTGCGATATCGGCGACCGGGTCCAGATCCATCCCGGTGCCAGGATCGGGACGCGCGGCTTCGGCTTTGCGATGGATCCGCGCGGGCATGTGGAACTGCCGCAATTGGGCCGGGTCGTCGTTGGCAATGACGTCGAGATCGGGGCGAACACCACCATCGACCGTGGGATGGGCCCCGACACGGTGATCGGGGATGGCTGCAAGATTGATAATCTGGTCCAGATCGGGCACAACGTGCGCCTCGGCAGGAATTGCGTCCTTGCGGGCCAAACTGGTATCGCCGGCAGTGCCGTTCTCGAAGACTTCGTGGTCTGCGCGGCTAAAGTCGGTATCGCCGGTCATTTGACGGTCGGCGCGGGGACCAGAATCGCTGCAATGTCCGGGGTAACCAAATCCATCCCTGCGGGGTCTACCGTTGCCGGCGTGCCGGCTGGGCAACACAAACTGTGGCTGCGTAAGAATGCGCTGCTGAATCGCATGGTCAAAGAACAGGAATAACGAACGATGGCGGAATCGGATACGGCGGCATCCCAAACCATTGAAATCAATGACGTCATGAAGCGGATTCCGCACAGGTATCCGTTCCTCATGGTGGATAGGGTCATCAACTTCGTGCCGTTCGAAGGTGCGATTGGTGTAAAGAACGTTTCGATCAACGAACCGCATTTCCAGGGGCATTTCCCCGAACGCCCTATCATGCCCGGCGTGTTGATCGTGGAGAGCATGGCCCAAACCGCCGGCGTGGTGGTCGTTTCCTCGCTCGGCACGGATGCGGAAGGCAAGCTGGTCTACTTCATGTCCGTTGAGGAAGCGAAATTCCGTCGTCCCGTGGAACCGGGGGATCAATTGATGATCCACGTTACCCGGAAGCAGAACCGTGGGCCGGTCTGGAAATTCGAAGGCAAGGCCATGGTCGACGGCACTCTTGTGGCTGAGGCGATTTTCACCGCCATGATCAAGGACTCTGAATGACCGCCACGATTCACCAAACCGCGATTATCGATCCTGCCGCCGCCATCGGCGAAGGCGTCATTATCGGCCCTTACTGCGTCGTTGGCGCCGAAGTCAAACTCGGCGACGGTGTCAGGCTGCATTCCCATGTCGTCGTGGACGGTCGGACCGAGATCGGCGAGGAAACCGAGATTTTTCCTTTTGCGTCGATCGGCACTCAGCCTCAGGACCTGAAATACAACGGCGAGCCGTCGAAACTGATCATCGGTCGAAAGAACCGGATCCGTGAACATGTGACGATGAATCCGGGGACCGAAGGCGGCGGCATGGAAACCCGTGTCGGGGACAATGGCCTGTTCATGGTCGGCGTCCATGTCGCTCATGATTGTATTGTCGGCAATAATGTCATCATGGCCAACAACGCGACCCTGGCGGGTCATGTAATTGTCGAGGATTTCGCGATCATCGGCGGGCTGTCAGCCGTGCACCAATTCGTCCGGATCGGCAAACATGCCATGGTCGGCGGGATGTCGGGCGTCGAGAATGACGTCATTCCTTACGGTTCCGTGATGGGGGACCGGGCCCGACTGAGCGGCCTGAACATCGTCGGGCTCAAACGGCGCGGCTTCAACAAGGATGATGTACATCACCTTCGCCGTGCTTATCGGATGCTGTTCGCCGACGAAGGCACCATGGGCGAACGGGTGCAGGATGTGGCAAAGCTCTTTGACGGCAATTCGGGAGTGATGGAAATCGTGGAATTCATGGCGGCGAGTTCCTCGCGCGGAATTACCCAACCAAAATCCGGACATGGCGACTAAGCTAGGGATCATCGCGGGTGGGGGCGATCTTCCGGTCCGTATCTGCGAGGCTTGTGAAGAATCCGGACGTCCGTTTTTCGTCGTTGCAATTGAAAACCATGCGGATATCGACCAACTGGCGCGGTTTCCACACGCGGTTCTTCGCTTGGGTGCCGCCGGCAAGGCATTGAAGGCTTTCAAGAAGGAAGGGGTTCGGGACCTCGTGATGGCCGGAAAGGTCAGTCGGCCGAGCCTTGCGCAATTGCGACCCGATGCGGAAGCGTTGAAATTCTTCGCAACGGTCGGCAAAGGGGCCGGCGGTGACGACGATCTGTTGACCAGAGTCGCGAACTATTTTCAGGACAAGCACGGTTTCAACGTCGTATCGGTTGGCGACGTCCTCGGACCGACCGGGGCCGCAAGCGGCCTGTTGACCGAAACGCGGCCTGATGAAGCGAGGCAAGCCGACATCGATCGCGGGTTGTTCGTGCTCAAGGCTTTGGGCCCGGCCGATGTCGGACAGGCCGTCGTGGTGCAGGAGGGGCTTGTCCTCGGTGTAGAGGCTATTGAGGGTACGGATGCCCTGATTGAGCGTTGCGGCGCCTTGAAACGGCCCGGGCCCGGGCCCGTATTGGTCAAGATTGCCAAACCGGGACAGGATAATCGGGTCGATTTGCCGACAATCGGGGAACAAACGGTTGAACGGGTATCGGCGGCTGGATTTTCCGGTATAGCGATCGAGGCCGACCGGACGATCATCGTCGACCGTGACGCGACGGTTGCCGCAGCGGACCGTGCCCGACTTTTCATCACCGCCGTGACGCTCTGAAAGCGATGTCCTTTACCGGAAAATCCGTACTGTTCCTGGTTGCGGGAGAACCCTCGGGCGATGCTCTGGGCGCGCGTTTGATCCGGGCCCTGCGACGATTGACCGAGGACAAGGTCGAAATCCATGGGATCGGCGGACCGCTGATGGAAGCCGAAGGCCTGCGAAGCCTGTTTCCGATGTCCGAATTATCCGTCATGGGGCTGTTGGAGGTGTTGCCGCATGCACGGCGGATCATGGCCCGTATGCGAGAGGCCGCCGCGGCCGTGGACACGTTGAAACCGGACGCGGTTGTAACCATCGACTCACCGGGTTTCGCCCATGGTTTCGTGACCAAGATCAAGTCGCCCGGTATCCGGAAAATTCACTATGTCGCGCCTACGGTTTGGGCTTGGCGCGAGAACCGCGTGCACAAGTTCAAGCGGCATTTCGACCATCTACTGACCCTTCTGCCGTTTGAACCGCCCTATTTCGAGGCGGTTGGGCTGAAGACAACATTCGTCGGGCATTCCGTACTGGAATCGGGCCTGAAAGACGCAGATGGAGCAGCGTTTCGTCAGGCGCATGGAATTGAGCCCGATAGTAAGGTGGTTGCCGTGTTGCCGGGGAGCCGGCGCGGCGAAGTCACGCGTCATATGGCGCCGTTTCGCGACGCGATCGAGCGGTTGCTGGGCAGGGGGCTCGATTTCACCTGCGTTCTGCCGACAGTGCCGCATCTACATCAACTGGTAAGCGAGATGGCAAGCGACTGGCCGGTTCCGATCACAGTTGTGACCGGGGAGGCTGAACGGTTCGGAGCGATGAAGGCAGCCGATGCGGCTGTCGCGGCCTCAGGCACCGTGTCTCTTGAACTCGCACTCGCCGGCACACCGGCAGTCATAGCCTATCGGATGAACGGTCTTACGCATTGGATCGTCCGACGGATGGTCAAGATTGATTACGCCAGTCTGTTGAACATCATGGCCGTCATGGAGGGCCGTGCCCCACCGATTCCGGAACGATTGCAGAGCGAATGCCGTGGCGACCTATTGGCAAGGGATCTGGAACGCTTGCTCGGCCAAGACGGTATGCAGCAGTTGGAAGGACTGGAACGCGGTTTGAAATCACTGCGCCCGCTGGATGGCGGCTCGCCAAGCGAAGCGGCAGCGCGGGCGATCCTGGAAGATATCGGGGTTCGGACCTAACCGCGGGCGTCCAAAAGAAAAGGGCGGAGAACATTGCTCCGCCCTTTACCTATTCGCACTCGAGACGTCTTAGCGCTTGTCGATCGGAATGAACGGCAGTTCGGTGTTGCCCTTGTACAGCTGACGCGGGCGACCGATCTTCTGCGACGGATCGGTGATCATTTCGTTCCATTGCGCGACCCAGCCGACGGTACGGGCCAGGGCGAACAGCACGGTGAACATGCTGGTCGGGAAGCCGATCGCCTTCAGGATGATGCCGGAATAGAAGTCGACATTCGGGAACAGTTTACGTTCGACGAAATAATCGTCGTTGCGAGCGATATGCTCCAATTCCTGCGCCAATTCCAGAAGCGGATCGTCGACACCGAGTTCGGCCAGAACTTCGTCGGCACTCTTTTTCAACACGGTCGCGCGGGGATCGATGTTCTTGTAGACGCGGTGTCCGAAACCCATCAGGCGGAAGGGATCGTTCTTGTCTTTCGCCTTTTCGATGAACTTCGGAATGTTATCCTTGTGGCCGATTTCGGCGAGCATGTTCAGCACGGCTTCGTTCGCCCCGCCATGCGCCGGTCCCCACAGGCAGGAGATGCCGGCTGCGATGCAGGCAAACGGGTTAGCCCCCGACGAACCGGCGATGCGGACAGTGGAGGTCGACGCGTTCTGTTCATGGTCCGCATGCAGGATGAAGATACGGTCCATTGCACGCGAAACGGTCGGGCTGATTTCATACTGTTCAGCCGGGACAGAGAACGTCATGTGCAGAAAGTCTTCCGCGTATGACAGGTCATTGCGCGGATAGATGAAAGGCTGACCGACCGAATATTTGTACGCCATCGCCGCAATGGTCGGCATTTTAGCGATAAGCCGGTGAGAGGCGATCATCCGCTGCTTCGGATCGTTAATGTCCGTGGAGTCGTGATAGAAGGACGACAGAGCGCCGACAACACCGACCATGACAGCCATCGGATGGGCGTCGCGCCGGAAACCGCGATAGAAGTTCAGCAACTGTTCGTGGACCATCGTGTGATAGGTGATGGTCTTCTCGAACTCTTCCTTTTCCTGCAGGTTCGGCAACTGACCGCGCAACAGAAGGTAGGCTACTTCCATAAAGGTGCAGTGTTCGGCGAGGTCTTCGATTCGGAAACCGCGGTGCAGCAAAATGCCGGCATCGCCGTCGATATAGGTGATCTCCGATTCACAGGAACCCGTGGACGTGAAACCCGGGTCATAGGTGAAATAGCCGGTTTCAGCATACAGTTTGCGGACGTCGATGACCTTGGGCCCCGTCGTTCCGTCCATCAGCGGGAAATCGTAACTCTTCCCCGTGGGGTGATCGACTAGGGTCACGTAGTTCTTATCTTCAGCCATTCCAGCCTCCTTTATCTCCGAAGTATGCCTCGGCCCCCCACCCAGACTTCCGGGGATATGTCCGTGGCTGATTGCAGCTTTGCTGCAACGCATAAAGAGCGACGCATTTATACGCCGTGCCCCGTTTTGACGCAAATGGTGGTGCGGTGTTCAGATATGGGAAAGGGTGTGTTTCGGTGCCTAGGATTGTGCGGCCGCAGCACGGATGCGGGCCAGGCTTTCTTCCTTACCCAGAACCACCATGATTTCGAAAATACTGGGAGAAATGTTGGAGCCGGTCAGGGCGGCACGAAGCGGCTGGGCGATCTTTCCAAGGCCCAATTCCCGTTCTTCCGCCCAGGCACGCAGGGCCTCTTGCAAACTGTCTTCCGCCCAATCTTGATAGGTTTCCAGGAAATCGGCGACCTCGGCGAGTAGCGCGGGCGCATCGCCGGACAACAATTTCGCCGCTTTGGGGATTTCAAGAGGGAAGGTCGGTCGGCGCAGGTAAAACCCAGCACTTTCAGCGAGTTGAGCGACCGTCTTAGCGCGCTCTTTCAGGCCGGGCATGCCGGCCGTCAGTAAGGCGAGCCCGGACTCGTCCACATTTCCGATTGCCGCAGCCGCGAGAGCCGCTAGACGAGCATCGTCGGCGTGCCGGATATAGTGCCCGTTCAGATTTTCCAGCTTTGCGAAATCGAAGCGGGAAGCGGATTTGCCCACGGCGGGCAGGTCGAACCACTCGACGGCCTTTTCCTGACTTATGATTTCCTCGTCGCCATGCGCCCAGCCGAGGCGAAGCAGGTAGTTGTTGATCGCTTCCGGCAGGTAACCCATCTCGCGATAGGCGTCGACGCCCAGCGCGCCGTGCCGCTTTGACAATTTGGCGCCGTCCGGACCATGGATAAGCGGAATATGGGCAAAGCTCGGAACGTCCCATCCGCAGGCAACGAACAGCTGATACTGACGGAAAGCATTTGTCAGGTGGTCATCGCCGCGGATGACATGGGTGACGCCCATGTCATGGTCGTCGACCACGACGGATAGCATATAGGTCGGGGTGCCGTCGGACCGCAGCAGGATCATGTCGTCCAACTGGGAATTGCCTATGGTAACTTCGCCCTGAACCTGGTCGTGGATGGTCGTTTCGCCATCCTGCGGCATTTTCAAGCGGATGACGGGATCGACGCCGGCGGGCGCCTCGGCCGGGTCTCTGTCCCGCCACGTGCCGTCATAACGCATCGGGCGGCCTTCCGCCTTCGCCTTTTCCCGCATTTCCGCGAGTTCTTCCGGCGAACAATAGCAGTAATAGGCCTTGCCTTCCGCCAGAAGCGATTTCGCGACATCTGCGTGCCGCGTCGCATTCCGGGACTGGTACACCACATCCCCGTCCGGCATCAGGCCAAGCCAGTTCAAGCCGTCCAGAATTGCATCGATTGCTTCCTGGGTGGAGCGGGCGCGATCCGTATCCTCGATCCGCAACAGGTATTTGCCGCCGTGATGGCGCGCATAAAGCCAGTTGAAAAGGGCTGTTCTGGCGCCGCCGATATGCAGGAAACCGGTTGGGGAGGGGGCGAAACGCGTGACGACCGACATGGGATACTCCGCAGGAACCTGAGGGGATTGGACACTGGGACGTCGGACAAACATCCGCCAAGACGGGTTCACGACGACGCCGCGCGGTGTAGCATAGCCACCCGGATCGGCAAATTGTTTTGAGGCGTGGTGCCGTCACGCGCCGGTCCGCGCGGTAGTCATCGTCAAGAGAAAGAGCCCGATGACCGGTATTCGGGAAAACTGGTTGAAGGATCGTGAGCGCTGGATGCTCTGGATTCCCGTTCTGTTGGGAGCGGGGGCGGCGGCCTATCTGACGGCCGGGCAGGAACCGCTTCCTTGGATCGGCGGGGCAATCGGTTCTCTTGCTTTTGCGACGGCGCTGCTATTGCGGAACCGGGACGAAACCTTTGCCGCAACCCTGATGGCTATAGCCTTGTTTGCGATCGGTTTTCAGTTGGCGGCGTCACGGTCGGAAAGTGTGGCCGGTCCGGTTCTGGAGCGTCCAACAGGCGCCGTAGAGGTCATCGGCGTGCTCCGGGAACTGGAGGCACGGGGGGCTAGGACGCGGCTCACACTCTCTGTCGACCGTATGGAAGGGCGTTTCCAGGGGCCTGTACCGAAATTAGTCAGGATCACGATCGCCGGTGGTTCCGTAGGCGAACTCGGCATCGGTGACACTTTTTCAATACGCGCGATCTTGCGGCCCCCAGGCCGGGCCACCCACCCAGATGGTTTCGATTTTCGACGCTGGGCCTGGTTCCATCGTTTGGGAGGAACCGGTTACGCGATCGGAGCGCCTCAGATCCTGGCTGTGTCGGGCGGCGTATCCATGGGTTCTATTCTGCATGAGGTGCGGGTGGGCATAGCCGAGCGGGTGCGAGCCGCGATTCCTGGTGAGCCCGGCGATATCGCTGTTGCGGTCATCACCGGGGACCGCGGTGGCCTTGCGGAGGAGAGCCTTGAGGCGATGCGCGACTCGGGCCTGGCGCATCTCCTTGCAATCTCCGGACTGCATTTGGGGTTGGTGGCGACGACGATCTTCTTTCTGGTTCGGATGCTCTTCGCTCTCTCCGAAACCATGGCGTTGCATTACCCGATCAAGAAATGGGCGGCCGGCGCGGCATTACTGGGAAGTTTCCTCTATTTGCTGATTTCCGGCGGTACGGTGCCGACTCAGCGTGCCTTCATCATGACGGGACTGGTGCTGCTTGCCGTCATGACGGATCGCCAGGCGATATCGATGCGTCTCGTCGCCGTGGCAGCGACGCTGGTCATCCTTCTTCGCCCTGAATCGGTCATTGGGCCAGGATTTCAGATGTCCTTCGCGGCCGTCGTCGCCCTGGTCGCCGTGTATGAGGCTCATGGCCCGCGCTTCCGCTCTGCGTTTGAAGGACTTGGGCACGTGGCCGGTCCGGTCCGCTATGGGATTGGCGTCCTTACCACGACCCTGATCGCAACCTTGGCCACCATGCCTTTCGTCTGGCACCATTTCGGCCGGGTCGCGACCCTAGGCGCCCTGTCAAACTTGGTCGCGGTGCCGCTCATGGCCTTTCTGATCATGCCTATGGCGTTGATCGGCGTGATTGCGATGCCCTTCGGGCTGGAAGGGCCTTTTCTTGCGATCATGGGCTGGGGGATCGAGAGAGTTCTGTGGATCGCCAAGACCATCGCGGCATGGGATGCGGCCCATGTCAGTTTTCCGACGCTTTCCGGAACCGCGGTCGCCGCCATTGCCCTGGGCGGTCTTTGGATGGCGCTCTGGCATGAACGCTGGCGAGGATACGGGGTTATACCCATCCTTTTCGGCTTCCTGCTTTTCCCGGCTCAGCCTCTGCCGGACATACTTGTCTCCGAATCCGGACGTTTGATCGCGTTGCGTCAACAGGATGGCGGTTACAGCTTCAGCACCATTCGTCGGGAAAACTTCGTGCGCGACAGTTGGGCCGACAGCTATGCCATTGAAAAAGAGGCTCAATCACAAGGGGCATGGCCCGGGACCGACGGTCGGTGCGATCCATTCGGGTGTACGGTGACCCGTGACGGGATGAATGTGGCTATTACCTGGGATCCGCGCAGCTTGCCTGCCGACTGCCGCCGTTCGGATATCCTGATCGCTGCTTTTCCCGTCCGTCGGCAGACGTGTTCCGGGCCGGAGCGGGTGATCGACTTTTTCACGCTGCGCCGGGGCGGGGCGCACAGCGTCGTGCTGACGGATAACGGGTTTCTAGTTCAGATGGTGGATCCGCCGGGCCGTTCCCGGCCCTGGGCGCAGGATCCTTGGGCGGACGTACCTTGGGCGGTGCCGGACGACCCGGGATATTGGGAGGAGTAGATCCCTCCCGTTGCCGCGGTGGGGCGGTCAGTACCGCCGTAACAAACCGACCAGACGCCCCTGAACGTTCACCTGGTCCGGGCTGTAGATCTGCATCTGAAAGGTCTTATTGGCCGGTTCAAGACCGATCTGGGGGCCGAGATGCCGGAACCGCTTCAGGGTCACTTCCTCCCGATCGACCAGGGCGACGACAATCTGGCCCTCGTCGGCTCGTTCACACCGCTCGATGATCACGGTATCGCCATCCAGGATACCAGCGTCGATCATGGACTCACCATCGACCTCCAACGCGTAGTGATCGCCACGGCCGAGCAGGGCGGCGGGGACCTCCACATGGGCTGCTTCGTCGCGCAGTGCCTCGATAGGCGTACCGGCCGCGATCCGACCGTATAACGGCAGTTGCACCGAATCCGCCGAGCCGCGCACCGTCGATCCGTGGGTCCCGATTTCGCGTTGCCGGATATCTTCCACCCGGCGGTTGCGGATCGGCAGGGAGTCAGGTTCCGTGTTCTCCGGCAACCGGACGACTTCCAGGGCCCTTGCCCGATGCGGCAGACGACGGATATACCCGCGCTCTTCCAAACCGGTTATCAAGCGATGGATGCCTGATTTCGACTTCAAGTCCAGCGCCGCCTTCATTTCATCAAAAGAAGGGGATACACCCGTTTCTTGAAGTCGGTCGTGAATGAAGGTCAAAAGATCGTATTGCTTGCGCGTCAGCATATGGCCTCTCACCGCCCAACGCGATTGAATTCAATCACGCCCGGGCTTTAAACTCGTTGACGATATGTTCGCCGATTGGTTGCGAACAAACGTGGAACGAATTCCGTTCTATTTGTGTTCTTTTTTCTTGTCAACGGCTGGGAATAAGCTGCTGGAACGACTTAAACCCGGTCAAAGTTTGAAACTGGGGCGCGCCGAAATATCCGCATGCCAACGGGCCGTATTCGGAAACGCCTTGGAAATATCCATACCAACGGCACCGGCAAGACGCATCGTGAAGAAACCGGTGATGTCCGCGACGCTGAAATCTTCACCGGCGAGGAAGGCGTTTCGTTCCAAATGCGGTTCGAGGCGGGTTAGGAAAACTTGCATCATGTCGATACCACGGGTCACGATTTCCGGGACTTGGGGCAAGTCCGAATTGGTTCCTGGAACGACGCGACCGGCAAACATCGGCGCGTGATTCCGTAACGCATGCAGGAGGGGAATAAAGGCATCCAGTTCCATCCGGCGCGCCCACATGTCGATGACCGCCCTCTTTTCAGGCGTTCTGCCGAACAGCGAGGGGCTTGGATGCAGTTCCTCAAGATAACGGCAAATACTCATCGATTCAGCGATCACGGTCCCGTCGTCCAATTCCAGGACCGGCACGCAATGGAACGGGTTCATGCTGCAGAAAGGTTCGGCGAATTGCTCGCCTTGGCGGATATTGACCCGAACCCTTTCGAGGTCCAGTCCCTTTTCGGCCATGAATACGTGAACGCGCTGTGCGTTGGCCGCGAGCGGAAAATCATAAAGCTTCATCGATATCGGTCCTGGGACGTTGGATGAGTGCGAGTGCTTGAAGGCTCATTATCGTCCGTCCGCACCAAATAACAGGCGTTTTTCAGAGACTGAGCGCGCTACCCGGAATACGCAGGCAACGGACGGGCGCGCCCTTGGCGAGCGGCTCGGCATGCGGTTCCCGGATGACGAGGCAATCGGCCTGCTGCAACAGGCGCAGCATGGAGCTGTCCTGCTTTTCGAAAGGCGTTGCCGTCAGCGTGCCGTCCGACCCGCTCGCAAGCGAAGCGCGTAAATAGTCCTGGCGGCGATCGTTTCGTTTCAAATCCACACCGCACCGTGCAGTGAATTCCTGGTCTTCCAACCCCGCATTCCGACCCAGCATGGCGCGGATGGCAGGCGCCATGAAGATCGTTGCGCAGACCAGGGTGGAAACCGGATTGCCCGGCAGGCCCAGCATCAGCGTATTGCCCATCGAGCCGAAAATGAGCGGTTTGCCAGGGCGCATCGCGATTTTCCAGAAGTCGACGGTCAATCCGTCTTCGCCCAGCACCGATTGGACCAGATCGTGCTCGCCGACCGAGGCACCGCCGGTGGTGACCAGCAGATCCGCACCCCGCGCGCCGGCGGCCAGGGTTTTCAGGGATTCCGCATCATCCGCCGCGATCCCAAGCAATACCGGTTCGCCACCCAGCACCTCAACCGCGGCGGCAAGGGCGAGGGAATTGGAACTGACGATCTGATTGGGCCCCAACTCGTCGCCCGGCATCACCACCTCGTCGCCGGTCGCCAGTATGGCTATCCGGGGCCGTCGGCGAACCATCAGCCAGGGCCGGTTCATGGCTGCGGCGAGGCCGATATCCCGTGCATTGAGGACTTTGCCGGCTTTCAGGAGAGTTTCTCCTTCCGCAAAATCCAAGCCTGCCGCGCGGACGAAAGCGCCTTTGCGGGCGGTTTCCTTTACCGTGACCGTTGCGCCGTCGCGTTCCGTGTCCTCCTGGATCACGATGGTGTCCGCGCCCGGCGGGAGGGGTGCGCCGGTGAATATCCGCGCCGCTTCGCCGGCACGCAGTTCCGTGTCGTAGGAGGCCCCAGCCGGGATTTCCGCCACGACACGCAACGCCGCGGGCACCGACGCAACGTCATCGGCTTTCACGGCATATCCGTCCATCGCGGACATGGCAGCCGGTGGTTGGGTCCGTCGTGAGGTCACATCCACGGCGAGCACCCGCCCTAAAGCGTTTCTCAACGACACTTGTTCGGCGGGTTGTACGTTTATGGCGGCCAGAATACGGCCGAGGGCTTCCTCGACCGGGATCACTTGTGGCCTCCCGCCGGTTCGCCCGGCGTGGCATCGCGGCGGTACTCACCCGACTTTCCACCGGCCTTGTGGACCAGTTCGATCCTGTCGATGACCATGCCCTTATCGACGGCCTTGCACATGTCGTAGACGGTCAGGGCGGCGGCGGAGACCGCGGTGAGGGCTTCCATTTCGACGCCGGTCTGTCCGGTGATCTTGCAGGTCGCCTCGATTTCAACCGCGTTTTGGGCCTCGTTGAGGGTCAGGTTCACCTTGACGGAGGAGAGCGCCAGCGGATGACAGAGCGGGATCAGGTCAGGGGTTTTCTTGGCCGCCATGATACCGGCCAATTGCGCAACGGCCAGCACGTCGCCTTTCTTGAACCCGCCTTCCCGGATTTTCAGCAATGTTTCCCTTTGCATGACGACCCGGCCATGTGCCGTCGCGACCCGCGCGGTGGACTCCTTGGCGGAAACATCCACCATCACGGCGTTGCCTTCCGCATCGAAATGCGTGAAGCGTTTCTCCGAAGCTGCGTCCTCGTTCTCGGCGCTCATGACCGGCCTTCCGTTCAAAATGCTCTATATGGGGCGGGACCGGACGTTTAGGAGGCCTGGCGGGCTTCGTCGTCCAATCCGAGCAGGGTGCGCGTCGCGGCCGCGACGTCTTCCTGGCGCATCAGGGATTCGCCGACCAGAAAGGTCTTTGCGCCCACGGCGGACATGCGCGTCAGATCGTCATGGCTGTAAAGACCGCTTTCCGCGACCAGGATACGGTCTGCATCGACCCGGCCAGCCAGATCTTCCGTGGTCGCAATATCGACCTCCAAAGTCTTGAGATTGCGATTATTGATCCCGATCAGGCGACTCTTCAGGGCGAGAGCCCGGTCAAGTTCCTCACCGTCATGCACCTCAACCAGGACGTCCATGCCAAGGCTATGGGCGATACCTTCCAACTCAGCCGCCAGGGCATCTTCCAGCGCTGCCATGATCAGCAGGATGCAATCGGCGCCCAAGGCGCGGGCCTCATACACCTGATAAGGATCCAGCATGAAGTCCTTGCGCAGGGCCGGCAGGCGAACGGCGGTGCGGGCGGCGGTCAGGTATTCATCCCGTCCCTGGAAATACGGCTCGTCTGTCAGGACGGATAGGCAGGCCGCCCCACCGGCCTGATAAGCGCGTGCGAGAGCGACCGGCGCGAAATCCTCCCGAATCAATCCCTTAGAAGGCGATGCTTTCTTGATTTCTGCGATCAGGGCGAATTGCCCGGCGGCATGTTTTGCTTCCAGCGCCCGGATGAAACCGCGCGGGGCAGGGCCTTGTGCCGCCAATTGTTCCATATCGGCAGGTGGGACAATCTCCTTGCGACGCGCGACGTGCTCTCGCTTGTCGTTGCAGATCTTGGCGAGCACGTCACTCATGCCTGCTCCCCTCTCGTGCCGACGAATTTCAGCATGTTGTCCAACACCGCGCGTGCCTTGCCGTCGTCTATGGATTTCGCTGCCAGTTCCGCACCTGCCTTCAGATTGTCGGCCTTACCGGCGACGACGAGGGCTGCTCCCGCATTCATGAGAACGATATCGCGGAACGGGCCTTTTGAGCCATCGAGCACGGAACGTATGGCCGCCGCGTTGGCTTCCGGCTCGCCGCCTTTGAGGTCCGAGAGGGAAGCGCGTTGAACGCCGGCGTCTTCCGGTGTCACTTCGAATGTCGTGACTTTGCCATCCTTCAAAGCGGCGACATAGGACGGGCCTGTCGTGCTCAATTCGTCCAACCCGTCCGCTCCATGAACAACCCAGGCCGATTTGGTCCCCACGTTGGCGAGCGTCTGTGCCATTGGTTCGATCCATTTGCGGTCGAAGGTACCGACCAGCAGACGGTCAACCATGGCCGGGTTGGAGAGCGGGCCCAGGATGTTGAAGATGGTGCGGACCCCCATCTCTACGCGGGTCGGTCCCACATTGCGCATCGCGCCGTGATGACGCGGCGCCATTAGGAACCCGACGCCGGCTTCCGCGATCGACCGTTCCACATTCCCGAGGTCTGCATCCAGATCGATGCCAAGCGCGGTCAGCACATCGGCGGAGCCGCTCTTGGAGGTAAACGCGCGGTTGCCGTGCTTGGCAACCGGCACACCGGCCCCCGCGGTGACGAAAGCCGAAGCGGTCGAGATGTTGTAGGTACCTGATGCATCCCCACCGGTGCCGACGATATCCATCGCGCCTTCCGGAGCTTTTACCCGCAAGACCTTAGAACGCATCACCCGCACAGCGCCGGTGATCTCGTCCACTGTCTCGCCACGGACCCGAAGCGCCATCAGGAACCCGCCCATCTGCGACGGGGTCGCGTCACCGGACATGACGATGTCGAAGGCGGCCTCAGCCTGTTCCTTGGTGAGCGCCACGCCATCCGCGACGATACCCAGGATTTCCTTGAAGTCCGAAATGCCCGCACTCATACCTTTGCCCCGTTGTCTGTACCGCCCATCAAGCTTGTGATTTGGCCGTTTTGCCGGCCGGCGGCGTGTTCGTTTCTCCCAGCCGGATGCGTCTCGATCCGGCTGTCTGGATTGTGGTTGGCCCGTTGCCGTGAAATCAAGCCGCTTTCGACCTTCGCCAAGGCGATTGGGTGAGGGTGAGGAAATTCCGCAACAGGGCATGGCCATGCTCGGTCGCGATACTCTCCGGATGGAACTGAACGCCGTGAATTGGCAATTCCCGGTGCTGAAGCCCCATGATGATATCGTCTTCCGTTTCCGCCGTGACTTCCAGACAGTCCGGTAGCGTCGCCCGGTCGACGACAAGGCTGTGATACCGCGTCGCTTTCAGCGGGCTGGGTAGTCCTTCGAAGACGCCCTTACCGGTATGTCGGATCTCACCGACCTTGCCGTGCATGATCCGCGGCGCCTGAACGACTTTGCCGCCGAAATGCTGTCCGATCGATTGATGACCCAGGCAAACACCCAACAGCGGGAAGCCATGCCGTTCCGCGGCAGCCACGATGTCGAGGCTTATACCCGCCTTGTCCGGGTTGCACGGACCCGGCGAAATCACCACGCCCGATGGATTTTGCGCGACGACGTCTTCGGCGCTGAGGGTGTCGTTTCGATGAACGACCGTTTCCGCGCCCAGTTCTCCCAGGAAATGGACCAGATTGTAGGTGAAACTGTCGTAGTTATCGATCAGCACCAACATGATCGCGTTCTCTCTTCCAATTCTAGGGGCTGTTGCCTAGCCGCTACCGTCGCCGATTGGACATAGCCGGAAAACCGCGCCCGTTCAAACCCGGTCATAGGCCATAGGTCGGAAAGGTTCGAATTGCGTCTGGAATCCAGGTAATCTGTTCATCTCATGGCATTGAGAACGATCAAAGACTAGGCCGCACCCGCATGGCGCGAAACCGCAATCATGGACATCAAGCCCGTTCGCATCGGCGTGACAGGGGCAGGGTAAGGCGTGGTTTGGGTAAGCTCGTTCTGGTTTTTGCCAGTGGCTTGGGGCTCGGCCTTGTTCTCGGCGTATTGCTTTCCGGCCCCTTGGGGCGGCCGCAATCGACCGCCGTTCTGCCGCCGCTTCCGGAACGAACATCGGAGAGGCAGGTCCGGCCCGGCGATGGCCTGCCCGTTCGGGTTTCGCGTTCCGAATACGCCCTGAAGGACTTCAAATTCGAGGAACCGGTGAATCCGGCTGTACCGGAAGACGCCCGGACGCCAATTCCCCTGCCGTCGCGACCGGTAAGCGCGGAACGCGAGAGCGAGCCGAGGCCATCCGCCAAACCGAAGGAAGCTTCGTCAGGGAATATTGCCGCATTGCCGTCAGAGGCGCCGCCGAAACCGGTGTCGGCGCCGGTCGCGCCGGTGGAAATCGCCTTGCCGCCGGCGGAACCCGATGCGCCGGCCTGGGTCAGGAACGCGGCGCCATCGGAGACGGTTCTGGGGGAACCGATGATCGCCATCGTCATCGACGACCTGGGCATAGACCAGTCGCGCACAAAGCGAACCATTGCCCTGAACGGCCTCCTGACCCTGGCCTTCATTCCCTATGGCTATAACCTGCGTGAGCACGTTCATGCGGCGCGCAGGCAGGGGCATGAGGTCATGCTGCATCTTCCCATGGAACCGGTAAACCCCGATGTGGATCCCGGACCGAATGCCCTGCTGGCCGGCATGAAACCTGAAGATCTGGCCGAACGATTGGACTGGGCACTCGCGCAATTCGACGGTTACGTGGGGGTCAATAATCACATGGGCAGCCGGTTCACGGCATGGGAACCGGGCATGCGGGCCGTTCTAGAGAAACTGCGTCGCGAGGGCCTGCTTTTCCTGGATTCGATCACCACGCAGGAGACCGTCGGCTATCGCCTGGCCCGCCGTATGGGAATCGCCAATGCGACACGGGACGTGTTCCTGGATCATGATATGCGGCGGGAGGCCGTGGCCGCCGCTCTGGCGAAGACAGAAAGGATTGCTCGGGATCGGGGCTATGCGGTCGCCATCGGGCATCCGCATGACGCTACAATCGCGGAATTGGCCGAATGGCTGCCGACACTGAAAGCGAAGGGAATACAACTGGTGCCGGTCAGTACGATCGTGCGCCTGACGAATCCGAGCGGATAAGGACCGTTCTTGGTCCGAACTTTCAGTTCGAACCGATCGAAAAACGAACCGCTTCTTCCGCAGCCCGCATCAAGGCCTTCGCCTTGTTGACGCATTCCTGATGCTCGGAGGCAGGGTCGCTGTCAAAGACGATGCCGGCGCCGGCCTGAACGGACATCTTGCCGTCCTTCACGACCGCAGTGCGCAGCGTGATGCAGGTATCCATCGCCCCATCCGCGCCGAAATAGCCGATACATCCGGCATATATGCCGCGTCGTTCGGGCTCCAACTCATCGATGATTTCCATCGCACGCACCTTCGGCGCGCCGGATACCGTGCCCGCCGGGAAACCGGCCATAAGGGCGGTCAGCACGTCTATGCCATCCTGCGCATCGCCCTCCACATTGGAGACGATATGCATGACGTGGCTGTAATACTCGACGATATTTCGATCGGTAACCTTCACGGAGCCGATCTTGGCGACACGCCCGACATCGTTTCTGCCAAGGTCCAGCAGCATCAGATGCTCCGCCAGTTCCTTCGGGTCGTTCAACAGGCTGGCTGCATTCGCCTCGTCTTCCGCCTTGTTCGCGCCCCGGGGCCGTGTTCCGGCGATCGGCCGGATCGTGACCTTGCCGTCGCGCAGCCGGACTAGAATCTCAGGGCTTGAGCCGACAATCGAGAAATCGCCAGTCGAGAAGCCGCCGAAATCCAGGAAAAAAAGGAACGGAGACGGATTGGTCCGGCGCAGGGCGCGGTACAGCGCGAAGGGCGCCAGGGTGAACGGTGTCTCGAAGCGCTGGCTCAATACGACCTGGAAGATGTCGCCGGCGCGGATGTAGTCTTTCGCCTTGTCGACCATGGCCTTGTACTCTTCCGGCAACATGTTCGACACGGGTTCGGGCATTTCGTCGAGGCCGGCACGCGCGCGGCTTCCATGGGGCACGGACCGCTCCAGGGCGGTGCAGGCCGCGTCGAGACGGCTGACGGCCGCATCATAGGCATCGAACGCGTTGACGGCCGGGTTGGGCCGGACCGGCGTTACGATGGTGATGATGTCCTCGATCGTGTCGAAGACCGCCATCACCGTCGGCCGCATGTAAAGCCCGTCCGGCGTATTCGTCGCCGCCGGGTTTGTGTCCGGAATATTCTCAACCAGTCGGATCGTATCGTAACTCATGTAGCCGAACAGGCCTGCCGCCATTGGCGGCAGTTCTTCCGGCAGGTCGATCCTGGATTCGTCGAGCAAGGCCCGCAGGGAGTCGATGGATGAAGCTGTTTCCGGTTCGAACCTGTCCGCGTTTTCCAACGCCCTGCGGTTGATCTCCGCCTTGGTACCGTTGCAGCGCCAGATCAGATCTGGACGGATGCCGATGAAGGAGTAACGTCCACGAATGGCGCCGCCTTCCACGGATTCCAACAGGAATGAATTCGGCTTTCCGGCGGCCAGCTTCATATAGGCCGAGACCGGCGTCTCCAGATCCGCGACCACACGGGTCCAGACGACCTGCGGCATACCGGCTGCGTAGCGTTCCGCGAAATCATCAGGTTCCGGGCTTATCTGCATGGCTCGTCGATATCCTGAGCCCGATAGGGCTGTGCTGGCCGCGCGGGCTTGTCCGATAAAGGGATGGTTGCGATCAGTTCACGCCGCCGGGGAAGTAAACCTGATCCACAACGTCCTGTTTGATGGTGACGGAATACTCGTCCTGAAGCGCGTCTCTGAACTGAGCCAGTAGATCGCTGCCGATCCCGCGGGACAGTTCTCGTCCAAGGGCGTCGACGTCGTCGGCCGTGTCCGCGTCGGTCATGTTGACCTCGTTCACGACATCAAGAACCGCGATGGTATAGCCACCGAAAGTCCGGCCCATGAAGACATCGCCGATCTTGCCTTCGAAAAGCTGCGAGCGGATGACGGAGGGTAGGGGAGCCGACCCGGCGCCTTCGCGCGTCAGCAGGCCCGTGCTGGACCAATTGTATCCCTTCTCCTCGGAAACGGCTTCGACGGTTCGGCCTTCCTCCAGCATCGCCTTCGCGGCTTCCGCCTCCGGCTTGGCGCGCTCGAAGCGTTTTTCCGTCGCCCAGGCTTCGACCACGGCCGCGCGGATTTCATCCAAAGGCGGCACCTGGCTCTCCATGATGCTGTCGGTCCGCAGGACGAAATAACCGTTGCTGGAGGTTTCCACCAACAGACTGTCCATGCCGGCTTCCGTGTCGTACAGCGTCGCCAGGAATTGCGGTGCTTCCGGTAGTTCCAGCAAGTCGTCATTCGCGCCGCGGCCGGATTGGCTGACGGCGTCGAGTTTGTTAACCGTCAAGTTCAAATTCTCGGCCGCTTCCTCCAGGCTGGCTCCGCCGCCCAACTGGTCGTCCAGGTCGGTCGACAGCTTGTACACCGCTTCGATCGCTTTAGAGGCGGCGATATCGTTACGAATGGTATCGCGGACTTCATCCAGGCTCTGTTGACTGCCTTCCAGAACGTCCGTGGCCTGAACCAGGAACCATCCGAAGACGCCTTCCGTTGCTTCGGATGTCTCCCCTTCTTCTAGGGAGAATGCCGCCTCCTGCAACGCCGGATCCGGCAACTGGCCCCGTGTCATCGTACCAAGGTCGATGACATCGGATCCGGACCCGGTTACGTCGGCAGCGACATCGGCGAAATCTTCGCCGGCGCGGATTCGTTCCAGGGCTGCCACGGCCGTCTCTTCGTCAGACAGAAGCATCTGCCGCAAGGTTCGACGCTCCGGCACGGTGAATTCGGCGACACGCGACTGATAGGAATTTTCGATTTCCTGTTCGCTGACCTCGATCTCGGCTTGGATTTCTGCCGGGTCCAAATGGATGTAGCTGACGGCACGAAGCTCCGGACGGCGGAACTCTTCCTTGTTCTCTTCGAAATAGGTGTTGAGTTCGCTATCGGACGGCTGGCCGACATCGGTCGTCTCGTCGATTTCGATGGTCAGATAGGTCGCGCTGCGGGTTTCGTTGCGCCAGGCATAGAGGCGCTTCGAGAGCGAAGTCGGCGCGCCGGCGCCCGACACCATGGATTCAAGCAGTTGGCGCCGGGCAATTTCCTGACGGATGGCGGCGACATAGGCCCGTTCGGTCAGGCCGGAGAACTGCAGGAATCCCTCATAGACCGCTCTATCGAACTGGCCAGTGGTGCCACGGAAGTTTGGGTTGCTTTGGATTGCGCGGACGACGGCGCTGTCCGGGGCGGCAAGGCCCAGATTGATCGCTTCCTGGTCGACCAGGCTTTGTGCGACCAGGCTGTCCAGAGCGCGGTTCGCAAGACCGAGAGCCTGGGCGGTTTCAGGCTCGATCTGTCCCAGATTGGCCTGGCGCAGGCTCTCGTTATAAGCACGCGACAGTTCCTGGACGGAGATTTCGTCATCCCCGACATACGCGGCTGTCGTGCCGAGGGTCGACCCACCAGAGACGTAGTCGGCGATACCCCATGCTCCGAAACTGATAATCAGCACACCGAAGATGAAGATCTTGGCAAAGGTCGAGTTTGCGGTCTTCCGCATGGCGGCGAGCATGCCGAAATCTCCCGAGATTGTTTTGGCGGGCAAAGCCCTGCCGCTTGATCTGCAGTCCTGTCGAAAACAGATACTGCAAACTAGGCGAAGGTCCACCACCCGTACCGTCGTAAAGGCCGCGGATAATAGAAGGCGGCTTATGCCCCTTCAAGCCAAGTTTTCCGTCAATTCTGTAAGAGTTCATAGGGCGCTCGCCACCGTGTTTGCTTGAAAATCCTACAGCCGTGACCGGGTTGCCCGCGGCGGTCTGCCGGTATGGTCAAACTGGGGGGCGCATGCTATGGCGCCGCAACGCCGAATTTATTCACTGACGATCTGCTGAAGGGGAAAGACTATGGCGCGGGACCGCCGTTTCTTGATTGCCGGAAATTGGAAGATGAACGGTCTTCTTAAGGACGGCGTCGATCTGGCGAAGGCGGTCGCGGCTGGGGCCGACGGGCGCAAGGCGGAGCTTCTGGTCTGCCCGCCTGCGACATTGATCAAATCCGTAGCGGACGCGGTTCAAGGCACCGCGGTCGCCGTTGGCGGTCAGGATAGCCATTATGAGAACGAAGGCGCCTATACGGGCGATGTCAGCCCGGTCATGCTGAAGGACCTTGGCTGCTCTTACGTGATCCTCGGTCATTCGGAACGTCGCGCCTATCACGGCGAGAGCGATGAAGAAGTCAAGGCAAAGGCGGAAGCAGCCCATGCAGCCGGACTGGTCGCCATCATCTGCGTCGGCGAGACCGAGCAGCAGCGTGACGCCGGTGAGACTCTGCCGGTGATTTCGACCCAGATTTACGGTTCCGTGCCGGAAGGGGCGACGCCACAGAACACGGTTATTGCCTATGAACCGGTCTGGGCGATCGGAACAGGCCGCACCGCGACGCCCGAGCAGGCCCAGGATGTTCACGATCATATCCGGACCTACGGAATGGCGACATACGGACCGGATAACTGGGAAGGTGTGCGAATCCTCTATGGAGGTTCGATGAAACCCGGAAATGCCGCAGAATTGCTGTCGCAGCCGGACGTGGATGGGGGCTTGATTGGTGGTGCGAGTTTGAAGGCCGAAGATTTCCTTGCCATTGCGGATGCCGCCGACGCCCTTATGTAAGCAAGCATTGGACGCGGCTTAATCTCGCGGCTTTTTCGGTCTGGCCAGCGTGTAAATGCAAATACCGGTGATGATGGCTGGTCAAGCCGGGCCGGTTCCTATAGAAACCCGCGCTGGCGGCATTTGCCGCGCGAAACCCTGATAGGGCGAAACTCTAGAAGAATTGCTGGCGTATCATGGAAACGATCCTCCTCGTCATTCACCTGTTCCTGGCCATCGGCCTGGTTGTCGTCGTTCTGATGCAGCGGAGCGAGGGCGGTGCCCTGGGTATCGGTGGCGGCGGTGGTGGCGGCGGTGGTGCCGGTGGCGGCATCTTCAGCGCCCGCGGGACGGCGAACGCTTTGACGCGCGCAACAGCGATTCTGGCCATCTGCTTCATGACGACCAGCCTGATGCTGGCGATCATGTCCGGTCATGGCCGAAGCGGCGGTTCGATCCTCGATTCGGCGCCGGCTTCCTCCCAGACGCAGGAACAGGCCCCCGCATCGGCTGACAGCCAACCCCTCGTCCCGCTCTCCGACTAAGCGGTCGAATCTTCTGAAACGCGCGGCAGGGCTTGGCTTTGCCGCGACGGCAGGCGAGTGCCATCGTCCGGATTCGCCTGGGCCGGTATTTTTTGGTTAGCCGGACGGTCAAACTTCGTTAGTGTGCAGGTCCATGTCGGCACGGTTTATATTCATCACAGGCGGCGTGGTCTCCTCCCTTGGGAAAGGTCTTGCCTCAGCGTCCATGGGCGCGTTGCTGCAGGCGCGCGGCTATAAGGTGCGTTTGCGGAAGCTTGATCCCTATCTGAACGTCGATCCCGGGACGATGAGCCCCTATCAGCACGGGGAATGCTACGTTACCGACGACGGGGCGGAGACCGATCTCGATCTCGGTCATTACGAGCGCTTTACCGGCGTCGCCGCGCGCAAGAGCGACAACGTCACCACCGGCCAGATCTATTCGGATGTCATCGCCAAGGAACGGCGAGGCGATTACCTGGGCGGGACAGTCCAGGTGATTCCGCATGTCACGGACGCAATCCGGGATTTCGTGCTTAGCGACATTACGGATGAGGATTTCGTCCTCTGTGAGATCGGCGGAACGGTGGGCGATATCGAAGGCCTGCCTTTCCTGGAAGCCATCCGTCAGCTGCGCAACGAATTGGGGGCCAAACGGACCTGCTTCGTGCATGTCACCTTGCTGCCCTATATCGGCGCAGCCGGCGAATTGAAGACGAAGCCGACACAGCATTCCGTGAAGGAGTTGCTGTCGGTTGGGATCCAGCCGGATATTCTGATGTGCCGCGCCGAGCGCGACATTCCCCAGAACGAAAAGCGCAAGATCGCGCTGTTCTGCAACGTCAAGGAAAGCCGGGTGATCTCGGCGCTGGACGTCGACACGATCTATGACGTTCCCAACACCTATCATCGTGAAGGACTGGACAACGAAGTCCTGCGCTATTTCGAGATGCTGGGCGAGGACGAGGAAGGTGAAGTCGACCTGGCCCGTTGGACGGACATTGTCGAGCGCGTACGCGGGCCAGAGGGCGAAGTGACCATCGCCGTCGTCGGCAAGTACACGGTGCTGATCGACGCGTACAAATCGCTGAACGAAGCGCTGACCCATGGCGGGATCGCCAACAATGTGCGCGTGAACCTGAAGTGGATTGAGTCGGAAATCTTCGAGAAGGAAGACCCGATACCGTATCTGGAAGGGGTTCACGGCATTCTGGTGCCGGGCGGCTTCGGTGAACGCGGCGCCGAAGGCAAGATCGAGGCGGTACAGTTCGCGCGCGAACGCGAGGTACCCTATTTCGGCATCTGTTTCGGGATGCAGATGGCGGTGATCGAGGCGGCCCGGAACCTGGCCGGGATTGAAAAGGCAAGCTCTACAGAATTTGGCCCGACCGATGAACCCGTCGTCGGTTTGCTGACCGAATGGATGAAGGGCAACCAACTCGAAAAGCGCGGCATCGACGGCAATATGGGCGGCACTATGCGGCTGGGCGCCTATACGGCCGCGTTGCGTCCCGGAAGCCGTGTTTCGCAAATCTATGGCGACGCCCTGGAAATTCAGGAACGTCATCGCCATCGTTATGAGGTGAACGCGTCCTATATGGAGCGGCTTGAGAAGGCGGGCCTTGTCTTTTCCGGGATGTCGCCGGACGGAGAGTTGCCGGAGATCGTCGAATTCCCGAACCATCCGTGGTTCATCGGCGTCCAGTACCATCCGGAATTGAAGTCGAAGCCTTTCGATCCGCATCCGCTTTTCGCCAGCTTCATCAAGGCCGCCATCGACCAGTCGCGTCTGGTATAATCCTGCCTATATGAACAGGCGGGTGCCGGACCGATCCGGCAAACATCTGAGGAAATGACCATGACTGCCGCACAGCAGACCGTCTCAGTCGGTAACGTCACCTTCGGCAACGATCTGCCTTTCGTGCTGATCGCCGGGCCCTGCGCCATGGAAAGCCGCAACCATGCGATGGAAATGTCGCATGCGATCAAGGAGATCACCGACGACCTCAGCATCCCCTTCATTTACAAGTCGTCCTATGACAAGGCGAACCGGACGTCTCTGAATGCTGGGCGCGGCATCGGTTTGGCCAAGGCAATGGATGTCTTCAATGAAGTTAAGGAGACCTATGGCTGTCCTGTGTTGACGGATGTCCATGCCGCAGATCAATGCGCGCCGGTCGCCGAAACGGTAGATGTGCTGCAGATCCCGGCCTTCCTGTGCCGCCAGACCGACTTGCTGGTCGCGGCCGCCGAAACCGGCAAGGTCGTGAATGTGAAGAAGGGCCAGTTCCTGGCGCCTTGGGACATGAAGAACGTGGTCGCGAAGATCGTGGAATCCGGCAATCCGAACGTGCTGGTCACCGAACGCGGCGCGAGCTTCGGCTACAACACGCTGGTCAGCGATTTCCGCGCGTTGCCGATCATGGCGCAGCAGACGGGCAAGCCGGTTGTCTTCGACGCGACCCATTCGGTCCAACAACCCGGCGGGCAGGGCGGTTCGACCGGTGGTCAGCGTGAATTCGTGCCGGTTCTAGCCCGTGCCGCCATCGCGGTTGGCGTCGCCGCCGTCTTCATGGAAACCCATCAGGACCCGGATAATGCGCCGTCCGACGGCCCCAACATGGTGCCGTTGCACGAGTTGCGCGACTTGCTGGCCACCCTGAAAACCTTCGATCAGGTTGCCAAACCGGCCCTGCATCAGGCGGCGGAATAGGCCCTTTCGATCGATTCCCGTTCGATGGATAATCCCGGCGACGACCTGCCGTCGACGCCGGATGTCTTGCGGCGTTGCAACAATGCCGCAAACGACGTAGTGAAAGCCGCACAAATCCACCGACTTTTCCCTTCCCTGAGGAGTTTCCAATGACCGCCATCGTTGATGTCTTCGCGCGTGAAATCCTGGACAGCCGCGGCAACCCGACCGTTGAGGTCGACGTGCATCTTGAGGACGGGTCTTTCGGCCGTGCGGCGGTTCCCAGCGGGGCGTCCACCGGTGCTTACGAGGCACACGAACTGCGCGACGGCGGTGAGCGATACAACGGCAAGGGCGTCCAGCAGGCCGTCGATGCGGTGAATGGAGAGATTTTCGATCTGTTGTCCGGATTGGAAGCCGAAGAACAAGTACAGATCGACGCGCTGATGTGTGAATTGGACGGCACGCCGACCAAGGAACGTCTCGGGGCCAATGCCATCCTCGGCGCCTCGCTCGCGGTTGCCAAGGCCGCGGCGGATGCGGCCAATCTGCCGCTTTACCGCTATGTCGGCGGTTCCTTTGCCAAGACCCTGCCGGTGCCGATGATGAACATCGTGAACGGCGGCCAGCATGCCGATAACCCGATCGACATCCAGGAATTCATGATCATGCCGGTCTCCGCGACGTCCATCGCAGAAGCCGTGCGTGCCGGTTCGGAAGTGTTCCAGGCTTTGAAAAGCCGCCTGAAGAAGGGCGGGCACAATACGAATGTCGGCGATGAAGGCGGTTTCGCGCCGATGCTTGGGTCTGCGACCGAAGCCCTGGACTTCATTTCCGGTGCAATCGAGGACGCCGGATACAAACTCGGGGATGATATTGTCCTGGCGCTCGATTGTGCGTCGACCGAGTATTTCAAGGACGGCAAGTATGTGCTCGAGGGTGAGGGGCTGACCCTCGATGCAGCCGGGCATGTCGATTATCTGGCCAAATTGTGCGCTGCCTATCCGATCAAATCGATTGAAGACGGTATGGCGGAAGACGACTGGGATGGCTGGAAGGCCCTGACGGACAAACTGGGCGGAACGGTGCAACTGGTCGGCGATGATCTTTTCGTGACCAATTCTGAGCGCCTGGCGCAAGGGATCGAGAAGGGCACCGCGAATTCCATCCTGATCAAGGTCAACCAGATCGGCAGCCTTTCCGAGACCTTGAAAACGGTCGAAATGGCGCACCGTGCCGGCATGACCTCCGTCATGTCACACCGGTCCGGCGAGACGGAAGATGCGACGATTGCCGACCTCGCTGTCGCGACCAATTGTGGCCAGATCAAGACCGGCTCACTGAGCCGCTCTGACCGGTTGGCTAAGTATAACCAGTTGATCCGTATCGAAGAAAACCTGGGGCCGGCGGCGCATTACGCGGGCGCAGGGGCGTTCAACCTGTAGGTGCCAGCACTTCCGGGTTATCCGGAATGAGAGTCTAACTCTTTGGAATCATTAAAATGATTCCCAAAACCGATTCGATCATATAGCCTCCCATCCGGATAAATACGGGTGGGGGGCTTTCCGTGATTACCAGTGGCAGTACGCCGCCGCCGATGCTTGGCGGACCGGCGTCATGAAGGACGCAGCGCACTCGTCGAGATCCGCATTGTCGTCCGGGCCGGTCCGCTTGGCCTTGGGCGTCCTGCTGGTGGTGTTTGTCACGATGCTGGCAGGTGGCTTGTATGCGACGCAGCGGCATGACGAGCTTCTGAGCAATCAGACGGCAGTTCAGTGGCATGCGGTTCAGGCAAACAATGAAGCGCAGCGCCTGTCGATCTATGCGGAACGCTATTTTGCAGGCGACGATGCCGTCGACCTCGACGCCTTGAAAATCCGCCATGCCGGATTGATGACCCAGTTGCGGGAGTTGCGCGAAGGTCCGGCCGCGCAGGACCTGCTCGGTTTCGATGGCCTGGAAGAACGGATACAGGCCTTGGAGGCGGAACTCACGGGCCTCGGTAGGGTCCTCGCCAATCTGAAACGGGACGACGCAAAGTCCCTCAAGATCGTCAGAACTTGCCTGGAAAATGCGGTGCTGGCCTTGTCGGATGCGGTGACGGTCGCGGTGCAAAGACTCTCTGGACCGCAAACCGTTTCCTATTGGGGTAATCTCCTGAACCTTCTCTATGTTTCCATCGGGATTGCGGCGTGCGGCCTTGTCTTTCTAGCCGGCGTGGTGGTCGCCGAGAATACGAAAAGCCGGCGTCTGGCCGAACAGTACAAGGCGGCGATGGCCGAAGCCGATGCCGCGAACCGCGCAAAGTCACGATTGCTTGCGAATGTCAGCCATGAACTTCGCACGCCCCTCAACGCCATTATCGGATTTTCCGACGTTTTGAAGGATCAATTATTCGGTGCCTTGGGAAACGAGCGGTACCGGGAATATTCCGGCTATATCCGCGATAGCGGTACGCATTTGCTGATGCTCGTTGATGACCTTCTGGATTTTGCCAAGCATGACGCGGGCGGTTCGCCGATGAAATTCGAAACCGTTCCCCTTGTTGAGGTCTTGCACGAAGCGCTGCGCATGACGACGCCTGAAGCGGACAAGCATACTGTCGCATTGGATTTGGACTCGTCTTTTTATCCGAACGTTCTCGCGGATGTGCGCGCCGTGCGTCAGATCGCGACGAACCTGATCGTGAATGCGATCCGGCACTCGCCGGCGGGCGGCAAAGTCGAGGTAACGTTTGCGAGCGAAACCGAAGGGGATGGTCACCGTCTCGGGCAAGACGACCGGGTTGTGATTGCCGTTCTCGATCGCGGGACCGGAATCCCCGAAGGGGAGGAGGAGAGACTGTTACGCCCGTTCGAGCGGATCGAGGTCGACAGTTTTGTATCCAGCAAGGACGATGGGGCAGGTCTTGGATTGGCGTTGGCGCACAAACTGGCGGAGAAGCACGGCGGTGGCGTGACGCTGGCCGCCCGGGAAGGGGGCGGAACCGTCGCTTCCTTCAGCCTGCCCCTGGTGCATGACAGGACCCGCCGCGACAGGAAGGGCAATGTCCTTGATTTCAGGCGCTGATCCGGTGCTCGAGCCCCGGTTTCGGCCTGGATGGGCACATATTGCCCAATTGTGGCGTACGGCATTAACTGCCTGAAAATATTGCCTGTTGACCCTGGAATCCCACTGTGTTTGTTTGCCAGTATGGCAGTGATCCAAGAATTGCGCAGACGGTCCAAACAGGTCGTGTTCCCGGTGATCGGGGCATGCGTGCTTGGCTATTTCACTTATCACACCGTTCAGGGTGATCGGGGATTGCTTGCCTTCGGACGTCTCAATCAGGAAGTGAGCCGGGCGAAAACGACCCTCGATTCTTTGCGTCAGGAGAGGGAGCGTTTGGAGCGCAGAACGGACCTTTTACGCAACGATAGTCTTGACCTCGACATGCTTGAGGAGCGCGCCAGGCAGACCTTCAATCTGGTGCATCCGGATGATTTGGTCGTGTTTTTGCCATCCGAGAAGGATTAAGTCACCGATCGGTGATGACCGCCTTATTTCCATTATTATTTCATTAAAACAAAACGTTAACACCGCTTGGCCTGGAGTGGACTATGATGAGTCCGACCGGGTGCTGCCATCCCTTTCTTGAAATCGATACGGCAAAGCGGTACTCATTTACTTCTAATGAACGGTGGCCTTAGCGGGCCGTACGTTCTTCGGCGTTAAAACGACGTCACCGGATGTTCTGTCTTCCGTCAGCGGATCCGGGCGAAGGGAAACAGGGCTGCCGGCATACGGCATCAGAGAGGAACGTCATGGCGAAGAGTCCGACGGGCGCGAAGACGGCCAAGAAGGCGGCGGCGAAGAAATCCGCCGCAGGCAAGAAGCCGAACATCGATATCGACCAGTTGAAAGAAGACTATCGGATGATGTTGCTCATCCGTCGATTCGAGGAGAAGGCCGGCCAGCTTTACGGCATGGGCCTGATCGGCGGTTTCTGCCACTTGTATATCGGGCAGGAAGCAGTCGTCACTGGGATCCAGGGCGTGGCGAAGGATGATGACGGCGTCATTACCAGTTATCGCGATCACGGGCATATGCTCGCCGCCGGCATGGACGCGCGCGGCGTCATGGCAGAATTGACCGGACGCATTGGGGGCTATTCCAAAGGGAAGGGCGGCTCGATGCATATGTTTTCCAAGGAAAAGAACTTCTTCGGCGGGCATGGCATCGTCGGTGCGCAGGTGCCGATTGGGACCGGTCTCGCCTTTGCCTACAAATATCGTGGCGAGGACCGGGTCAGCCTGACCTATGTCGGTGACGGCGCGATGAACCAGGGGCAGGTCTACGAGGCGTTCAACATGGCCTCTCTTTGGAAACTGCCGGTCATCTACGTGATCGAGAATAACCAATATGCCATGGGCACCTCGGCGGAACGTCATTCCGCCAGTGGTCGGAAGCTGGCGGACCGCGGCATGGCGCATGGCATTCCGGGGCGCGAGGTCGACGGCATGGACGTCCTGAAGGTTCGCGAGGCCGCCGAAGAGGCGATCGAACACTGCCGCGCCGGAAAAGGCCCCTACATCCTGGAGATGAAGACCTATCGCTATCGCGGCCATTCGATGTCGGATCCTGCAAAATACCGCAGTAAGGACGAGGTCAACGAGATGCGTCAGCATCACGACCCGATCGATCACGTGCGCAATATGCTGCTCGACGGCGGCTATGCCACAGAGGAGGATCTCAAGGCGGTCGACAAGGAGATCAAGGCGATCGTCGCGGATAGTGCCGATTTCGCACAGGAAAGTCCGGAGCCGGATCCGTCCGAAATGTGGACCGACATCCTGGTCGAAGCCTAACGCCCCGCCGCCCGGTACAAACACACGGGCCGGCGATTGAAGAACGATATCGGGGTAGGGAGAATTCACATGCCCATTCAGGTCCTCATGCCGGCGCTGTCGCCGACCATGACCGAAGGCAATCTCGCGAAATGGCTCGTCAAGGAAGGGGACACGGTTTCCTCCGGCGACGTCATCGCGGAAATCGAGACGGACAAGGCGACCATGGAGGTCGAAGCCGTCGATGAAGGTACGATCGGCAAACTGCTTGTCGATGAAGGCAGTGAAGGGGTCGCGGTGAATACGCCGATCGCCATTCTGCTGGAAGAAGGTGAAGACGCGTCGGACATGGATGCTGATGCTGCACCGGCACCGGCACCCGCGCCGGCCGCTGAGACGCCCGCGCCCGAGGCCGCAGCGCCTGCAGCCGCCCCGGCACCTGCGGCAAGTGTCGAGGCCGAACCGGAATGGACTGGTCCGACGGTGACGCTGACGGTGCGTGAGGCCTTGCGTGACGCAATGGCGGAAGAGATGCGCAAGGATGACGAAATCTTCGTCATGGGCGAAGAAGTGGCGCAATATCAGGGGGCTTATAAGGTCACCCAGGGATTGTTGGATGAATTCGGCGACCGGCGCGTGGTCGATACGCCGATTACCGAACACGGTTTTGCGGGTCTTGGTGTCGGCGCGGCCTTCATGGGGTTGAAGCCGGTTATCGAGTTCATGACGTTCAACTTCGCCATGCAGGCGATCGATCATATCATCAACTCGGCGGCCAAGACGCTCTATATGTCGGGCGGTCAGATGGGCTGCCCCGTCGTGTTCCGGGGGCCTAACGGTGCGGCATCGCGCGTCGCGGCGCAGCACAGCCAATGCTATGCCAGTTGGTATGCGCATTGCCCTGGTTTGAAGGTCGTCTCTCCCTACAGCGCGGCAGACGCCAAGGGGCTGCTTAAATCCGCGATACGCGACCCGAACCCGGTTGTTTTCCTGGAAAACGAACTGCTCTACGGGCAAAGTTTCGAGGTTCCGGATTCCGACGACTGGACCGTGCCGATCGGCAAGGCGAAGATCGTGCGCTCGGGAACGGATGTTACCATCACGGCATTCTCGATCATGGTCGGCCACGCGCTGAAAGCGGCGGATGCACTGGCCGAAGAAGGAATCAGCGCGGAAGTCATCGACCTTAGAAGTCTGCGTCCGCTGGACACCGAGACGATCGTCAATTCGGTCAAGAAGACCAACCGCCTCGTCAGTTGCGAGGAAGGCTGGCCCTTCGCCGGTATCGGCGCGGAATTGGCGATACAGATGATGGAACAGGCTTTCGACTGGCTTGATGCGCCGGTCACGCGGGTGACGGGCAAGGATATCCCGATGCCTTATGCCGCCAATCTCGAAAAGTTGGCCCTGCCCCAAGTGGAAGACGTCGTTCAGGCGGCCAAGGCCGTTTGTTACCGCGCATAATGGACCGAACCAATAACGCCGCGCCGGAAGCGGTGCGGCAGGGGAGAAGAAGAGCATGCCGATCGACATCCTGATGCCGGCCTTGTCGCCGACGATGACGGAAGGAACTCTGGCCAAATGGCACGTCAAGGAAGGGGACGAGGTCTCCTCCGGCGATGTCATTGCGGAAATCGAGACCGACAAGGCAACGATGGAAGTCGAGGCGGTCGACGAGGGCGTCATCGCAAAGATCCTGATTGAGGAAGGCAGTGAAGGCGTTGCCGTGAATACAGCCATCGCCATTCTGGCGGAGGAAGGCGAAGACCCCGCGGAAGCCGCGAAATCCGGTGGTGGCGGTGCCCCGGCACCTGCCCCGGCCGCGCCCGAACCCTCTAAGGAGCAGGCCTCGCCCGCCGCTGCCGCGTCGCCAGCAGCTTCGACAGCACCGGCGCCAGCCGCTGCACCGGCTTCTTCCGGGTCCCGCGTATTTGCCAGCCCATTGGCGAAACGGATCGCCGCGGATGCGGGGGTCGACCTTGCAGCTGTTTCCGGCACCGGGCCGCATGGCCGTGTGGTCAAGGCGGATGTCGAGGCCGCGATTGCGTCCGGCGGAACGAAACCGGCGGCCGCTCCGGCCGCGGAAACGCCGAAAGCGGCACCGAAAACACCGGCAGCCGGTGCGCCGCCCGTGCTTTCCGCCGACGACCCGATCTTTCAGATGTTACCGCCGCACGAGGCCGTGCCGAACACGAACATGCGCAAGACCATTGCGAAAAGGCTCACGGAATCGGCGCGCGACGTGCCGCATTTCAATGTCCTTGCGGATGTCGAAATCGATTCTCTTCTGGCACTGCGCAAGCAATTGAACGACCGGGAAGGCGCTGACTACAAGATTTCCGTCAATGACATGGTCATCAAGGCGACGGCCTTGGCGCTGACACGGGTGCCGGATTGCAATGTCGCCTATACCGATACGGCGGTTCTGAAATTTGCCCAGGTCGATATGGCCATGGCGGTCGCCATTGATGGCGGCCTGATTACGCCGATCATCAAGGATTGCGCCGCCAAGGGACTTGCCACGATTTCCAAGGAAGCCAAGGAACTTGCCGGCAAGGCGCGCGAAGGCAAGCTGAAGCCGGAGGAGTATCAAGGCGGTACGTTCTCCATCTCCAATCTCGGCATGTTCGGGGTGAAGAGCTTCAATTCCATCATCAACTCGCCGCAGGGAGGGATCCTCTCTGTCGGTGCCGGTGAGCAGCGGGCGGTCGTCAAGGACGGCGCGCTTGCGATTGCAACTGTCATGACTTTGAGCCTGGCGGTCGACCATCGTTGCATCGACGGGGCCGCGGCAGCCGGTTTCATGAAGGAATTGAAGGCGATCCTGCAGGATCCGATCGCTCTGATGCTCTGAGGCCCGTGCGGGCGCAATAACATTCCCGAACGGGGAGGGACATAATGGACAAGCAATCCTTCGATGTCGTGATCATCGGTGCCGGCCCGGGCGGGTACGTGACGGCGATCAGGGCCGCTCAATTGGGTCTGAAAACCGCTGTCGTGGAAGCGAACCATCTCGGTGGGATCTGTCTGAATTGGGGCTGTATTCCGACCAAGGCGCTGCTTCGTAGCGCGGAGATTTATCATTATATGACCCACGCCGACGCCTATGGTCTGTCGGCGGGCAAACCCGGTTATGATCTGGAAAAGATCGTCGCGCGCAGTCGCGGCGTCGCCAAGCAGTTGAATGGCGGCGTCGGTCACCTGTTGAAGAAGAACAAGGTTCCGGTCTTCGACGGGTGGGGGAAACTGGCCGGCGGGACCCCTGGGGCCCGCAAGGTCACCGTTGAGAAGGATGGAGAGGCTTTCGCGGAACTGACCGCCAAGCATGTGATCCTGGCAACCGGGGCCCGGGCCCGACAACTACCGGGTCTGGAAGTGGATGGTGATACCGTTTGGTCCTATCGCGAGGCGATGGTGCCGAAGGCGATGCCGAAATCCCTCATTGTCGTCGGATCGGGCGCGATCGGGATAGAATTCGCCAGCTTCTATCGTACCTTCGGCGCCGAGGTGACCGTGGTCGAGGTGCTGGACAGGGTGCTGCCGGTGGAGGACGCGGAAATCTCCAAAATGGCGGAAAAGGCCTTCAAGAAGCAGGGCATGAACATCATCACCGGCGCGACCGTGAAGGGCCTTAAGAAAGGCGCGAACTCGGTCACCGCCAGTGTTGAAAAGGGCGGCAAAGTCACGGAGATCACCGCCGAGAAACTGATCAGTGCCGTCGGTATTGTCGGCAATGTCGAGAATATCGGCCTGGAAGGCACAAAGATCAAAGTCGACCGGACGCATGTCGAAATCAATGAATGGTGCGAAACGGGCGAACCTGGAATCTACGCCATCGGTGACCTGGCCGGTCCGCCATGGCTTGCCCACAAGGCCGAACATGAAGGCGTTATCTGCGTTGAAAAGATTGCCGGTGTGAAGGATGTCCATCCATTGGACACCGGTCGCATACCGGGTTGTACCTATTGTCACCCGCAGGTCGCGTCCGTCGGTATGACCGAGCAGGCGGCAAAAGACAAAGGCCATGACGTCAAGGTCGGTCGCTTCAACTTCATTGGGAACGGGAAGGCGATTGCCCTCGGTGAGCCGGAGGGTTTGATCAAGACGGTCTTCGACTCCAAGACGGGTGAATTGCTGGGCGCGCATATGATTGGCGCGGAAGTGACAGAACTGATCCAGGGGTATTCCGTCGGCATGACGCTGGAAACCACGGAAGCGGAACTGATGCACACTGTATTCCCGCACCCGACACTGAGCGAAATGCTGCATGAATCCGTTCTGGATGCCTTTGGACGTGTAATCCATATGTAGGACTGCACGGCATTGTGGCTTTGCGGTGACAATCGCCTGATTCCTACAGGAAACCGGGCCATTTTCACTTTTCCGAAAGGTTTCTTCCCATTACTTGTAGGAAATCGGGGCGGCACAGCCGGAATTGTGGCGCTCGCATCCAAAGAAGCCGTGGATATTAACAATGGAAGGTAACCTGCAACCCGCCATGTCGACTGATCACCCAAATATCATCAGCATCGAACGTGAGCTATCTTGGTCTCCGGCGGGTTGGGAGCATATTGTCGTTATCGTTACCGATATTCCGCTAGATCCTTCCAACCAGGGCCATGACGCCCAGAAACTGCATTCCGTCGCCGACCATGTCGGCCGGACGATGAAGCGGAACGGGCACGGATTCTCCCGCCTGGTGATCAGAAATCAGGCTTGATAACGGCGGATTTTGGCGGAACCAAACCGCAAGGAAAGCAGCCGCAGCGATGGAAAACAGCTTGGAACCCAAATTTCGCCATCCGGAGAAGCGTAACCGGCCCGATAACCCTATTCAGCGGAAACCCGCCTGGATCCGCGTGAAGGCGCCCACCAGCAAGGATTACCGCGAAACACGGGAAATCGTGCGGGAAAAGAAGCTGCACACCGTTTGTGAAGAGGCCGCTTGTCCGAATATCGGGGAATGCTGGTCCAAGAAACACGCGACCATGATGATCATGGGCGAAATCTGCACCAGGGCGTGCGCATTTTGCAACGTAACCACGGGCAAACCGAATGCGCTGAACCCGATGGAGCCTTTCAATGTCGCGGCCGCGGTAGCGGAATTGGGTCTGGAGCACGTGGTCATCACTTCGGTCGACCGCGATGACTTGGAAGATGGCGGGGCGGATCATTTCGCACAGGTGATTACAGCGATCCACGAAAAGACGCCAAGCACCACAGTTGAAATTCTGACGCCCGATTTCAAAGGAAAGACAGGTGTCCTGAACACGGTCGTCGCGGCTAAACCGGACGTCTTCAATCATAACCTGGAGACCGTACCCCGCCTTTATCCGACCATACGCCCCGGTGCGCGCTATTTCACCTCGCTTTCCCTGTTGCAACGGGTCAAGGAACTGGACCCGGCTATGTTCACCAAATCCGGCATCATGGTCGGTCTCGGTGAAACTCGGGAAGAAGTCGGCCAGGTCATGGATGATCTACGCGCCGCGGATGTTGATTTCTTGACCATCGGCCAATATCTGCAGCCGACACCCAAGCATGCGGCAATTGATCGGTTTGTAACGCCGGAAGAATTTGAAGGTTATGCAAAGATGGCTCGTGGGAAAGGTTTCCTGCTGGTCTCCAGTTCTCCGCTCACGCGCTCGTCCTATCATGCCGGGGATGACTTCCGGCAGTTGCGCGCTGCTCGGCAAGCCAAATTGGCGGCGGCTGAATAGGCGGTATGAATTCCGCTGTCCATGCCGGCGACTCGTCATAGTAACGGTTAGTCATGCCCCGCCACGCTGAACGTCGTCCTCTGCCTCACACCCCTGAGCAATTGTTTGATCTTGTCGCGGATGTGGACAGGTATCCCGAATTTCTGCCCTGGTGCACGGGGGTGAGGGTACGCCAACGATCCGAAACCTTGCTCGTGGCAGATTTGGTGATTGGTTTTAAAGGGATAACGGAGCGGTTTACCAGTCGAGTCCATCTGGATAGACCCAATCATCGTATTCAAGTCGAATATGAAAAGGGACCATTCAAGTATCTTCATAATCAGTGGAAGTTTGAACCTTCCGATCAAGGCGCTGTAGTCGATTTTTATGTGGAGTTTGAGTTCCGGTCCAAAATCCTGGAAAAATTGATAGGGATGGTTTTTACGGAAGCCGTTCGAAAGATGGTTGTGGCCTTTGAACATCGGGCAGATGCGTTATACCCGAATACCAAAGAAATCGGGATGCAATAAAACTGCATTTGCAGTTTGATCTGCTCCCCGCGTGACCGACCAAAATCCCACATCAACATATTGTGCACCCCGGAAACTCGGGACACTAGGCTTCTATTTCGATTTCAAAACAAAAACAATCCGGACCTAAAACACTAGGTGTCATGCCTAGAATTTGCTACATAGGCCCCAATCTTGGCTCTTTACACTGGGCCATACACTTGGATCGATCATGATCAGCGCTGCCCAGATCCGCGCCGGCAGGGCGCTTCTCAACGTCAAGCAAAGTGAGTTGGCGAAAGCATCCGGAGTCTCGCTCGCAACATTGAACAATATCGAACGCGGTGTCGGTGATCCCCGCAGCAGCACGCTGCAAGCCATTGAACGTGCATTAAAAACTGCTGGTGTCGAAGTTGAGGAAGACGGGATCCATGAAACCGTATCCCTGATCAAATACGCACGACCGAACGCATTGGACACGTATTTCGGAAGTCAGCGTGTTTTGGAGTGTTTATCGCAGAAATCTCTGATGAAAGTTGAACAAATGACGGCCTATGTCCGCTCCGGCGGCGCGGTGGAGAATGTTCAACAGAATGCGCGGGTCTGCTTCCTTGTCAGTGGCAGCGGGCGATCGTTGTTGTTTGATCAGGTCGAGTTCACCACGGCGACGAGTCCACGATTGGCTGAAGTTGCTGGGATTCTATTGGCGGCGACAATCCGTTTACCCGATCGTCTTTTTTACATCGACAGGACAACCGAAGACACGACTGCGCTGAGTTTGGACGAAGCCATTCAGTTGCTGCACGCTTATCCCGTCCGGCCTTTCGACAATCCCCGGCCGTTCTTCTCATTGTTCAATGATTGGGACGCCCATTTGAAACGATACGCGGAAAGGGAGGGGCATCCCTTCAGGGACTTGATGGCGCTCTACGATGCGGCTCCTGCCTGACTTTTTGGACTAGTCGCCGAGGGCCGCCTTTGTGGCGAGCGTTAAGGCTTCGATGACTGCTTGGCGACGCACGCCGTTTCGGTCGCCGCTGAATAGATATTCGTGGGCCGAAGGCTCGCCCCCCCGATTGCAGATCCCGATATAAACGAGGCCGGCTGGCTTTCGTTCCGACTGGCCCGGGCCTGCGACGCCGGTGACGGCCACCGCGATATCCGCACGGGAGTGGGTTATCGCACCGGAGGCCATTTCACAGGCGACCGCGTTGCTTACCGCGCCGACGTCTGGAAACAAGGCGGGGGAAACGCCGAGCATTTCCATTTTTGCTTCATTTGTATAGGTGACGAAGCCGCGCTCGACGACACTGGATGACCCCGGGATCGATGTCAGGACACCGGTAATAAGGCCGCCGGTGCAGGATTCGGCGGTCACCAACATTTTTCCGTTTTCCTCAAAACGCTTGAGGACGGTTTCCGCCAAGACGGTCAATTCGGGATCAAACATTGCGGCTTCTCCGGCCCGGCCTCAGCCGAGCGCTAGTTTTTTCAAAACCATAATGACAAGTATACCGGCGATACCCGCATAAACACCGGCCAGGACATCATCCAGCATCACCCCGAATCCGCCGCCGACATGACGGTCGATCAGATTGATCGGAAATGGCTTGATGATGTCGAACAGGCGAAACAGCAGAAACGCCGCGATCCAGGCTTTCCAATTCAAGGGTGCGTGCAGGGCCATTATGCCCAATGTCAGCCAAACGCCGACGACCTCGTCGACGACGATCTCACTGGCGTCGTGACCGGCAGTAAGAATGTCGAACCTGTTGGCGCCCCAAACACCCACCGCGAACAGAATGCCGGCGGCCGGGACGAGAAAGCCTGGCGGAACGATCTGCGCGATGATCCAGGCGAAGGGCAGGGCGGCCAATGTGCCCCAGGTTCCCGGCGCCGGCGACAAATACCCCGATCCGAACCAGGTCGCGATCAATACTCCGGGATCGGTCAAGGACGGCCGCATCTCTTTAGACCCGGACCGTCGCTACGGCTTGTGCGGCAATTCCCTCTCCGCGTCCGGTAAAGCCCAATTTTTCCGTTGTTGTCGCCTTGACGCTGACCCGTTCCAGATCGAGCCCGAGTATTCGGGCTATTGCCGCGCGCATGGCAGTCTTGTGCGGGCCGATTTTTGGCCGTTCGCAGATCAGCGTCACATCGATATGCTCAATGCGTCCGCCGTGTTCGGCGACGAGAGCCGCCGCATGATGCAGAAACTTGTCCGACGCGGCGCCTTTCCATTGTGGATCGCTCGGTGGGAAATGGTCGCCGATATCGCCGGCGGTGATCGTGCCGAGAATGGCGTCGGTCAAGGCGTGCAGCCCAACATCCGCATCCGAATGACCTGCCAGGCGCGCGGTGTGCGGGATCTTCACGCCGCAAAGCGTAACGGAATCGCCAGCCTCAAACCGGTGCACATCGAATCCAAAACCGGTGCGCACTGTCCTAGTCTCAAACATATTTCGTTCTGCTTCCACAAAGTCTTCCGCCGTCGTTATCTTTAAATTTCTCGTATCGCCGTCGACGGCAATCACGGCAAGGTCGGCACGTTCGATGACGGCTGCGTCGTCGGTCAGTTCCAGTCCCGCGGCGGCCCTATGCGCCTGAAGGATCGTGTCGAACCGAAATCCTTGCGGGGTCTGAACCCGGCGCAAAGTAGAACGCTCCACCGTTTCGAGTATTGTTCGGCCGTCATCGGCGATTTTTTTGACGGTATCCGTTACCGGGACAACCGGGATGACCGCCGAAGCGCCTTGGGCGAGGGCGGAAACGACCCTCTGGACCACATCCACGGTAACGAAGGGGCGCGCGCCATCATGCACCAGTACAATGTCGGGTGACGTGCCTTCCGCTAATGCCTCAAGGCCGTTAAGGACAGAGGCTTGTCTTGTCGATCCGCCGAAGACGGGGGCATCCACGCCGCTTGTCAGACCTATGATCGTATCGAAGTCCGACAAATCCTCCTTTCCGATGACGGGAATTACCCGGTCGACCTCAGGCATGGAGGCCATTGCTTGAAGCGTCCGCTTCAGCATCGGTATGCCGGCGATGTTACGGTATTGCTTGGGCAGTCCCCCGCCGGCACGCAAACCGCGGCCTGCCGCGACCACGAGGCAGGCGACCGTCGGTTTTGTTTCTGGCGTTGCTGACTCCGATGGCATCGACGGTTTCTTCCCACTTCCGTGTTTCTCTGCGGCAATTTAGTGGGCACCGGAAGCGTCGGTCGTCCGCCTTGCCAATGGTAGAGGGTGCCGAAGGGTGCTATACGCCATGCATGCTCGCAATCCCACCCTTCTGGCTTCATCTTGCAGCGATCGCAAGCCTCTTGCCTGTCGGCGCCGCGTCGATGAAAGGGCGGACAGGCACCCCATTGTATTGGCTGCTGGCCATCGCGTCGGCAGTCTCGATGACCGGTTGGCTGTATATCCGGATGGGGCATGGTTGGGCGATCGATTTCTCCGCCTCCCTCGATGTTATCATCACGGTCACCTTGATCGCGTTTCTGGTGCTGTCGGCCGTTTCGAAAACGATCGCCTCCTTGGGGCCCCTGGTCTTGCTTTATTGCGTGCCGCTCGGTGTCCTGGCCTTGCTTTTCGGATCTGTCGGTTGGAACGAGGTGGAACGCGTTCCCCCGAAGGACTGGTGGTTCTGGCTGCATATCATCATCGCGGTCACCTCCTTTGCCCTGGCTACGCTGGCGGCCATTGCCGGCGTGGCTGTCTGGATCCGCGAATGGATGCTGAAAAAACGGCGGCAATCCGGTTTCGTCTCTTCTCTCCCGCCCATGCTTGAAGCCGAAGCCGTTCAGTTTCGTCTGCTGCAGGGCTGCGCGGTGTTTTTGGCGGCTGTGGTGGCAACCGGCATGGCGACGTCGTTCGAAACCCATGGCACCCTATTGCCTGTCGATCATAAAAGTCTGCTGACGCTGATCGCGTTCTTCCTGGTCCTCTTCCTGCTTGCGGCTCATACATGGTTGGGATGGCGTGGGAGGCGTGCCGTTCAGGTGGTGCTGGCGATCCAACTGCTATTGGCGCTCGGTTATCCAGGGGTCAAGTTCATCACCGATGTTCTGGTCGGTTGATGCTGTGCCCTAGTGCCCACTAGTATTATTCAGGAACAAAGTAGTAGTTGCCAATTGCCCAAAATTTAGGCAATGCTTCGGCGCTGATTGAAGAACAGGCAAAACTGTCGGCGTAGCGAGGTTGGGCGAGTGCCTTTATCCCCGATTGATTTGGGGCCGGTGAAAATCGATGAACCGGTCATACTTGCGCCCATGTCGGGTGTTACGGATCTGCCGTTTCGGCGCTTGGCCCGTCGTTTGGGGGCCGGTCTGGTCGTGTCCGAAATGGTCGCGAGCAACGAGGCCCTTCGCCACACGGAAGCGACTTTCAAACGGCTGATGCGAGCGGAGGAAGGCGAGGTCCAGTCCGTTCAGATCGCCGGTTTCGACCCGCAGGCCATGGCCGATACAGCCCGGTTCGCCGCCGATTTGGGGGCGAATATCATCGATATCAATTTCGGCTGCCCGGCGAAGAAGGTTACGAACCGGTTCTGCGGCTCGGCCCTGATGCGGGACATGCCGCAGGCTGCGCGGATCATGGAGGCGGTCGTTTCGGCCGTCGACCTTCCGGTGACAGCAAAAATGCGGACCGGTTGGAACGAAGAAAACCGGAATGCTCCGGAATTCGCCGCCATGGCCGAGAAAATAGGTATCCGGATGATCACGGTGCATGGCAGGACACGGGCCCAGAAATATACCGGCTCCGCCGATTGGGCCTTTATCCGGCAGGTGAGGGAAGCAGTTTCCATTCCGCTGATCGTCAACGGCGACATCGTTTCTTATGAAGATGCTGTCGCGGCGATGGAAAAATCCGGGGCGAACGGCGTGATGATCGGCCGCGGCGCCTATGGCAGACCTTGGCAACCAGGTCTCGTCGCGCAGACGTTCCGCACCGGCATGCCGGCGCCCGCGCCGTCGCTGGAGCAGCGCGAAGATTTGATCCACGAACACTACGACGCCATGCTCGATCACCACGGTTTGGACCGCGGTCTTCGTATGGCGCGCAAGCATCTGGGCTGGTACGCGTCCGGCATCCGAAACGCGGCGCGTTTCCGCGATGCGATGATGAAGGCGGATGACCCGGCCGCCGTGCATTCCCTTATTACCGAGTTGTTCCGCGCTGCCGAGTTGGCGGCAGAAGCGCCCTCATCACAGACGCAGGACATCGCTGCATGAACACGGTTGTAGAGAAGCTGGCCAAGCTGACGCGTCTCAGTGCGAAAACCGTCTCCGGTGACGCTATACTTTTTGCTCTCCCGGATCCGGTGATTGTCGTCGAACGGTCCGACGACCTGGTTTTCCTCAATGCGGCGGCGGAACAATTCTTCCAAGGCAGCGAGGCAACGCTTCTGGGATCGAATTTGCAGGATCTCTTCCCACACGACTCGCCGATCCTGTCCCTGGTGCAGAAGGTCCGCCGGCAAGCGAGCAGCATGACGGAATACGGGATTCACGTCTTTACGCCGAGGATCGGACAACACCTGCTGAGCGTTGACGCCGCCCCGTTGGCGGACAGCGCCGACGAAATCGTTCTCGTCTTCAAAGAGGACCGGATCGCAAACAAGATCGACGATACGATCACCCAGAAGGGGGCGGCGCGATCGATCAGCGCTCTCTCCTCCATGCTGGGCCATGAAGTGAAGAACCCTCTGTCGGGAATTCGCGGGGCGGCCCAACTCCTGGACACGATTGTCGGTGCCGATGACCGTTCGCTGACGCAGTTGATCATCCGCGAAACCGATCGGATCGTTAAGCTGGTCGACCGCTTCGAAGTATTCAGTGAAGGGCCGATCCTGGATCGGAACAACGTCAATATTCACAAGGTATTGGATGAGGTTCTTGAAGTTGCGAAGGCGGGCTTCGGTAGGGAGGTGAAATTCACCACCGACTATGATCCTTCCCTGCCGCCGGTATTCGGAAACCACGATCAATTGGTCCAGGTTTTCCTGAACCTTGTGAAGAACGCGGTGGAAGCCGTCGAAAGCCGAAGTGACGGTGAAGTCACCATCGTAACAGCCTTTCGTCACGGGGTTCGGCTGGCTATTCCTGGATCGGAAAGCAGAATGTACCTGCCGATGATGGTCAGCGTCCGGGATAACGGGGTGGGCGTACCGGAAGACCTGCGCCCGCATCTTTTTGATCCGTTCATTACCACCAAACGCAACGGCAGCGGGCTCGGTCTGGCCCTGACAGCGAAACTTGTGGGCGATCACGGCGGCATCATCGACGTGGAGAGCAAGCCGCGCCGGACAAGCTTCAACGTGATGCTTCCTTTGGTGCGCGGGGACTGATCGGCGATGACGACACCGGCGACGATATTGGTTGCGGATGACGACAGCGCGATCCGTACGGTTCTGACTCAGGCATTGAGCCGCAAGGGTTATGACGTGCGGACCACGGGCAATACGGCCACCCTGTGGCGATGGGTCAGTGACGGCGATGGGGACCTGGTCATCACGGATGTCGCCATGCCCGACGGCAACGGGTTGGACCTGCTGCCGCAGATACGGAAACGCCGCGACGACCTTCGCGTTATCGTCATGAGCGCGCAGAACACCTTGCTGACGGCTGTGAAAGCCGCGGAGCGCGGTGCGTTCGAATATCTGCCCAAGCCATTCGATCTGCCTGAATTGCTCGAGGTCGTCGACCGAGCCCTGACGGCGGACTTGGTCCGCGCGGAGAAAACAGGCGCGCCGCCGGGGACCGATGAAAAACTGCCTCTGATCGGTCGATCCCAAGCGATGCAGACGGTCTATCGGGCGATTGCCCGGCTGACCGCCACGGATCTGTCGGTCCTGATATCCGGCGAGTCCGGAACGGGAAAGGAACTGGTTGCCCGGGCGCTGCATGAGTTCAGCAAACGCCGCAGCGGTCCCTTTGTCGCGATCAACATGGCGGCCATTCCGCGGGACCTGATCGAAAGCGAGCTGTTCGGTCATGAAAAAGGCGCCTTCACCGGGGCAGCCACCCGTTACGCCGGTCGTTTCGAGCAAGCGCAGGGCGGCACGCTTTTCCTGGATGAAATCGGCGACATGCCGTTGGAAGCGCAGACCAGGCTTTTGCGGGTTCTTCAGGAAGGCGAATACACGACCGTCGGCGGGCGGACGCCGATTCGAACCGATGTGCGGATCATCAGCGCCACGCACCGCGACTTGCGGCATTTGGCGGCTCAAGGCCTGTTTCGTGAAGACCTCTACTACCGGCTGAATGTCGTTCCGATCCGACTTCCGCCCTTGCGGGAACGGCGAGAGGATATTCCAGATCTCGTCGGCCATTTCCTGACCAGCATGGCCAGCGAGGGGTTGGAATCGAAAAGCCTCACACCGGCGGCGATGGCCGTGCTGCAGCGCTATTCCTGGCCCGGCAATGTGCGTGAATTGGAGAACCTCATACGGCGTTTGACCGCACTCTATGCGCAGGACGCCATCGATGCCGCGGATGTCGAGGCTGAGCTTGCCGATGCGCCGGTGGCCGCGGCGCACAACCTCGAGGGCGACAGGGCGGAAAGCCTTTCGGAAACCGTGGAACGCCAATTGCGGCGGTATTTCGACTCCCATGGCGACGCCTTGCCCGCGCAAGGCTTGTATGACCGTGTGCTGCGCGAGGTGGAGCGCCCGTTGATTACCCTGACGCTTGCCGCAACGAACGGCAATCAAGTCAAAGCGGCAGATTTGCTTGGGCTGAACCGGAATACCCTGCGCAAAAAGATACGTGAACTGGATATACCGGTGGTGCGTGGGATAAACTCCTGAGAATGATACCCCGAACAACGCCCCAACCTGCAGCCAGGGGTTGGCTGTTCTCCCTTTCTTCTAGTTAGAGGCAAGCGCTTCGTGTCGACGAGCCAACCCAGCGACTCCCTTGACGCGCCGAAGGCAATGCCGAACGGTCGAGCGGATCGGGCGTCGGATACGGAGAAGGAACGCGCGGCCGGAAGTTGGGGGAAACGGCTGAGCCACGCTTTTCGGTTCCTGGACCATCCAAAGGTTTCCCGTCTTCTCGCCGGTCTTCTGACGGTCCTGTCGCTGGCTGCCGGTCTATCGACCTATTGGGCTTTTTCAGGCCGCGGGGCAAATCTGGCCCAGGACCCCGAGCATCTCGTCGGGCTGATCTACCTCGATCTCGTCTTGTTGCTGTTATTGAGCGTGATCATCGTCCGGCGACTGGTCCGGTTGTGGTCCGAACGGAAACGAGGGGCGGCGGGCGCCCATATGCATGTCCGTCTGGCCGCGATGTTTGGGATTTTCGCGATCGCACCTGCGATCATCGTAGCCGGGTTCTCGCTTCTTTTCTTCAATTTCGGGTTGGAATCCTGGTTTTCGGAACGCGTTCGGACGGCGGTCTCAGAAAGTTCGGCTGTCGCGCAGGCCTATCTGGACGAACATCTGCGCACGATCGAGGCGGACGCGTTGTGGATCGCCTCCGCCCTGAACCGGGATGCCGCCGTTCTCACGGCGAACCAGCAGTTATTGAATCGTTTGCTCAATTTTCAGGTTGGTACGCGCAACCTGTCGGAAGTGCTCGTATTCGAGGAAAACGGTCGCATTCTCGCTCGGGCCGGCCTGACGATTGCGCTTGAATTCGAACCGATCCCGACAAGCGCTTTTGAGGATGCCCGGGACGGAAGTGTCGTCATTCTGCGGAACGAGGCCGATGACAGGGTCCGTGCCCTGGTTCGTCTGGATACCATCATCGATACCTTCCTGATCGTCGGGCGCGCGATCGACCCCACGGTCCTGGCCCATGTCGCGGCGACCCAAGGCGCGACGAAACAATTCGTTCAGTTGGAGAAGGAACGGTCTCGGTTCCAGGTTTCCTTCGCGCTGTCCTTCGTGCTGGTCGCGATGCTTCTGCTGCTCACCGCTGTTTGGGTGGGGCTGAACGTGGCGAACGGATTGTCCGAACCGATCAGCCGTCTGATCGCGGCAACGGAACGTGTGCGGGCAGGGGACTTGAGCGTTCAAGTCTCTCCGTCCTCCAAGAATGACGAGGTCGACGTGTTAGGTCGCGCCTTCAACCGGATGACCGAGCAGTTGCAAAGTCAACGGAACGAATTACTGCAAGCAAACATGCAGGTCGACGAGCGACGCCGTTTTATCGAGACGGTTCTGACCGGTGTGTCCGCGGGCGTGGTTGGTTTGGACCGGCATGGACAGATCGAACTGGCTAACAGGCGCGCCTCCGAACTTCTCGGCGCTGAACTCGACCAGTTTATCGGCCATGACATGGCCGAAATCGTGCCGGATATGACGCAGATCATAGATGAAGTGCTCTCAAATCCCGAGACTGACTTCGTTGAAAAGGAGATCAAAGTCGAAGGGGGCGGCATGACACGCAGCCTGATTGTTCGGTCGGGGCCGCTCACGCAGGGGGACGGCGCGGCCGGATATGTCATGACATTGGACGACATCACGGCCTTGGCGAGTGCTCAGCGCACGGCCGCCTGGGCGGATGTGGCGCGCCGGATCGCTCACGAAATCAAGAATCCGCTGACGCCTATCCAACTGTCTGCCGAGCGCCTGAAACGTAAATATCTCAAAGGGATAACAAACGATCCGCACGTCTTCGAAACCTGTGTCGATACGATCATTCGACAGGTGGGTGACATCGGGCGGATGGTCGATGAGTTTTCCAACTTCGCCCGCATGCCGGCGCCGACGATGCAGGATGTGGATCTATCGGACCTCTGCCGGCAACAGGTCTTCCTGCAACGCAACGCCAATCCCGCAATCGAGTACACGCTGACGATGCCGGAGGACCCGGTTCATATCACGGCGGACGGACGTCAGATCGCACAGGTGCTGACGAATGTTCTGCAGAACGCGAAGGAAGCCATCGACAGCCGTCCTGGCACAGATCTTCCCGGCGGCAGAATCGCCTTAAGTTTGGTTACGACCGTGGCCGCGCAAACAGGGGCCGGGCGAGAGGCGGGACGGGAAGTCCGAATTGAGGTTGTCGACAACGGTAAGGGATTACCGTCGGACGATCGTGATCGGTTGACCGAGCCATATGTCACTTTCCGCGAGAAGGGTACGGGACTTGGGTTGGCTATCGTCAAGAAGATCATGGACGACCATAGGGGCTCACTCACATTGACGGATGCACCGCCTGATTTCGCCGACGGGGCAGGGGCGCAGGTAATACTTGGTTTTCATGGCAGGACATTGACCGATACGGGAATGAAGACAGAAACAAACGCGATCCCGGGACCAGACGCCGGCGCCAGTTCAAGGAAGGGATCCAATTGACGCCATGGCCCATGAGATCCTGATCGTCGATGACGAATCCGACATTCGAGAGCAAATCGCCGGTATCCTGGACGATGAAGGCTACCAGACCAGGACCGCCAGCAGCGGCGAAGCCGCGTTGGAAGCCGTCGCCTCGCGGCTGCCCTCGCTCGTCATATTGGATGTCTGGCTCACCGGCAGCGCCTATGACGGCCTGCAGATTCTGGAACTTCTGAAGCGTGACCATCCGGCGCTGCAAATTGTCATGATCAGCGGTCATGGAACCGTCGACATGGCGGTCAACGCCACAAAGAAGGGGGCGTACGACTTCATTGCCAAGCCCTTTCAAACGGATGTTCTGCTGCACACGATCGAACGCGCGCTGAACGACATCATGCTGAAGCGTGAGAACGAAGCGCTGAAAACGCTGACCGGTGGCGCGGAAGCGGAATTGATCGGTGTTTCCAACGCAATCCAGGACATTCGACGAACGATCGATCGTGTCGCCGGAACCGACAGCAGGGTGATGATCACGGGCCCGGCCGGGGCTGGCAAAAGCGCCGTTGCGCGGTTGATACACAAGCGATCGCAGCGGTCGGACGGACCATTCGTGGTCTTGAACTGCGCGACTCTGGATGAGGAGAATTTCGAAGCGGCGCTGTTCGGTCGTGAACCGAATGGTGAAGCCGCACGCATGGTCGGCCTGCTGGAGCAGGCCCATATGGGCACGCTGCTGCTCGACGAGGTGGCAGATATGCCGCCCGCCGTGCAGGGGAAAATCGTCCGGGTCTTACACAGCCAGCGTTTTCAAAGGCTTGGCGGAAGTCACTGGGTAGACGTCAATGTCCGGGTTCTGGCGACGACGAATCGCGATTTGCAGGAGGCCATGCAGAACGGCCAGTTCCGAGAGGATCTGTACTACCGCCTCAATGTCGTGCCGCTGAGTATCCCGCCCTTGGAAAACCGACGCGATGACATACCGCCATTGGCGGAACATCTGATGTTGCGTTCCGCGCGGGCAAAGGGACGCGCTGCTCAACCGCTGTCGTCCGAGGCGGTGACAGCCCTGCAGGCCCATGACTGGCCCGGCAATGTCTGGGAACTCGCGAATGTCGTCGAACGACTGCTGCTGTCGTCCCAAGGGGCTGAGTTGATCAAGGCCGATGCGGTCGCCAAGGCGATCGGCGAAGACAGTGTCGACGTCTTGCGCTGGGAGCGTGCCCAGGAGGTAATGAACCAGCCCCTGCGCGAAGCGCGGGAGGCGTTCGAGCGGGAATATCTTCTGTTTCATCTCACCCGGTTCGGCGGCAATATCAGCCGCACGGCCGAGTTCGTCGAGATGGATCGGGCCGCCCTGCATCGAAAGCTTAAAGGGCTGGGGGTGCATAACGTGCTCCGGGGCGGGAAAGACTAGGCCGGGTATCTAACGTTAACGTCGCGCTGGCCTTCGCGCCTTCCCGGCGCTACACAGATCACCTTGGGCGGGTTTCGAGGCTCTACACCATGAAAGTTGTTATCTGCGGGGCCGGTCAGGTCGGGTTTCATATTGCCCGGTACCTTTCCAGCGAACAGAACGACGTCACCGTCGTCGATCAATCCCCGGAATTGATCGGCAAGATCAACGATTCACTGGATGTGCAGGCCTTCGTCGGTCATGCCTCGCATCCCGACGTGCTGGCGCGGGCGGGGGTGGGCGACGCCGATATGCTGATCGCCGTCACCTTCGCCGACGAAGTGAATATGATCGCCTGCCAGGTGGCACATTCGCTATTCAACGTCCCGACTAAGATCGCGCGGATCCGTCAGCAGGATTACCTGCGGGACGAGTGGGCCAATCTGTTCGCCCGCGACCAACTGCCGATTGACGTCATCATATCTCCGGAAATTGAGGTCGCGCGGGCCGTGCGGCGGCGCCTTCACGTTCCGGGCGCGTCGGATATCATCGAATTGGCCGATGATCTCGTTCGAGTGATCGGGGTCCGTTGCCAGGAAAAATGTCCGGTCATTCACACGCCGCTCAGACAGTTGACCTCTCTGTTTCCCGATTTGAACATCACGGTGATGGCGATCATCCGGAACGAGACGCTGATCATACCGAAATCCACGGACCAGATGCTGCCGGGCGATGAGGTCTATTTCTGCACAGAGACCGGGAAGCTTTCCCGTGCCATGGCTGTTTTCGGCCATGAAGAGCGCGAATCGCGGCGTGTGATCATCATTGGCGGTGGCAATATCGGCGTCAATTTGGCGAACGATTTGGAAAACCACGATAACTATACGGTCCGCGTCATCGAATTGGACAAGGCCCGGGCGCGCAAGGTGGCGGAATTGCTGCCGACTACGACGATCATCCAAGGAGACGCCCTGGACAGCGAAATCCTCGAAGAAGCCAATGTCGCTCATGCGGAAGCCATCATCGCCGTCAGCGATCATGACGAGACGAATATTCTGGCGTCGCTGCTGGCCAAACGCTACGGCGTCGACAGAGCAGTCTCTCTGATTAACAAGTCGAGTTACGGGCCGTTGATCACGACGCTCGGGATCGACGTTGTCGTCAGCCCGCGTGAAATCACGGCGTCCACCATATTGCAGCATGTCAGGCGCGGCCGAATCCGATCCGTGCATACCCTTCGTGACGGTTTCGCGGAGGTGATCGAGGCGGAAGCGCTGCAAACCTCGCCTCTGGTGGGCGTGCCGCTGAAGGAGGCGAAGCTGCCCGACGGGGTGATCCTGGGCGCGGTGATCCGGAACGATTCCGATGTCATCATTCCGCGTCCCGATACGGAAATCTTCGAGGGCGACCGTGTCGTCCTGCTGGCAGCGGCGCAGGCGGTCAAAAAAGTCGAAAAGATGTTCGCCGTTCGCCTGGAATATTTCTGAGCCCCAGGGTACGAGGGGTCTATCAGGAAAAGCATTGAACGTATTTTCTCGAAAGGAGTTCCCATGCCTCGCTACTGCTATGTGAATGGTCGTTTCCTGCCGCATCGCGACGGCGCCGTGCATATCGAGGATCGAGGCTATCAGTTCGCCGACGGCGTGTACGAGGTCGTCACCATCTCCAACGGCAAGATGGTCGATGAAGATCCGCATATGGACCGTTTGGAGCGCTCCCTGAAGGAACTTCGCATGCGGATGCCGATGGCCCGCAATGCGATGAAATTGAAAGTGCGTGAATTGGTGCGTCGAAACGGGCTGACCGATGGTTTGGTCTACCTGCAGGTCACCCGCGGTGTTGCGCCGCGCAACCACGCTTTTCCGAGCGACAAGGTTCAACCGGCCATCGTCATGACGACCAAGAAAATGAACTTCGCAAAAATGAAGAAGTTCACCGATGGGGTGACGGTGGTCAGTGCGCCCGATATCCGCTGGGGCCGCTGCGACATCAAAACGGTCAGCCTGCTGCCCAATTGCCTGGCCAAACAGGCGGCGACGGAGGCCGGTGCCTATGAGGCTTGGCTGGTGGACAAGAACGGCATGGTCACGGAGGGATCGTCCTCAAACGCCTGGATCATCACCAAAGACGGCGTTTTGGTGACCAAGAAGGCGACCAATGAAATCCTGAATGGCATTACCCGCCAGACGATCCTTGATCTCGCCAAGCAGGACGGCATTCCGTTCGAAGAGCGTGAATTCACGCTGGAGGAAGCCTATGAGGCCAAGGAAGCCTTCGTTTCGAGTGCTACCTCGTTCGTGACGCCGGTGGTCAAGATCGACGACCACGTGATCGGCAATGGCCGCCCCGGATCCCTCTCGGAAAAGCTGCTGGGAACCTACCAGGATTACGCCGCGGGGCGGAGAAGCCGTGCAGCCTGACGTGACCGGGTCCGTTTCGGATAAACCACTCGTGCCGACCGATATGCCGTCGCCGCGGGCCGTGGTTTTCGACTGGGACAACACCCTGGTCGATACCTGGCCGGTGATCCATGCCTCATTCGAGACCACGTTGAAGGCCATGGGGCATGAACCGTGGACGCTGGAGCAGACGAAGGACAGGGTGTCCAAATCCCTGCGCGACGCCTTTCCCGCGCTTTTCGGCGATCGGTGGGAAGAAGCACGCGACATCTACTACGGGGCATTCGAAGAAACGCATCTCGATGCGTTGAAGCCGCTGGAGAACGCACTGGCAGTCCTGGAGTATTTGCAGGGCATGGACCTGCCCATGGCGTTGGTGAGCAACAAGACCGGCCGTTACCTTCGGCGTGAGGTCGCCCATCTCGAATGGAACGGGTATTTCCGGTCCGTCGTGGGAGCAGGGGACGCTGTGCGCGATAAACCCGACCCCGAGGCACTGTTGATGGCGCTCGCCCCGATGGAACTCGCCCTTGGCCCCGATATCTGGTTCATCGGAGATTCGCGGAGCGATTTGGAACTGGCGCACAATGCCGGCTGCACCGGTATACTGGTGCATCCCGATCCAAAGCGGGCGAAAACCGCTTTTTCCGACTGTCCGCCGAGAAGTCAGGTGGCGAACCTCGATCAATTAACCTATGTATTGAAAACTGTCGGATGACGCGTCGGATGTCGGTTGTTGTATCGCCGTTGTTGCAGTGCAGCGTAAATTCTCTTACAAAGGGGATTGAGGCGTTGGCACCAGCCCTGTCGGTGCATGTCCGGCGCAGAACCAAGATCGATGGCCCAACAAGAACATAAGGGGGCGTTGCAATGTCGTCCGATAAGAATCAGAATTTGCAGGATGTATTCCTGAATAGCGTACGAAAGCAGAAAATGCCGGTCACCGTTTTCCTGGTGAATGGCGTAAAACTTCAAGGCATTATCACTTGGTTCGACAACTTCTGTGTCTTATTGCGCAGGGATGCGCATTCGCAGCTCGTCTACAAGCACGCCATTTCCACGGTGATGCCGTCGCAGCCGCTGCAGCTTTTCGAAGGCGGCGAAACGGGCGCGGACGAGTAATACTCCGCGCACCGGGCCTACGGGCCGGGCTTATCCGGATGACTCAGTCAGAGGCCGCTTACGCGGTGCCCCGTCATGGCTGCACCGCGTAAGGGAAGCGGCAAGAAACGCGCGCCCTGGCGCGGCGAAGGCAGCCGGCGGACGATTGTTCTGCATCCGGATATCCGAATTCATGGCGGGGACGGCTCACCGAAGCGGTCCGCGGCCGCTCGGTTGGAGGAAGCGGTCGGTTTGGCGCATGCAATCGATCTCGACATCGTTCATGCGGAAACCATCAAAGTGGACAAGCCCAAGCCCGGAACACTGTTCGGCATGGGTGTCATTGAACGGTTTCGCGACCTCTCCGAATCCCTCGAGGTCGAACTGATCGTCGTCGACGGCCCACTGTCTCCGGTTCAGCAGCGTAACCTGGAACGGGAATTGGGCAGCAAGGTCATCGACAGAACCGGTCTGATCCTTGAAATCTTCGGTGCGCGCGCAAATACGCGGGAAGGCAGTCTGCAGGTCGAATTGGCGGCGCTCAGCTATCAGCGGTCCCGGTTGGTGCGGAGTTGGACCCACTTGGAAAGGCAGCGCGGCGGTCTTGGTTTTATCGGCGGTCCCGGCGAAAGCCAGATCGAACTGGATCGGCGCTTGATCGACGAACGGATCGCCAAACTGAAGCGGGAATTGGAACAAGTAAAGCGTACCCGCGCGCTGCACCGGGAGTCGCGGCGCAAGGTACCGTATCCGATCGTCGCGCTCGTCGGATATACCAATGCCGGTAAATCGACCTTGTTCAATCGATTGACCAAGGCAGAGGTCCTGGCGCAGGACATGCTGTTCGCGACGCTTGACCCGACAATGCGGTCAATCGCCTTACCGTCCGGTGCGAAAGTGATCCTGTCCGACACGGTCGGCTTTATATCCGATCTGCCCACCGACCTCGTTGCCGCCTTTAGAGCAACGCTTGAGGAGGTCATTTCGGCCGATCTGATCCTGCATGTCCGTGACGCCGCAAACGAGGACACGGAAATCCAGAAAATGGACGTGGAGGCGGTTCTGGAATCCCTCGGCCGCCCCGATGCAGGTGATCGTCTCGAGGTCATGAACAAGATCGACATGCTGGGCGGCAACGAACGTGAATCCGTTCTTTTTCGGGCGGCGCGCAACGACAATGTGATCGCGGTGTCCGCCGTGACCGGCGAGAATTGTGAGACCCTGTGCAAACTTGTCGACGAACGGTTGTCGGCCCAGAACCAGCCCGTGGAAGCACTCATCCCGCATGAAGACGGTGCGCAGTTGGCCTGGCTTTATCGTCACGGTGACGTTCAGGTGCGGGAAGAGCGGGACGATGGTGTCTTCGTTCGGGTCATGATGCCCCCTCAAGAACGGGACCGGTATCTGAAGCTTTATAATGATGGCACTTCCGTTACCGTCGTAACCGAGGCCCCCGGCCAAGGCTGAAGCATTCTTTCCGCCCTGTGGATTTCGCCCGCAAGCCGTTGCCGAACAAACGAATTCGCGCCCACGGGTTGACACCGAAAGCTATCATCCGTATGTCCCTAGCACTCAATTTGCTTGAGTGCTAACAGCGGGGTGTGTTCGTTGTCTGCGCCGCGCCGACACAACGTCACCAGATCAATCATCCGATCCTCTATGGGAGAGCGTAAATGAAATTCCGTCCCTTGCATGACCGTGTTCTGGTCAAGCGCGTCGACGCCGAAGAAAAGACCGCCGGCGGCATCATCCTGCCCGACTCGGCTCAGGAAAAGCCCTCTGAAGGCAAGATCATGGCCGTAGGCGGCGGTTACAAAGCCGATGACGGTACCGTCCGTCCTCTGGACGTCAAGAAGGGCGACCGCGTCCTTTTCGGCAAGTGGTCCGGCACCGAAGTGAAGGTCGACGGCGAAGACCTTCTGATCATGAAAGAGTCCGACATCATGGGCGTTCTGGAAGGCTGATCGGCCGTTCCGAACCACGGATCTCTTTATTCCGAATTCCAGGCACCAAGAGTTAAGGAAGGAAACATTCCGATATGGCAGCCAAAGATGTGAAATTCTCCACCGACGCCCGCACGAAGATGCTGGCCGGTGTCGATATCCTGGCCGATGCGGTCAAGGTTACCCTGGGCCCGAAAGGCCGTAACGTCGTGATCGACAAGTCCTTCGGCGCCCCGCGCATCACGAAGGACGGCGTAACGGTCGCCAAGGAAATCGAACTGAAGGACAAGTTCGAGAATATGGGCGCCCAGATGGTCCGCGAAGTCGCGTCCAAGACCAACGACATCGCCGGTGACGGCACCACGACCGCGACGGTCCTGGCCCAGGCAATCGTTCGCGAAGGCGCCAAGGCGGTTGCGGCCGGCATGAACCCGATGGACCTGAAGCGCGGTATCGACCTGGCGGTCGAAGCCGTCGTCGCTGACATCAGCAAGCGTGCGAAGAAGATCAAGACCTCCGAAGAAGTCGCTCAGGTCGGTACGATTTCCGCCAACGGCGATTCCGAAGTCGGCGGCATGATCGCCGAAGCGATGCAGAAGGTCGGCAACGAAGGCGTCATCACCGTCGAAGAAGCCAAGGGTCTTGAAACCGAACTGGACGTCGTCGAAGGCATGCAGTTCGACCGCGGTTACCTTTCGCCGTATTTCGTCACGAACAGCGAAAAGATGACCTGCGAACTCGAAAACCCGATGATCCTGATCCACGAGAAGAAGCTCAGCAACCTGCAGGCGATGCTTCCGGTCCTGGAACAGGTTGTTCAGTCCAGCAAGCCGCTGCTGATCATCGCGGAAGACATCGAAGGCGAAGCCCTGGCGACCCTGGTTGTCAACAAACTGCGCGGCGGTCTGAAGGTTTCCGCCGTGAAGGCTCCGGGCTTTGGCGATCGCCGCAAGGCCATGCTGGAAGACATCGCGATCCTGACCAACGGTCAGGTCATCAGCGAAGACCTCGGCATCAAGCTGGAAAACGTCACGATGGACATGCTGGGCACCGCCAAGCGCGTCAACATCACGAAGGACGAAACCACCATCGTCGACGGCGCCGGCAAGAAGAAGGACATCGAAGCCCGCTGCGGTCAGATCCGCAGCCAGGTCGAAGCCACGTCCTCAGACTACGACCGTGAAAAGCTGCAGGAACGTCTGGCGAAGCTCGCCGGCGGTGTTGCGGTGATCCGCGTCGGCGGTGCGACCGAGGTTGAAGTGAAGGAACGCAAGGACCGCGTTGACGACGCCATGCACGCCACGCGCGCTGCTGTTGAAGAAGGTATCGTCCCGGGCGGCGGCACCGCGCTACTGTATTCCGAGCGTGCCCTGCGCAAGCTGGAAGGCGGGAACCACGACCAGGATGTCGGCATCGACATCGTCCGCCGTGCGATCCAGGCTCCGGTCCGTCAGATCGCTGAAAACGCGGGCACCGACGGTGCCGTCGTTGCCGGTAAGCTGATGGAAAGCAAGTCCAACACCTATGGCTACGACGCCCAGAACGGCGTCTACACCGATCTGGTCAAGGCCGGTATCATCGACCCCGCTAAGGTCGTTCGTGCCGCGCTGCAGGACGCCGCTTCCGTTGCTGGCCTGCTGATCACGACCGAAGCCATGGTCGCCGAAAAGCCGGATGACAAGCCGGCCGCCCCGGCCATGCCCGACATGGGCGGCATGGGCGGCATGATGTAAGCGATCCGTTTACTGAATGCGTTTCCCGGAAGGGCGGTTGCGGTAACGCAGCCGCCCTTTCGATTCCCGGCAAGCTGTGCTACGTCCCGCCCGTCCATGACACGTCTCCTAGATAACAGTTACCTGGCCCAGCATGCATGACATCGACCCCGATCGCGTCATAGACGCTTTGCGCGAAGCGGCTGCTTTGGACGTGATGCCGCGTTTCAACGCCCTGCAGCATCATGAAGTGATGGAAAAGAAGCCGGGGGACGTGGTCACGGTTGCGGATCTCGACGCCGAACATCGGCTTACCGCGTTGCTGCCCGGCCTGATGCCTGGTTCCGTCGTCGTGGGCGAGGAAGCCTATGCCAAGAATCCCGGCATCCTGGACCTATTGGAGGAAGACCGGCCGGTCTGGCTGATCGATCCGGTCGACGGCACCAAGAACTTCTCCGAAGGCAATCCCATGTTCTGCATGATGGTTGCCTTGGTGGAAAAGGGCGAAACCCTGATGAGTTTCATCCATGACCCGACCCAGAACCGGACCGCGGTCGCGGAACATGGGGCAGGGGCCTTCCTGCTCCGTCCGGGAAAGGATGACATCAGGCTGCGCACACCGGATCGGAAACCGTTTTCGGAGATGATCGGGCAGATCAATTACGGCTGCTTCCCGGAAGCCGATCGACCGAAGAAACGCGATCATTTCATTGAGATGTTCGGCACCGTGAATCGTCTGCGCTGCGCCGGTCACGATTTTCTGGCGCAGAGCCTGGGTGAGCGTGACTTCGCGCTCTATAACCGGCTGTGGAGTTGGGACCATGTCCCCGGTGTGTTGCTGCTCAGAGAGTCGGGCGGTCACGTAGCCCGGATCGATGATATGCCCTATCGCCCCGAAGATCGGGTTCGCTCCTTGTTGTCCGCCGGAAGCGAGGAAACCTGGGAGGATCTGCGCTGCGTTCTCTCCACGGATTGATCGGCGGCCTAAGAAGCGTCGTCTTTCATGGTCGGTGGCGGGGCCTGCTGAATTACTTCGATTTCCATGCCTTCTTCGCGACGCGGTTCCTCAAAGAAGCGGTTCACGTAATGAAAGACCTGTTCGGTATCGAACGCCGCGCGTTCCGGCTGTTCGCGTCGTCTCTGTTCGATTTGACGAAGGCACAACGCGTCATTCGCTTTCACGTAGATCAATCGGTGCGACGCCCCGCTCTGTGACGCCATTTCCAGGTAGAATGCCCGTTGCCGTGCCGTGTTGGCGGGGAAATCCATCACCACAGAAGTCCCGGTTTGCAGGATGTTCTGGACGTGTGTCTTTATGAACGGGCGGATCAATTCCGAAAAGCGAAGGTAGTCGGAGAAATCCGTGATTTGGGAAGGATAATGAGCGGCGAGCCATGTGTCTTCAGACAACAGGATCGCGTTCATTTCCTTCGCCAATACCTTTGCATTGTGGGATTTCCCCGCGCCCATTTTGCCGCAAAGGGAAACCAGCACGCCGGTTTTCATATTCTTGTCCATGTTTCGACCACGTTCACTGTGTTTCTGTCGTTTACCCTGTGGCCGTGCAACTGCGAATTGGATCGTTGGCAGTTCCGGCAGCAGTTCTTGATCACGTCTCAATTCAAAAATCCGGGTAGAGTCTTGATTGGAAAAGGAACATGACTACTTTGTGCAGACTGATCCCGAGACCAGCGGCATCATAGGCGGTAGGGGGACGTGCGGTTCCCGCCGAACCGCTCTAATATATTTGCGGACAGATGAGATCATGAACCGAGCGGCAGCCCATTGGCGGCCGCGCGATAGGGGGAGAGTTACACCATGGCAAAAGTGGCATTTATCGGTTTGGGCGTGATGGGTTACCCGATGGCGGGGCATCTCGCCAAGAAGGGCGGACATGATGTCACCGTCTATAACCGGACGTCCGCCAAAGCCGAGCAATGGGCCAAAGAATTCGGCGGGTCCTTCAAGACCACGCCGCGTGAAGCTGCCGAAGGCGCGGAATTCGTATTCTGCTGCGTCGGCAATGACGACGACCTGCGTTCGGTCATCCTGGGACCGGACGGTGCCTTCGCGGGCATGAGTTCAGGCGCGACCTTGATCGACAATACCACGGCAAGCGCCGAGGTCGCGCGCGAGCTTTACGCGAAGGGCAAGGAACTCGGCGTCGGTTTCATCGATGCACCGGTGTCCGGCGGACAAGCCGGGGCCGAAAACGGCGTTCTTACCGTCATGTGCGGCGGCGATGCCGAAGTATATGAAAAGGCCGAACCGGTGATCATGAGCTTTGCGCGGGCTTGCCGCCTTCTGGGAGCAAGCGGCGCGGGCCAATTGACCAAAATGGTGAACCAGATTTGCATCGCCGGGCTCTTGCAGGGCCTTTCGGAAGGCGTGAATTTCGGCATGAAAGCAGGCTTGGATATGGACGCCGTCGTTGATGTCATCTCGAAGGGCGCGGCCGGGTCGTGGCAGATGGAAAATCGCGCCGGCACGATGACGCAGGGCAAATTCGATTTCGGTTTCGCCGTCGACTGGATGCGCAAAGACCTGTCGATCTGCCTTGGCGAAGCCAAGAACAATGGCGCGCGCCTGCCGGTTACCGCGATGATCGATCAGTATTACGCCCATGTTCAGGCACGGGGCGGAAACCGCTGGGACACTTCCAGCCTGATCCACCTGCTGATGAACGACTAAAGGCGTGCGGCGGGACAGTGGGGGCGCATGGTAGCTGTTATTGAAGATGCTGCGATCACCGCGATCAGCGATTGGGTCATCGATTCCGCCCTCAGCGGGATCGATGCCGATCGCCTTGTGCGTGAGTTCTGTGAAAAGCTGAACCAGGCGGGAGTCCCGATCGCCCGGGCGCATGTCGCCTGCAGCTTCCTGCACCCGATGTTCCGCTCCTTCAGCGTCACGTGGAGCAGGATTCGTGGCGTTGAGCGCAACCGCTTCGCTCATGCCAGCAGTAAGACGGAAGCCTGGCTGCGCAGCCCGTTCAAGGCTCTGCTCGACGGTCACCAGAACGAGATGCGCTTTCGGATCCACAAGAAGGAAGGGCTGAATCGTTTCCCGGTCCTCGGCGAATTCAGGGAAGAGGGCTATACCGATTACCTGACCACGGCGATCGCCTTCACGTCCCCGATCGAGAAATCCTGGTCTCACATGGATGGCGCCCTGACCAGTTGGTTGACGGACGCACCGGGCGGTTTCACCGATTCCCAATTGATGGCGCTTTGCCGGTTGCTGCCGCGCCTGGGGGCCGGCTTGAAGATGTATGTCCGGGAGGTGACCACTCATAATGTGGTCTCCGCCTATCTCGGCACCCATGCGGGCGAACGCGTTCTGAATGGGCAGGTGCAACTCGGCGCGGGCGAAGAGATCAATGCCGCGATCTGGTATAGCGACATGCGCGGGTCGACGGCGCTTGCAGACCAGATGCCCGCCCGTGATTTCCTGGCCAGACTGAACCGGTATTTCGATTGCACCGCCGGGGCGGTGCTTGATCATGGCGGCGAGGTCCTGCGTTTCATCGGCGACGGTGTCCTGGCGATTTTTCCAATCGCGGGGCCGGGCGGTGAGGAGAGGGCGACGCGTATGGCGGTTGCCGCGGCACGGGATTCGCTTGCACGCCTCGCACGCGCCAACGCCGACCCAGCCTATGCCGATGAACCGCCGCTTGCCTTCGGCCTTGGCCTTCATGTCGGGGATGTGCTGTACGGGAATATTGGCGTGCCGGAACGGCTCGAATTCTCGGTCGTCGGCCATACGGCTAACGAAGTGGCGCGTCTGCAGGATCTTTCAAAGACCCTGGACCGTCCCGTCGTGGCATCAGATTCATTTTCGTCATTGGTGCAGACGGAATGGGAGCCAATGGGCAGCCACCGCCTGCGCGGTGTTTCAGAGCCACAACAAGTCTACGCATTGCACGTCTGATGACAGATCGGCAAAGGCGCGGGTAGGGGTTATCCCTTTTTCTCTACCCTTTTCACCTCATTCCAGCGCGCATCCATTTCATCCAGGCTGCAGTCGGTCAGCGCACGGCCTTCCTGCTTGAACGAGGCCTCCACGGCCCGGAAACGGCGGTCGAATTTGTCATTGGTACTACGGAGAGCCTTCTCCGGATCGACACCGACAAAACGGGCGAGATTGGCAACGCAAAACAATAGATCACCGACTTCGTCCTCGAGCCTGTCAGGGCCGCCGCCGACACGGATTTCGTGGAGAATCTCCTCGATCTCCTCCTCAATATCGCGGAAGACCATATCGACGGTCGGCCACTCGAAACCGACACGCGCGGCGCGTTTGGAGAGCTTTTCCGCTCGGATCAAGGCGGGAAGGGCGGTTGCCACCCCGTCCAAAGCGCTCTCGTCCTGTCCTTTCTCAGCCCGTTCCCTGGCCTTCGTCTCCTCCCAGGATATCTTCACATCGTCCGGCGTATCGGCCGACGCATCGCCGAAGACATGGGGATGACGGCGAACCATCTTGTCCGCGATCGCCCCGGCAACGTCATCGAAGGCGAAATCACCTTTCTCTTCAGCCATGCGTGCGTGAAAGACGACTTGCAGCAAGAGATCGCCCAATTCGTCCTTCAAATCCGCCATATCGCCGCGTTGGATTGCATCGGCTACCTCGTAGGCTTCTTCGATCGTGTAGGGGGCAATTGAGGAAAAATCCTGCTGCACGTCCCAAGGGCACCCGGTTTCAGGATCGCGAAGCGCGGCCATGATTTCTAGCAATCGATCGGTGTTGCGGGACATCGGCAGCCTCGGGGAAAATGAAAGGGACGCATCATCACTACCGGGATTCTTGTCTCGTCCGCCACCGCTCCAAAGGCCGGAGCATTTGGTGTGGCTGCCGAACGATCTCTACTTTGCGTCTGCGTGCCGCTTCGCCGTACGCCGTATGGCGAATGCAGCTGATAGTGTGATCAACACGCCGAAAACCAAAATTGCTAATCCAGCGACCGTCCACCGGCTCTGTGAATAATCACTGAACAGACCAGGGGCAGGGAGCCCAATGACAATCCAACGGCTGTTCTTAACGGCACGCCAGCCGAGGATGTTTTCCGTTTCCCATGGTGTCAGGTAGATTTCCCGGTGGGCGCCGAACTTATCACGAGCCCCTTCAGAGGTGATTTCTATCAGGCCCGCTTTTTCCCGGTGGACGACATAAAGGCGATGGTCTTCTGTCTCGTGCGATACAAGGATCTCCTGTATCAAGTCGGGGAAAAAGCTGATGAAGAACACGCCTTTCAATTCCCCGTTGGCGTACCACGGCGCCATCATGTCGAAGTGATAATTGTTGGCCTGCGGATGGATTTCCACTTCGTAGTAGTGGGTTTGGGTCGCATGTACCGATTTTCTTTGTGAGATGAAATCGTAAATCGACGCCAAACAGATCTCACCGACGAAGCCTTCAATATCGGCTATCTGGTCGTTTCCTCGGGTATCCGTCAGGGTGAAGGTGAAATACAGGGGGAATAGTTTCGCGAGTTCTTGTTCTATTTTTTTCCTTAGCTCCTCATTGTCCGGGGCTTGCGACATGGCCGCGATGAGGTCCGACTTTTCCACGGTGAAGGTTTCTACATAACGTAAACGTTCGTCCAGGAACCTTTCTATTGAGACCGAAGCGCTGGAGACTTGGTTGGTCACGGTGTCCTTGTGTGTCGCACGGAACGTCTCGATGTCGTTATATGTGATCCACAAGATGACAATCGCGAAAACGGTGAAGACGATTGCCGATCCTATTGAGATGAGAGCTCGAGCTTTTTGAGTATTCTTTTGCATATAATAATTGTCCGCGTTCTAAAGCAGATCATATTAGGTCTTTCTGCGATGTGAGGGTATACGCAAAACCATCCCAATAACTACGCGATAATATATATTATGGAAAATACTGATTCGTGTAGGACTAGGGGCGCGTGTAATTCTTGCCCTTGGATAATCTAACCGACCCGGGCCGATTAAATGATAACAATCGAAAATCTATTTCACCCCCACCTTAAAACTGATCGCGTACCGCATAGAACGTACGGCATGCCATCCTTTGGAAATCAGGACGGAAGACCGAATCGATCGTAAGAACACGATCAAGGCCTATTCCCTGGTCTTGTCCCTTGGCGGGTTTCTAAAAATCAATGGTGTCGGTTTCATTCCCCTTGATGCAACGGGCCTCTATAGAATTTACCGATTGAACGATGCTGCCTGTGTCGAACGGATTTTCCGCGATGACGATACGATCACCTTCGCCGCGTCAGTCGCCACAATTTTCTATCATCAAGCAAATGAGCCGCCGAACCTGACGTCGAATACCTGGTCCTCCATGCAGAAGATGCACGAGTACTTTCTTTCCAATGCGCCAAATGGAAAGGTCGGCGGCTTCGGGGCAACCGAACGAATACCGATGGTCATGGATTTCGAAGAGGAATTGGTTGATTTGGCCGATGATGTCTATCGGCAGGAAATCATGCGAAGTATCGGTAAATCCTTACTAATCAAAGGCACGCGTTACTATGATGGCACGACGGTCTTCACCCTGCCCGGCCTTCCCGAACGGATAAAGGAGTTTCTCGCATCGGATGCCGCAAACGGGATCTCTGAAAGAGATCGAACCGCCTTTGAATCGGTTCTGCTGTACCCTGTATCAGAATTTTAAGCGAGATACCGTCGCAGATCCCAAGGTAGGATCAGGGCTCGATAACCATGCCGTCGTAACCCGGTTCGACACCGGCAGGCAGCTCCCGGACCAACGTATCGTAATCCATATCCACATGCATGTTGGTAAGGATGCCGCGTTTTGGTTTCAACTCGGCCATCCAGTCGAGGGTTCGTTCGAGATGGGCATGGGACGGGTGCGGGCGACGGCGGAGCGCATCCAGGATAAGGACATCCAATCCGGTGAGCATTTCCTTCGCCGTGTCGGGCAACTCGTTGACATCCGGCACATACCCGACACGTCCGAACCGGTATCCCAGAGCCTCGATCGCTCCATGTTCAACGGTGAACGGTTCCATGGTGATCGAACCCACTGTCACCGGACCGTTCAGGACATGCGGGTCTAGGATCGGCGGATAGCCGGCAACCTGGGTGAAACAATAGTCGAAACGCCGTTTTAGCGTGTAGAGCGTCTCATCATCCCCATAGACCGGCACCAGCCGGCCACGATCGCGAATATAGAAAACGCGGAGGTCGTCGACGCCATGGGCCTGATCCGCATGGGCATGGGTGAAGAAAACGGCGTCCATCCGCTGCACGTTTGCATCCAACAATTGCTCGCGCATGTCCGGTGATGTGTCGACCAGCAGAACGGTTTCTTCCTGCTCGATCAAAATGGAGCATCGGCGGCGCCGGTTCCTGGGGTTTGTCGGATCGCAATCGCCCCAGTCGTTACCGATCCTTGGGACACCGCCGGATGAGCCGCTTCCCAAAATCGTCACACGCATGGCGAAAGCACCTCGAAACCTGTTACGCCGCGATAGCGGACGGATCGACCTTCTTGAAAAGACTCAGGAAATTCTCCGTCGTCTTTTGCTCCAACTCCGACGTCGCCACGCCTTTCAATTCCGCAAGGCGCTCGGCCGTATGGACCACGAAAGCCGGTTCGTTCTGTTTGCCGCGCTTCGGCACCGGCGCCAGATAGGGCGCATCGGTCTCTACCAGCAACTTGTCCATGGCCACCTCTGCGACCGCGTCACGTAGAGCGTCAGCCGTCTTGAACGTCACGATGCCGGAAACGGAAATACCGAATCCCATCGAGACGGCTTCGCGCGCGAGCCAGGCTGAACTGCTGAAACAATGGATCAGCCCGGGATAGGCGCCCTTCCCGTATTCGTCGCGCATGATCGCTATCGTATCCTCATCCGCATCGCGGGTATGAACGATCAACGGCAAGCCTGTTTCCCGCGACGCGGCGATATGGGCACGGAAACTCTTTTGCTGCGCCTCCCGCGGGCTATGCTCGTAGAAATAATCCAGGCCGGTTTCCCCAATCCCGACGACTTTTGGGTGCCTGGCCAACTCGACCAGCCGATCAGCCGTCACCTCCGGTTCGGATTCCGCCTCATGCGGATGGATGCCGACACTGCAATAGACATTCGGGAAACGTTCCGCGATTGCCAGGATCGCCGGGAATTCCGTCACCTTGGTGCAGATTGTGACCATCAACCCGACACCGGCGCGCCCCGCGCGGGCGACGACCTCGTCCAGGTCGACACCGTCACGGTCCAGATAATCCAGATGGCAGTGACTGTCGATCAGCATGGGTCCCCTACTCTTCCGCCTCTTGATAACGCGGGAAAACCGGTGACGGTTTCGGCAGTTCCGTTCCCGGTGTCAGGGACTTGGACAGCGCCGAGAAGTCGCGGGCGTCTTCAGGGACGACCAATTGATCTAGCATCCGGGACGCCGAAGCGGGCACGACCGGTTGGGCATAGATCGCCAACATGCGAATAACGTCGGCAAGCACATAGAGTACCGTCGCCATCCGATCCGGATCGGTCTTGCGCAAGGCCCACGGCGCTTGCTGATCGACATAGCGGTTGGCTTCGCCGACCACCTTCCACGCCGCTTCCAGGGCTTTGTGGATGGCCTGTTCCTGCATTGCGGCGCGCATCGCGTCGGCGACATCCAGCCCCGCCTGCGTCAATGCCTTGTCCTCGTCCGTGAAGGGGCCCGGCGTCGGGACCGCACCGCCGCAGTTCTTCGCGATCATGCTCAGAACACGTTGCGACAGGTTGCCGAAATCATTCGCCAAATCGCTGTTGATCCGGTGGATCATGCTGTCCTTGGAGAACGAGCCGTCATTACCGTAGGGCACTTCTCGCATCAGGAAATAGCGAACCTGGTCCAGCCCGAAGGCCTCCACCATCGACTGGGGCGTGATGACGTTGCCCAGCGATTTCGACATCTTCTCGCCTTCGATGTTCAGGAAACCATGCCCGAAAACACGCTTCGGCAACGGCAGTCCCGCCGCCATCAGGAAAGCCGGCCAGTAAATGGTATGGAACCGCATGATATCCTTGCCGACGATGTGCAGATCGGCCGGCCAGAAAGTCTTGTAGGCCTCGCTTTCGGTATCCGGGTAACCGACACCGGTGATGTAGTTGGTCAAAGCATCCAGCCAGACATACATGATGTGCTCGGGATCGTCCGGCACGGGGATGCCCCAATTAAAGCTCGTGCGGGAAATCGACAAATCGGTCAGGCCCTGCTTCACGAAATTGACGATTTCGTTGCGGCGGTAATCCGGCTGAATGAAACCCGGATTGTCCGTATAATATTGCAGCAGCTTGTCGCCATAAGCCGACAGCTTGAAGAAGTAACTGGGTTCCTCGACCCATTCGACTTCGGCGCCTGAAGGCGCAAAGAACTTGCCCCCCTCGCCCTTCGTCAACTCGTCCTCGCCAAAGAAGGCTTCGTCGCGAACCGAATACCAGCCGGCATACTTGCCGAGATAGATATCCCCGTTCGCGTCGATTTTCCGCCACAAGTCCTGCACGCTCTCGAAGTGTCGCGGTTCCGTCGTACGAATGAAGTCGTCGTTGGAAATGTTCAGATCCCGGGCCATTTCCTGGAAGGATGCCGCGATGTCGTCGCAGAATTCCCTCGGCTCCTTGCCTGCATTCCGGGCCGTCTTCTCAACCTTCTGGCCGTGCTCGTCCGTCCCGGTCAGGAAGAATACCTGATGGCCGTCCAGGCGCATGAACCGCGCGATCACATCCGCCGAAATGACTTCATAGGCATGGCCTAGATGGGGTCTTCCATTCACATAGGAAATCGCCGTCGAAAGATAGTATCGCTTCATGGTCCGGTCCGTTTTCGCCGGCATGGGAAGCAGGTTCCCGAAGCCGGCCATGGGTCAATGCCCTCCATATCGATGGATACGGAAGGCATCCTGTATCACAAGGGCAACTGATGCGTTGGTTTAGCGAGCCTGCGCGGCCTGCTCAAGTCGGATGAAAGCATTAACCAGTACATGCTTTCGACCAAGATGGGCGGGCGGCCCCGCTTTGTCGAGAAAACCCATGATTTCTGTTCTAGCGTCCGCCCAGCGCGGAATTTGATCCGGCATGACAAGCCGGGCCCATATGGCGCCGTCTCCCGGCAATATATCCTCCACCGGCCGACGAACGGCCGCTGCCTTGATCGCCCGCTGAAGTGCCTGGTCGATCATCTGCGACATGATGCCGAAGGCGTCCTCCGCGCCTTTTTTCGCCAGTTGATCCCCCATCTTCATAACCAGGGACATATCCAGCCGATGTGCATTCGACGCCAGTTCGACAAGGGCGCGGTATAGGTCGACAGCGCCCTGATCGGCATAATGGATTGCCCGTCCCGGACTGCCGTCGCCAAGCGCCGCCAGAACGGACCGTTCCTGTTCGGAGAGATCCGGCCGGAGTTCCCCCAGCAAAGCCGCGATTCCCGGCTTGGGAACGCCGGAGAGTTTCAGGGACCGGCACCGGGAACGTATCGTCGGCAGCAATCCGCCGGGGGCATGGGAAACAAGCAAAAACAGCGCCTTCGACGGCGGTTCTTCAAGTGCCTTCAGAAGGGCATTGGCGCTGTTGTGGTTCATGTCGTCGACACTGTCGATAAGGATGACCTTCCAGCCACCTTCCGCAGGCGTCATATAGGAGAAATCAACGATCTCCCGCGTCTGCTCGATCTGGATGACGGTCTTGTCCTCACGCTTGGTCAGGAGACGGAAATCCGAATGCCCGCCGGCCGCGATCCGTCGGGCGACACTGGACTCAGGATCCGTATCCAGGCTGTCCGGGGGAAGCGGCGCATCACCGAACAACCCACCGGCTTGGCTGCCACCATCGGATGATTGGGACAGCACGAAACGCGCCGCCTTGCGGGCAAGGGTCGCCTTCCCCACGCCACGAGGGCCGGAAATCAGCCAGGCATGCGGAAAACGGCCGGACCTCCAGGCACGCAGCAGAGTCGCCTCGGCGGCTTCATGTCCAATTAGCGGGTGGGAATTGGCGGCCTGCGGGGAAGCCGTGCCTTCATCAACTGGCAAGGTCCATTTCCAAACGGCTTGTCACGGCGCCCTGCACCATTTCGGCAACGAAGTCCTCGGAATAGGTCGCGTCCACCACGACGCAACGTGCCGGATCGCTGCGCACGATCATCAGGAATGCTTCGCGGAGTCGGCGATGGAAAGCGATATCCATCAGATCATAGCGTGTCGGTGCGTTTCCCCGCTCGGCGATCCGCTTCAACCCGATTTCGGGATCAAGATCGAGAACGATGGTCAAATCGGGCTTGCGGCCTTTCAGGGTCAAGGCAGAGAGTTGTTCTATGACCGATGATCCCAATCCCTGCGCCACCCCCTGATAGGCCATGGTCGAGTCGGTAAACCGGTCGCAAAGCACCCATTTACCCGATGCCAGAGCCGGTTCGACCACGCGTGTCATGTGATCGCAGCGCGCCGCGAAATGCAGCAGCGCCTCCGTCATTGGCGGCCACCCCTTATTATCGGGGTCCAAGAGCAGCTCGCGTATGGCTTCCGCCCCGGGCGAACCGCCGGGCTCGCGTGTCTCGACAACGTCTATGCTGCGGTCACGCAGGCTTTTCGCAAGAAGCTTGAGCTGTGTCGACTTGCCGGCGCCCTCTCCGCCTTCGAAGGTGATCAGGCGCCCACGCGGTCCGCGGGATGCAGTGCCGCTCCCGTCCCTCATTCAGATTCCCCCCAGACGAGGAAATTGAAGGCTGCCGTCAGCCGGCCGACGGGGCCAAGCTGTTCGATATCTGCGCCTGCCTTGAGCGGAATCTCCAACGTGTCGACGCCGGGCGCGGTCACCACCAGCGAGGCGACCTGGTCACCGGCCGCGATCGGAGCCGCGATCGGCTCATCGTATTTCACACTGACCTTCAGGTCATTGCGGGCACGGCGGCGCATCGTGAGCGATACATCCTGCTCGACGACGAGCGGAACCGTACCCTCGCTGCCGAGCCATACCTTGGCATCCATCACCGTCTCGCCGGCCTTGAACAGGGCATAGCTGTTCCACTCCCGGAACCCCCAGTTCAGCAGTTTTTCCGATTCCTGGGACCGTTCGGATGTCGACGACATACCGTTCAAGACGACGACCAAACGGCGATCGTCCCGTACCGCGGACCCCACAAGCCCGTAACCAGAATCCTCTGTATGCCCGGTTTTCAACCCGTCAGCTCCTATATCCTTGTAGAGCAATGGGTTCCGATTTTGCTGTTTAATGCCGTTGTAGGCGAACTCTGTTTCCGCGAAATAGTGATACATTTCGGGGAAATCGCGCACGATTGCTATTGCCAATACCGCCAAATCACGGGCGGTCGTATAATGTTCGGGATCGGGCCACCCGCTGGCGTTCCGGAATTGTGTCCCCGTCATGCCGAGATTCCGCGCGGTGTTGGTCATTTCGCGGGCGAAGGCTTCCTCCGTTCCCGCCAGGCCTTCCGCAACGACAATCGTGGCGTCATTACCGCTCTGAACCACGATCCCGCGGATCAAATCCTCGACACGGACCTGTTTTCCGACTTCGACCCACATCTTGGAGCCGCCCTTGCGCCACGCCTTCTCGCTGACCGACAAGGTGTCGTCCAGCGAAAGCCGACCGTCCTTTAGACGCTGCATCAACAAATAAACAGTCATCATCTTGGTCATCGATGCGGGATACATCCGCTCGTCCGACGCCTTATCCAGAAGGACGGCGCCGGTCTCGAAATCGACCAGATAAGCGTGCTTGGCGGTTGTCTCGATTGCTTGCGCGTTGGCCTGCCCCACGGCACTGCCAACAAACAATGCAAATGCAAGAATGGCCGCAACGAAGGTGCGGGATCCAAAACAACGAGTATCAATATAAGCCATGGCCTGCCTTTCCATGGACATGAACGAACAGTTCAGCCCCCCTGCTTTCACCATTCGATCATTAAATTGCAATTACGGCGTAAATTGGGCAAGGGCCGCTCCTAGAACGGCCAGTAACATCCGTCGCCCGATTTCATTTCGCCGAGACGATCTTCGCATCCGGATAACCGGCGGCGATCACCCGTTTCAATAGGGAATCCGCCGCTTCCACGGATTTTGCCGGGCCAACGCGAATACGAAAAAGTGGGACTGTAGAGGTTAACACCTGTTCAACATGCACATCTCCGACATCGGAAAGAAGTAACTGCGCGCGCTGCGCATTGATAAATTGGCTGAATGCCCCGGCTTGAACGAAAACGGTCGGGCTGACCATCGGAACCTGTCGCGTGATGCCCGTATCAGAATCCGGCAACACATTTGGCCGTGTTGCGGCGACTGATTCCGCGGAGACAGGCGTGACCTTGAACGAGTCACTTGGAGGTGGCGCAACGGCAGAGCCCGGAGGCGGCGGCAATTCGCTGCCACTGACGGAAACAGTCGGAGCGGCAGCGGGCGGCGAAGGCGCCGGCCCGGCATTGTCGCCGGCATCGGCCACTTCCTGACCGCCCTGCATGTAAGCCGCCAGTTGCCGGCTTTCTTCTTCCACGATTTCGACCCGAACCAGGGCAGTTCCCTTGGTTTCGAATCCGAGCAATTGGGCCGTGCGACGGGAAACGTCGATGATGCGATCCTTTGCGTAGGGGCCGCGATCATTGACCTTCACCTTCAGGGAACGGCCGTTTTCCAGATTGGTGACGCGCACGATACTGGGAAGCGGCAGCGTACGATGTGCCGCGGAAACCTTGTTCATATCGAAAATAGCGCCATTGGCGGTTGTCTTGCCATGGAAATTCGGCCCGTACCAGGAGGCAATCCCCTCCTCCACATATTTATAGTCGACATGCGGATAGTACCAATTGCCATTGATTCGATAGGGCTTGCCGACCTTGTAGTGGTCCCCGTTTTCAGCGGTGGCGCCAGACCGAACCGGCGCGTTGGCGGGTTCGTTCGCGACCTCTTTCGCGGCGTGCGACAAGAACTGCACCTCCGCGCAAGCCGAGGTCAGGGCGCATAGCGCCAATACCCCGGAAATCCGGGTCAGGCGGCCAGGCCGCAGGCCTATCCGCATGGCTGATTCTTTCGTCACGGCTGTTCCGGCCCTTTCCCGCATGCCCAGTTCAACGGTACCCAGTCTCATGAGACGCGACACGAAAGCGTAAAACTTCCCGATTCCGGCTTCACTGCCAAGCGGCGGTGATGAACCTTGCCCTTGAATAACCGGTCTAGCCCGGATCTGCAGCGAGAATTTCGACCATCTCGGACGAAGGGTGGCCGTCCGGCGGCAAACCCCGGGCGCGCTGATAGTCGCGCAGGCCCTTGCGGGTCATCGATCCGGCGACTCCGTCCGGCTCCCCGACATCGAAACCCAGCCGGTTCAAATTCGTTTGCAACGAAATGACATCCGACCGGGACAGCGGTTTGTCTCCGGGCGGTTGCGTCGCCACTAGCCTGCCGCGGTCAACAAATCTGTCGGCGAGATAACCGACCGCCGCGGCATAGAGGATGGAACGGTTCCACACCAATGTGCTGCGGAAGTTCTGATAGACCAGGAAGGCCGGTCCCTTCGCGCCGGCGGGCAGGATGACCGATCCCTCGATATCGGCTGCCGGCAGGTCCGCGCCGTTGGCTCTGCGGACGCCGAGCGCCTGCCACTCTGAGATATGCTTCTTGATCGCCAGTTGTGTCAGATCGAGATCGAAACCGGGTGGCAGCTTGACCTCTCGTCCCCAGGTTTCGTCGCCTTTCCAGCCAACGGAAGCCAGGTAGTGACCGGCGGAATGAAAAACGTCGGGCAGGCTGCCCCAGATGTCGATCTTGCCGTCTCCATCCCCATCCGTCGCGTAACCAGCAAAGGTCGACGGCATGAACTGGGTCTGTCCCATCGCACCCGCCCAGGAACCGCTCATCTCGGCAGGCGCTATATGACCTTCGTCCAATATCCGCAAGGCATGGAAAAGTTCCGCCCGGAAAAACTCGGCGCGTCTTTCGTCATGCGCCAATGTCGCCAGGGCGGCGATCACCGGGAAGCCGCCGGTATAATCGCCGTAATTCGTCTCAAGCCCCCAAAAGGCGACCAGAAAACGGGGTTGCACACCGTACTTGTCCTCAACCTCGGCCAAAAGCGCTGCGTGCTTGCGCAGTAAGGCCTTACCCCGGGAGATCCTCTCTTCCGATACGGCCCTGTTCAGATAGGTCCAGAATGTCTGGGAGAATTCCGGCTGTTTCCGGTCGTATTCCAGAACCTTTCCGATCGGGGCAACATCCCGAAAGGCCGTATCCAGCGTTGCGGCGGAGATACCCTTCGCGAGGGCCTCCGCTTTCAGGCCTTGCAGCCAAACATCAAACGGCTCGGCCCCCTGCGCTGCTTGGCTGAACGCCAAGGCGGGCAGGAAGGCGGAGAGGAATGCGATAGATCTGCGCGATCTTTTCGAGAGGACTAATGGGGAAAATTGTTTCATTCCGGGCACCGGCGGATCTGTTTGGTCACAAGGGAGAATGGCAGCATCTTTTTACCCTCACGGCGATAGGCTAGATTCGGGGACAACACCATAAAATCCGCCGTGTGTCGTCGACATTTCAGGGGAACTCCATTAGGTTTGCCTGCCCCGCAGGGAGCATGCCCTGCCGAACCATTTTTCGGACCATTTCACGACCGTAAGAACCGGAACTCGATGGCCCAGATACTGACCAGCACCGGCGAGATCGTTGATACGGATGATGCCGCGAACGATCCGTCACTTCAGTTTCTCATCGATATAGGGGGCCGTATCGTTTCTTCCCAGGGGAATGTTGAACGCTGGTTCGGTATGCCGCCGGACCTGCTCCACGGTCGGTTCTTGTCTGAAGTATCTCACACCGACTCGCAGATCCTTGTTTCCGAGGTTCTGTACAAGGCGGCAATGCAGGAGGAAATGGACGAGATCGTTCTCTTCATGCTTGAGCTTGAAGGGGATGTCGTGGGATGCCGGGTCATCGGTAATCCGTTTCCGCGCGACCCTCGATACTACCATCTGGACGTGACGGTAGATCCCGGCTTGGAGCGAACCGGAAACGCCCAGGATACGAAAACAGGTCTGGTCGACAACGTCATCCGCGCGATGAAAGGAAGCGACGATCTGGGCATGACCTTTGTCAGCGTCGGCGATGTTCACGGGCTGACGGACGAACTCGGTATTTCCCAGACCGAGTTGGATACGTTCAAACAGCAGGTCGGCAGCCGCTTACTGCAGGCCAGCATCACGGATGAAGTCAGCGAGGTCGATCCGGGAAAATACGGTCTGGTGCACGAAGCGTCGGAGGATATGGACAGTCTGGCCTCGGATCTGCGCCACTATATCGGCGACGTGGATCCATTGGAGCGAGTCCTCTCGGTCGGCACGGCCACTGTTCCCCTCGCTTCGGGGGCTTTGGACGAAGCGGAAATCCGTTCGGCCATCAGCCACGCGGTGGACGAGTTCATCGTGGCGGGATTGGAAGCCGTCATCTTCGACACGCTTGATGACAGTCACGCGGCCTGGATCGACAAACAAGCAAACCGCAAGGAATTGCTCGCCGACGCTTTGGACAAAAGAGCGCTGTCGGTCGTCTATCAGCTTGTCGTCGACCCCAGGGCGGGAAAAGCCGACCACCTTCTCGCGGAGTTCCGGGCAGATCTTGAGGATGACGGGCTCGGCGCCGCGGAGATCATCGCCCTGACCAAAGGTGACCCGCGGCTGCGCAAACGCGTCGACCTGGAGCAATGCAGAAACATCTCCGAGCGGAAGGATCTCGGCGCGGTCTCCGTCGCGCTGCAGATTGGGATACGATCACTGCTCGATCCAAAGCTTTTACGCTCGCTATTGAATATCGCCCAAAGCGGTATCAATCAGACCGTCATTCTTCGCATTGAGGGGCTGACACCCGAACTCATCCCACGGATCCCTGCCCTGCAAACGCTCAGGCGGTCGGGGTTCAAACTAGCGCTTTTCAGTTCTGAAATTGGCGCGATCACCGCCGAGAGCCTGGCGAATCTACCGGCCGACTATCTGCTTCTTGATCCGTCTTTGGTCCGTGACAGCCAAATGCTGCGGCAAAGCCTGCCTTCCCTGAAAAGCTTGGCGACCCGCTGTGCCAGGGCCGGAATCAGGGTCATATTCAGTGGCGTAACCGATGGCGAAGCAGTAAAACTGCTGACGGCCATTCCCGGTGCCTTGGCGGAGGGAACGTATTTCGGCGAGCCGGTTACCGGGCCGAATTCCGCCCCGATGCCGGTGTGCGGGTTTGCCTGATCCCGATTTGCCGCGATGGAGCGAGAAGCCCCTCTGGGAGCGATAGAATGAGTAAATGGATATTGGTTGCCGCCGTTCTGCAGGGGGGCGTTTGGGTCCCTGGCGCGGAGGAAGGCTTCGTAAACCGCCATTTTGAAACCATTACCGCATGCACGGTCATGCGCGACCAGCAGAACCGATTGGGACGGAATCTGTATCGCCGGTTCGAATGCGTCGCACCCGGCGGCCGACACAGCCTGCTCCCCTCCTCCGATCCTGTCGAGGCGCTGGAAAACCCGCAAGGCTGAACGCCTAGTTTTATCTAAACCACTTACCGTGCTGGACGCGCCCCCTTCCGTTTGCTAGACGGGCGCCTTCCGGGGATATCATCCCCTTCGTGGAGCGGTGGCCGAGTGGTTGAAGGCACTGGTCTTGAAAACCAGCAGGCGGGAGACCGTCTCGTGGGTTCGAATCCCACCCGCTCCGCCACACCATTTCGGTCCGTTCCGCGCTTCGACCCATAGCATCTTGATCGGCATCTCATTGGGAATGAGCAGCGCGGCGATCACTATTCATGCGTCTGCGACGATCCATGCCGTCGGGAAGACCGCCAAGCAAGAACCGGGTGTCGGGAGAATTAGGCTGCCGGTATAGCGAGCCGTGTCAACAACTCCATCCTGAGAGGATTTCCCGATGACCGGATTTCGCGTTTCCCCAATGCCGACCGAAACAGCCGCGGCCGTTTGGAATGGCGGCCACGACATCCATGGCATGCCCCCGGAAATCGCCGTTTCCGACGGCATTGGCGTGCCGTGCCGACACTGCCTTCAAGATGTCTCCGCAGGAGATCGTTACCTGATCCTTGCCTACAGACCGTTCCCGAAAGCGCAGCCCTATGCGGAAACCGGCCCCATATTCCTGCATGCCGACCCCTGCCCGGCCTATGCCGGCGGCGGTGCCGTGCCGCCGCGATACAAGGCCGGAGAGGCCAGGATCCTTCGCGGTTACGATCACAATCATCGCATCGTCTATGGCACAGGAAAGGTCGTCGATCCGGATGAGATTTCAGGTTATGCGACCGAACTGCTCAAGCGAGAGGACGTCGCCTATGTGCATGTCCGATCCTCGACGAACAATTGCTTCGCGTTTCGTATCGATCGCGGCAGTGTCGAAACTTAGGCCTGGGTAACGGGAAGGCAGAGCCGTCGGTCAATCGGATCAGCCATCCAGTCCTTTCGAACGCCGGATCCGGAAAGTACCGACTGCTGTCGCTATCACTTCGCCGGTTTCATCGACGATGCGGCCCTCGCAGAAGAAGGTGTTCCGGCCGCCACCGGTAACGGTTGCTTCCGTCATCAACACCGTGCCTTTGGGCCTGGACAGGAAATTCGTCGTCAGACTGAGCGTCAACGCGAAGCGTTTTTCTTGCCCGGGCGGAGAATAGCTGCCGGCAAAACCCATCGCCGTATCGAGCAGGGAGGCATACACGCCGCCATGCGGCAGCCCATGGCGGTTCGTGTGCCGATCACCGATCGGCATGGAAACGAGGCAACGTCCCTCTTCCCATTCTCTGATCTCATAACCGAGCAGTTCCTGATAGGGATAGGGAGGGCCGTCCAGCCCTTCTTTGACGTCACTTGGCATTCGGGATCCCCTAACGGTGTGACCAATCATCGGGATTTTCGGAATTGTTCGGGGAGAGCCCTAGAATATCTCCGTCCGTTGAGCAACCAAGGCCGAGGACCGTGCGATTGGCATAGGCGAAATACGCTGAGACCTGGTTGATTTCCAGGATCTCGCCATCGGAGTAGCCGGCATCCCGCAAGCGGGTGATATCTTCTTCCACCAGGCTTGCCGGCGCTTCTGTCAGTTTCTTCGCATAACGAACCGCTTCCTTTTGTTTCGGTTCCAGCGGGAGGGATTCTATGTCTCCGGCCATCACGGCGCGCCAGATCCCGTCGGCCTTCTCATCATCCTGCAGCAACCGTTTCAGCCCGGCGAAATGGTGTTGAACGCAATAATCGCACTTGTTCTGATGGCTGACCCAGACCCCAAGCGTTTCCAGGAACCATTTCGGCACCTGGTTCGCCGTGTGGTGAAGCACATATTTGTACAGCGCCATGTGCCCCTCCATGCTGTGGGGCCGAAGGCTGTGGGACATCATGATGTTGTCCACATTGTCATCCGGTCCTTTGACGCGGTCATAGAGCTGTTTCAGGCGGCCTGTCGCCTCTTCATAGGGAACTGTTGCGATCCATGCCATGACATTGCCTCCTTCGTCATTATCGGGAGGTTGCGCCCCCACCCGGGGATTGGATTGCCTCGTTATTTAGGCAAAGGCAAGAAGCGGGTATTTCAAGCCGCCGTGAGGAACCGCCGCGCCTGCGCAACCATTTCTGGCCTAGAAATTCTCTCGCCAGTCAGACGTCCCGGAATGCTTGGACACATAAATGAATAGCCCCTCCTGTAGGAGGGGCTATACAAATTCTGGCTAAATGAATTTTAGATCAGACGGCATTTCCGCTCTTGCGACGCCGGGACACGAGAGCAAGTCCCGCCAACCCGGTGAGCAGGAAAGGCAGAGCAGCAGGAAGCGGTACAACCGCCGTGGCGCCACCAGCCGCGACGAAGGAGAAATCCGAATCCGGCGTATTGCCGTTGATGTTGTCCTGGTCCAAACCGCGGATCACCAGCGAGACGAAGTCTCCGAAGATGTTGTCCCCAAGAATCTGCCATACGCCGCCCTGGTTCCCGGGGCCTTGCTCGCTTGCCTTTTCAATCACCACATCATTCGGCCCATCCGTCGCATCGTTCTTGCCATCGATGGCTTCCTGCAAATTGACGACGGTGACCAGCGGAACGAGATCGGCGACCGTGAAACTCAAGGACGAATAGAGGCTCGCAGTTGTTTCACTGTCAGGGCGCAGGAAAAACGTATCGACCGTGTTGTTGGCGCGGGTGATCTCGAATACGCCGACTTCGCCGTTTGCGTCGTCATGTTCACCGGCCGGGTAAAGATGTGCGACCGTCAATTGGGTCAGGAAGATGGTTTCGTCAAAGTCGAAACGTAGGCCTTCATTGTTGACCTCGCCAGTCGGCGCCGCGCTTGTTCCGATAACCTTGTTGATCGTACCGCTGTCGGTTTCCAGCAACTCGGAACGATCGAGGTTCGGGATGTCTTTCGTGGTGATGTTCAAACTTCCGGGCGGTGTGATTGTTACCGAGGGACCATCCGTATTGCCGGCCAGTGTACTGATATCGATCGGTCCGACCGAACCGGTCCCCAACCCAAAGTCGATTACATCCTTGGAATCTATAATCCAGTTTGCCGCTTGAGATGGCGCCAATGGTGCGACTAACGCGACCAGTCCGACAGACGCCGCAGCGAGTGTCTTTCTCATGAGTTCCCCCAAGTAAATGTTTTGTCAGCCCACACCCAGTCCAAACTATATCACAATTTCCTGATACTCTGCTTTAATGATGGGTATCATAATAAGAACGCCGGTTGACATTTGTTGGGGAATTTTGACCAGCCGGTAATCAAAAGCGTCACCGGTTTCCCGTAGGATGCCGTGTTTTAGGAACCCTTTCGGATGATTGATCCTCACCTGCTTCAAAACGCACATCGCAGATGGATCAATTGCTACCAAAACACACTTAATGATAGACAACCGCTATTTTTGAATAAGTATCGATTGACCCCACGTATCGTCTTCGCCGAACAGTTCTCGAGTCAGGACGGGACAAACTACCGGGGCGTTCGATGATGAAAAAAGCAACGGAGCTCTCAGCAACATCGCAGGGTTTTGAGACCCTCGAAGAGATTGTCTCCATTCACCGGCTTCGGCTGAATGGCCATAGGCAGCCCTTTATTGTTCTTCCCGGCATCTATCCGCCGGACGAGTGGTCCCTGCTGACGATCCAGGCGGCTCAAACTGCTTTGGACCTTCGACCGGATATCGATCTCGTCCTGGATCTGGGCTGCGGATCGGGGGTTATCCCGCTGGTCCTTGCCAGGATTAATCCAAATCGTGACCTAAGGTTTGTGTGTTGTGACATCAAAAGTATATCGAGCCGCAATTTGGATCTGAATTTTCAGATGTTCGGGGACATGGCCAAGCGCCCCCGGTTTCACTGTCTGGATATCAGCGGCGAAGGAACCCGCGAGGTCATGGATGGGGCGCCCGCACTTGTCATCGCGAATGTGCCTCAATTGCCGGTGAGTGTTGCCCTATCGGACGCGGATCCCGATGACTATCATCCTGTAACGGCCCGAGACCGTGAAGACCCTGTTCGTGCCTTCGGGCTTGGTCTGCTGCTCGATATCGGCCGTCAAGTGGCGGCCGCCAATCCGGCAGGACCGTGCTTGGCCTTTTGCCGGTCGAGCCGCATTCCGCAATCCATCTTTGACGCGTTCTTGGATCGCATTGGTGATAAGGTTTGCCATCAAGGCCCCCGCATTTCTGTCCGGGACGGCAGTACGCCTTTTGACCTTTTAGCGGAAGCCGAAGAACGATTTGGCGTATCGGGAACCTACGAATGGGCCGGTCGGACCGTATCCGCAACGGAATTGCGTGGTAGAAGACCCGCGGAGACGGAGGTGTTCATTGGGCTCCAAAGCTGCCTCATACAGCTTGTATGAGACGCCGCCCTGGAGCTTGGCCTGCGACGCCGATAGACAATAATCGAACGCGTCTGAGGTCAGCGCAGGGCTTTCGCGGGACCGGTATAGGGAATGACTTCCACATCGGCCAAGGACAGGCTGGACACGAAGCTCAAAACGGTAAAGGCGTTGATGGCCACGTCCCGATTGGCGGCAGTAGCATCCGCTTGCGCATTGAGCAGGTTCGTTTCCCCGGCCAGAACGTCGATAAGGGAACGTTTGCCGAGCTTGCGTTCTTCCCGCGCCAGATCGAGAAACTCGCCTGCCAGTTCCGCTTGTTGGTTCAGCAACAAGGCGTTCGAGCGAGCGGTCCGGAAGTTCTGCCAGGCGTTACGGACCTGTTCCTCGATCTCGGTGAAGACCTGATTGGAACGCCGGAACGCGGCTTCATGGGTCAATTCAGCGGCTCGAACCGTATTCCGGGCGGTCCAACCGAGGTTGAACGGGAAATTCAATTCAAGCTTCGCGATGGTTTCGTTTTCATGCCCGTCGACACCGTCGACCTGGTTGCCGGTGGTGACTTCGCCGATCGCATTCAATGTCGGATAATAGGAAGAGGCTTTCGTCGCTTCCGCGGTCTGTTTCAGGACGTCGGCCCCGAGCCGCGCCGCAAGTACCCGAAGGTTACCCGATTTTGTCATTTCAACCGCTTCATCAACCGAAGCCGGCAAAGCGTTGGTGGGAACCAAAGGCACTTCCTTGCCCGCCGCGGGCGCAGGGAAGTCACCGAATACGCGTTTGTAGAAGTTTCGAGCGAGTTGCAGCTGGCCTTCCGCATCGACCAAGCGCGTCCGGGCACCCGCAAGTTGGGATTGAACCTGCAACAGGTCCGTCACCTGACCGCCGCCGGCATCCACGCGGTCCTTTTCCACCTTTTGCTGCTTCAGAATGTTCTGTTCGGACCGACGGGCATAATCCACCAGTTCCGTAGCGCGAATGATGTTCAGTTGGGCCGTCAGCGCCTGCAGCAGCAAATCCTGCACGGCGATCTTCTGAAAGGTCTCAGCCGACCGGCGCTCAAGCTTGCTGCGCGTGATATTCGCATCGGTCGCGCCGAAGTCGTAGATTTTCTGGGTCAGCGTGATCTTTGCTTCGCGAGGGTTCAGCAACGTGCTGTCGGCATTATTGTTCGACTTGCCGTGCCGGCCGACGAAGGCGTTCAGGTTGAGGGTCGGGAAGTAGGCGCCCCACGCTTCGCGAACCCGCTCATTCGCCGCCTGCAAGTCCAAACGCGCCACTTCGACCAGGTTGTGTTCCTGCAGAAGCGTCGCCAACCGTTCCTTGAAATCCTGCGCGCTGGCGGAGCCCGGCCAGGAAACGGACGCAAATAAAGCGGCAGCGATTAAGAGCTTGGCCGGTTTCGTCTTCACGAATACTCCCCCTTTATTTGATTGCTGGCCCCAATCACCAGAAAACAATAAACATTTACAAGTATTTGAGCACGACTCACACCCGGCTTCAACAAAGTATTGGCGAAACCGGGATACTTAGGAAGGCTCGATAGCACTAAATCGCGCAATTTGCTACCTCTCCAACAGTGCCCGGCGCCCTTCACTAACTAAAGGCGCAGTGATGTAGTCCATGACCGTTCGTTCCCCGGTTTGAATATTGGCGATCACCTGTGTTCCCGGGAAAAGGTCATAGCGCGCGTCATCGGCTTCGAAATAGGATCGTTGCGCGCTTATCCGTACACGAAAGTAGGGTTCCCCGTTCTCCGTGGTCAGCCGGTCGGGACTGATTTCTTGGACCTCCCCTTCGATATGACCGAAGCGCGCAAGTTCCGCCGAGTTCAAGCGAATGACGGCCCGCTGGCCCGGACGGACATAGCCGGCCTCATGCGGCGGCAATCTCGCTTCGACAATCAAGGTGTCCCCTTCCGGTACGATCGTGAAAACCGTTTCGCCGGATTGCACGACACCGCCGACGGTCGCCACCGCCATTTCCTTGATGATGCCTGAGACCGGAGCCCGAATTGTCGTCCGGTCCAATGTATCTTCAAATTTTCGCAGACGCTCGCCGAGTTCGGACAACTCCGTCTCAACCGCCGCCAGTTCGGTCCGTGCGGCTTCCAGCCGGATCAGGCGGGCCTCCTGCAATTCACTCTCGGCAGCGGCAAGAGCGGCTTTCGCACCCTTGATCGCCTCCCTGTCATGGGCGATTTCACCCTTGATCCGCTGGACCTCGCGCTGAAGCTCCAAATGGCTGTATCGGTTCGTGATTCCCTTGGCCAGAAGCTCTTCACTGATCTTGAACTGCTCGTCGACCAGCGCCAGGCTTTGTCTGGCGCTGGCATAATGCGTTTCGATCGTTCGAATTTCCTGCCGGCGCTGTTGAACCCGTTCCGACAATCGGCCGGTTTCCGCAGCGGCCTGCTGTTTGCGGGTCTCGAACATGTCGCGCGCGCTGGCCGTGAGCTGCGGCGCCTCCGCCTCCAGCTCCGCCGGGATATCCAGTGTATCGGCGCCTTGGATTTCGGCGATGAGGCGAATACGATCGACACGCCGGGTCCTGAGGCGCGCGTTCAATTCCGCCAAATCGGCCTCGTCCCGGGTTGTGGACAACGACATCAAGGGCTGCCCCTCGCTCACCGTTTGACCTTCACGGACAAGTATTTCCTCGACGATGCCGCCTTCAAGATGCTGGATCTGTTTGACCCGACTGCTTGGTTTGACTTCCCCCACCGCGACGCTGACGATCGCCAGTGAAGAATGGTTGGCCCATAGGACGAAGGCGGCCCCAAGCGCTGTCAGGATAAGCACCAACAGCGCGACGCCTCTCGACATCCGCTCTTCGGCCTGGGGCGGCAGGGGCTTGGTCCATGCAACCGCCATTTAAGCCTGCCCTCCCTGCGACGCGGCCGGCGCATCGTTGTCGGCAACGGCCAGATTGCTTCGCGTGTCCCTTCCCTTGCGGCCCGGCCCTTTAACCAGTTTCGGCCTCGGCTTCTCGTCCAGATCCAGAAGCCAGTCGGCCTCGCGGATGATGGCGGGATCGCTGGAGCAGACGATGATCGTCCTGCCGCTGGACGCGAAGCTTTTCAGCAGACTGCCGATCGCGGCCTTGCCTGAGCCGTCCAAACCCTCCAACGGCTCGTCGAACAATACGAGCTTGCCCTGTGACGTAAGGGCCCGTGCCAGAGCCAGCCGCTTTCGCTCCCCCGGAGCGAAATGACGGCCGTTATCCTCTATTGGCGTTTCAAGCCCGGCGGGCATGCGGGCAATGAGGTCGCGTGCATCCGCGGCCTGGATGGCTCGGTTCAAGGCATCGCCGTCCAGATCCGGCTTCAGCACCCTCAGATTGTCCGAGATGGATGTATTCAACAGGGCCGTATTCTGTGGAAGGTAGCAGGTCTGGGTACGCCACCACGGCATGGCGACCTGGCGCAAATCGACACCGTCGACCAAGATGGCACCGCGCAGCGGTTCCCGGAGGCCCATGACCAATTCGGCGAAACTGCTCTTTCCGGTTCCGTTGCCGCCATGGACAATGAGTATATCCCCGGGCTCCAGGCTGAACGAAACCCCTTCGAACAAGGGTGCGGTCGTTCCCCCATAGGCGAAGGTCACGTCGTCAAAGGTCAATCTGCCGGCAAAGTCGCCCAGCATGGCGCCCGATTTGGCTTCCCGGGGCATTTTCTCCAGCTGTCGAAGGCGGGCCAGGGTTTGTGAAGCGCGCGCGAATGTTCCCGCTGCGAAAGCGAAGCGCGAGAAGCCGGCGACGGTTCGGGCCGACAGAATATTGGCGGCGATCAGGATCCCCACATCTATTTCCCGGCGGACGACCAGGATGGCACCAACCCCGACCACCGCGATCGTGGTCAAGGCTGTCGTGGCATTGCTGATCGTCGAAATCATGCCGCGGTTATGGGCAAGTTTCCGTGCAACGGACTGCTGCGCGCGCACCGCTGTGCGCCACGCGTGCAAGACAAATGTCCTGCCGGTGAAGGCGCGGACGACTTCGGGTGTGGAGACGATGTCATCCTGAATGGGGCCGATCGCCGGGCGGTCGCTGCTGGTTCTTTCCCGCGCGGCGTGTTTTTCGGCCGCGGCGGAGGCGAGCGCGCATACGGTGAGAAACAGGCAGGCCGCGACCGTGATTGCGGCCAGCATCGGATCGATCACCAATACCGCGACGATCAAGATCGCGGTAAAGGGCACATCCAGGACGGTATTGATCGACGGCGCGCTATAGGCGCTTTGAACGACTTCCAGGTCCATCATCAAGCGTCGTTTGGTGGAAGTCTTTACCTGGTCGGCCTGACCGAGCCGGGTATCGGTCAGAAACTCACCCAGTTTCCGGGCCAGCTCGTCATCGGCTTTCACCGAAACATTGTTCGCGATGCGCAGGCGCGCCCAGCGCAGCAGGAACTCCATGGCAACGGCCAGCAATGCGCCGGACGCCAAAGTAAACAAGGTACCGTCCACGCCGAAAGCGACGTAACGGTTCAGGACCTGCATGACATAGATCGGCGGAACCAGCATCAGAATGCTGATGACGAAAGAAGACAGAAGCAACAAGACGGCCACGCCGGGTCGGGACAGCAATCTTGCGATCAGTTCAATCATCGGTCTTGGTGAAGCAGCTATAGGGTTCCGGCATGGCCTACCTGTTTACCATAACAGCCGGGCTTCCGCCCAGCCCGGCAGCCATACCGGTTAGAACGAGAAATCTGCGGACGACAGGGTCGCGTCAGTGACGCCGTTCATGACGATTTCCATATCGACGACCGTGTCACCGTCCACGTCTATTTCCAGCGTCTCATTCGCAGTATCGAAACGTGACGAAGCCGTTCCGCCACCCGTCAGGGCGCCGGCGCCGTTATAGAAGAAATTCCCCAAGGCGAAGGCGGTGATATCCAGGTTGTCGACGCCGACCTCGAAATTGGTAATGGTTTCCGCACCATTTCCGATGCCGTCGGCCAAGGCATCCCCCACGGCGGTGAAGATATAGAAATCCGCCACCCCGGTTGCGCCCGTCGCGGTGTCGTCGCCGAGGCCCAGGGTTATATCGGCCGAGGTCGTGTCAATGATGTTGATGGTATCGTTCCCGGCGCTGCCGATGATGACATCGACTTCCGCGAAGTTAACCGTGTCGCCGCCGGTAAGCAGCTCGACCGTGTCTCCGCCACCGGTCCCCCCGGTGAAGTTTTCGATCCCTGAAATGCGGGTGTTGTTCGGAAGCCCCAGCATCGTCACCGAGTCGACGCCGGCGCCGCTAAAGACAATGTCACCAAAGAAACCGCCGCCGTTTTCCAACGTCAGGGCGATACCTGTCGTGGTATTCGCACTGATCGTTTCGAAATCCAGAATGGTCGCTGAAACCGTCGTGCCGTCCTGCAGGATCAAATCGTCCGAATCGGCACTGGCACCGCCGCCGTCATAGTTGGAGCCGGCGGCAACATTCCCCTGCACCGTCACGATATCGTCGCCCAGCCCACCGATTAGCAAGTCGAGGTCCTGAATCGCAATGGTGTTCCCGCCGTCGAGCAGCGTCAAACTGTCCCCGTCGCCGGCTAGACCGAGATCGAACAATGTGTTGGTTGCGCTATTCGTTTCCAGGACCAGGCTTTCCGCCGTTCCATCAAAGCCGCGCACCTCCTCGAAATCCAGGACGGTGCCCTGGTTGGTCGAGACGGAAAGCAGCTTCAGAATATCGAAACCCGCCTGCCCGTTGAAAACGTCGCCCGAGACGATGTCATTAAGCAGTTCTACCGTGTCGTTTCCGGCGCCGCCGTTGAGGTTTTCTACATTGAAGACCGCCAGTTCGTTGGCGCCGTTTGAAAGGGTCAGATCGTCGATACCGGCACCAAGATCGATCGTAGTCCCGAAACTAGCCAATATGTCGCCTTCCAGGAACAACGAGTCGTTGGAAACCGATCCCAGGATAGTTTCGAAATGGGCGATATCCGCCGTGTTGATGCCGTCGAACAATTGCAGGATGTCGCTGTCGCCGTCGGCACCGCCGCTGTATAGCGCGCCAGCCGTAAGTAACGACCCGAGCGTGACGTCGTCCGTTCCGGCTGAGCCGATAAACTGTTCCACATCGATCAACGTGTTGATGATCGATCCTGCCACATTGCTGGCATCGACAACATCGATACCGCCGCCGAGCGTGATAAGGCCAGCATTCGTTGTACCAAGTTCGACAGAATCATCACCGATCCCGCCGATTAAGTTGTTCAGGTCGAAAATACGGACAGAGTTCGCCAATCCGCTCGCGAGAGTTACCGAATCCCCGTCACCGAACAGACCCAAATCGATATCCAGGCCAATCTGTGCATCATTCAGGGTTACATCTTCAAAAGGACCGCCCTCGACGCCGGTCAGCAGTTCCACACCGGAGAAGGCCGAAAAACTGTAAGTGCCCCCGTTCAGATTAAGGACAACTTCGTCGAGGCCCGCACCCAAAAGGACATCGGTCGTGAGCGTATCGTCCAGGATCACCTGATCGTCGCCAATGCCGCCGTGGATGATAGTCGTGTTCAAGAACGTGGCTGAGTTGCCGCCGTCCGCCAATGTGACAACGTCAAACCCGGTGCCCATATCGATCAGGATAGGAGACCCGCCCACAGGTGCTTCGAAAGTGAGTGTCTCATTGCCGCCGACCCCGGCAATCGTCTCAAAATTCACAATGGTCCCGGTGTTGTTCGAACCGAAAGCCAGATTCAAGATGTCGCCATCCGCGACACCCCCTCCGTCATAAATTGATCCTGCGAAAATATCGCCATTCATCGCGATCGTATCGAACGAGATGCCGCCGGTGAATTGCTCGATATTGGAAAGACCGAAAACCCCCGTCCCGCCATCGCCGTTTATGACATGGTCGAAATCACCGGTGCTGGTGTCGGCGATCACAACGCCGCCGCCGGCATTCAGGACGGTTATGACGTCATTGCCGAACCCGCCTGACACGTCTTCGACACCCTGAATGGTAAATTCGTTTCCGCCATCGGCCAGGAATAGGTTGTCGGCTCCTCCCGCCAGGTCGATGAAGGTGTTGTTCGATGCTATTAGGTTGCTTTCAAGCGTCAGATCGTCTGCGGCGGCCGTTCCGTTGATATCGGAGAAATTGAAAATAGCTGCCGTATTGACGCCGTCGAACAGGTTGAGAATGTTGGTTCCGCCGATATCGGACCCGTCATAGACCGATCCGGCAAACAAATTGTCGAACAAAGTTACGGTATCGATACCACTGGAACCGGTGAAAATCTCAACCCCGGTAAAGCCGGTATTGGTGAATTGTATCTGGCTGCTGGCATCGATGATATCGATGCCACCGCCCATATCCAGATTCCCGACAAGCTGGGAGCTGATCGTAACATCATCGTCCCCTGCGCCGCCGACGAGATTATCGATATCGGCCACTTCGATGACATTGATACCGTTGGCGAGCGTCAGGATGTCCCCATCACCGAAATTGCCGAGATCGAAGAACTGGTTTTCGGCTGTTGCCGTTTCCAGGGTAACGCTATCCGCGTTCGCGGCGACGCCATTGATCGTCTCGAAGTTGGTGATGGTCCCGACATGGGCGCCGCCGACAAGGTTCAAGACGTCGCCATCGCCGATCCCGACCCCGTCGTAAAAGTCGCCGGTTACCAAAGGGTCCAGCAGGTTGATGATGTCCGCGCCGAAACCGCCAATCACGGTTTCGATGTTTTCCACGCTCAGGTCGTTGCCGCCGTCCGCGAGGGTAAGATCGTCCACTCCTGCCCCGAGATCGATCTTTGTGCCGAACGCTGCCAGCAGGTTGTTTTCCACTGTCAGAGAATCTGCGGCGGCGAAACTGAAGACAAACTCAAAATTCGCGATACTGGCATCATTGACACCGTCCGCCAGGTTCAGGACATCCGCCCCGCCGACATCGCTGCCGTCGAAAAAGCTTCCGGTCAGCAATTGGTCGAATAATGTCACGGTATCAATGCCGGACGCCCCGATGAAGTTCTCTACACCGGTCATCGATGTAACAGTGAACGTGCCCTGCCCGCTCGCATTGACCGTATCGATACCGCCGCCCAACGCGATCGTGTCGACCGTGTCGGATCCCATGCTGAGGAAATCGTCCCCCGTGCCGCCGTTGATGGTTTCCGTATTCGCAATGGCCAGAGTGTTGTTATCATTGGCCAGATTCAGCGTATCGATGCCGGCGCCCAGGTCGACGAAAGTCCCGAATGTCGCCAACTGACCGTTTTCCAGCGTGAGCGTATCGGCGGCGGCCGAACCGTTGATTGTCTCAAAGTTCAGAATGGCCCCGATGTTTGTTCCTGCGAGAAGATTGAGAACATCGACATCGCCCGGGCCGCCGCCATCGAAACTATCGCCGACCGTCAACGCAGTTTGCAGCGTCAGGTCTTCGTTTGCGAGCGACCCGATATAGGTCTCCACGTTGCTGACATTTATCTGCAGATCCAGGTCCGATCCAATTCCGGCAAAATCGATTACGTCGTTGCCGCCCTGCAGGTCGATGTTGCCGGTAAATGTGTCGCCGCTCGTATTGGCAAAATTGACGGCCAGAAATTCCTCTATCCCGCTATTGTCGAGAATGGTCAACGTGTTGTTCGCGGCATCGCCGGTGACGTTTCCGTTGAAGCTGCCGCCAGCCGCATCAAAATTGACGGCCGTTGTCCCGACGATTGAGATGTTGTGCGTATCGTTACTGTTCAGGGTGAAATTGAAGAATATGTTTTCGACCCCGTCGACGGTGAAATCATGGGATCCAGCCGTTTCAAGTACGGCGAATTGCGGCGCGCCGGGTCCGCCATCCAGGAACAGGTCCCCGGCGCCGGCAAATCCGTTTATTTGAATGACTTCCGGGCCGGTCGAGAAGAGGACGGTATCCGCCGCGGCGGTCAGAGCAAATGTGCCAACCGTTGCGCCGCCGGTGTTTTCGGGGGGCGGCAGCGTGCTGTTCTCGGGCGGCGGCTCGTCTTCGATATTGATCGGGCCTTCGTCACCCGGGCCTTCGGGTCCCACTTCCTCTCCGGCAAGCTGTTCCTGTTGCCCTTCGACACTCGGGTTGACGACCTCTCCGGTTTCTCCGCCGCTGTCGCCCGCAGCCTTCTTGAACTGCGTTTCGCCGGCGTTCTGAAACCCCTGCTTGTTCAGAACATCGTTCTGGTCTGTTGATGTTGTAACCTTCTTCGCAACAGGTTTCGTCGTGGTGGTTGTCTGGCCCGTCGGGGTTCCGCCCGTCGTGCCGGTAGCATTGGCAGTTTGCGTCCCGCCGTCACCAGCGCCGCCGGGATCGCCGGAAGCACCGTCCCCGCCTTCGCCGCCATCCTCGCCACCGTCATCTCCGTCGCCGCCCTCGGCGCCATCATCACCTTCGGCACCCTCATCGCCGGCGTCGTCGCCGCCTCCAAAGTCGGTATCACCGGCATCCGCCGCGGCAATTTCGTCGTTCGCCCCGTCCGTCGGACCCTCGCCCGGCGCTCCGTCACCCGCGAGGTCGTCGCCGTCAGCCGGCCCCTCATCCAGGGCACCGTCTTCTTCGCCTTCCCCCTCCAGGACTTCTTCGTCGATCGGACCCTCATCCGGAACTTCTTCGCCTTCGGCGCCATCGGCGTTTTCATCTCCGCCGTCGTCACCGCCCTCATCGGCGTCATCTTGGCCTGACTCCGGCGCGTTTTCCTGTCCGCCAGGTCCTGCCTCCGGACCGCCTTGATTTTGCCCGTTATTGGAATTGCTGTTCGGCAAATTCTGGTTGGCCGGCAATGTCACGGGCAAATCGCGAAGGGCGTTCCCGAACCTGGATTGAATGGCGCCAAGCGGCTGCACCGTCGGCGTCGTCGGCCCGGCAAGAGGGTTCGACGTATTGGTATAGGAGTTGGGCGATGTGAGCGAAACGGTGCCGCCCTGCGTCGTCACGGTCAGTTCGCCGGTTTGTTGTCCCGGCTCCTGCAGCAGCACGACTTCGTCATCGTCCCCTGCGCCGGCGGTACCGCGGATGCCGATCGTCGCGGTCGGCGTCACGATCGTCATGTTGTTTTCGCCGGTCTTGGCGACCTGTCCACTGACAAAGGAGAACGCGCCCTGGGCCAGATTCATGACCATGTTGCTGTCGGCGCCGCCCGCATCATAGACGAAGTTGTCGATGGTCAGCCGTGCGTCGGAACCCAGCGAGAAAGAACTGCCGTCCTCGAACTGAAGGCCGACGCCGCTATCGGCGCCCGTTTCAAATGTATCGTCCTGGAATACAGGGGTGCCGATTTCGGCCTGGACCGTTTCCCCCGTGGCGCGAATGATCGTCGCCTGACCGGTCAGCTTCGCGACGGAACCGATGCTGGTCGCACCTTGAGCCACTTGCACCGGGGCAACCTGTGCCTGGGCCAACTGAACTTGAGCGATCTGAACGCCTTCGCTCTGAACCGGGTCGGAAAATGCGGGCGTCTCCCGCTCTTCGCCAATAATGATGTCAGGCATTCTACCTTCCACTCCGAACGACCATCCGGTTTGCAGTCCTCGCTATAGTGCACACCGGCCGGGCGCGCGGCGCGTGGTTTGCTTCACCGCCAAAATCAAACTGCCCCAACCCTAAAGCATTTTACGCAGTGCTGTTCTTCATTGGCAAATAATCAGCCTAGGACCAAATGAAATTTACCTAAAATACTTGCACACCGCATGCATCTACCGCGGTCACGGTAAAAAGATACCTGGACATTACTACTCTTTGGTTACGGGTAATGCCTTAGTTGCATACGGGACTTGGCACGGCAAGAGTCGTTCCGATGTCCTGTCTACGACACACAGTCTTACCAGGATTCGTTAACCGAAGCTTAAATCCGCAAGAAAACTACGGAATGACCGTACCCATGCCGTATCGCTGTCGGAGAGATCGGCAGCCATCTCGCGCGATTGTCCCCACCATCACAGGGTTTGAACAATCACTAGGTTTGGGCAATCGATTGCTGGAAATCGGCGTCACTCAGATCATTGGCGGTGATGCCGTTCATGATAATTTCCATGTCGGCGGCACCGTCCCCATTAAGATCGAGTTCCAACGTCTCCGTTCCATTTGTGAAACGGGCTTGCGTATTACCGCTCTGGACGAAACCCGCGCCCCCGATGTACGAGAAGGTGCCGACGATGAGCGCGGAGATGTCGAATAGATCTGTACCGGCCTCGAAATTCGTTATTCTTTCATTCTCGCCGACATTGGCGTCGGTTTGAGCGCTGTAAACGAACAGGTCCGAAACCCCGACCGCGCCCGTCGCCGTGTCCCCACCGTCGCCGAGTTCGAACCTTACGCCCGTGGTGTCGGCGACAGAGACCGTGTCGTTCCCTGCCCCGCCGTGGACTTCCTCGACACCGCTGAGCGACGCGAAACTGCCGCCGTCATTGAAGAATAGCGTATCCGTGCCGCCGCCTGTGAAGGTGAAGGTCGTGTTTACCTGACTGCCGGCAAGGAACGTCAACGTCGTGCCGGTCGTGGAGTTACCTTGAATCTGCTCGAAATCGTTGATGATGGCGGAGTTCGTTGTATCATCCTTAAGGATGAGCGTGTCGGTGTCGTCGCCGGACCCGCCGCCGTCATAATTGGATCCCGCTGCCAAAGCGGACAACAAGGTGACATTGTCGTTCCCGCCGTTGCCGACGAAATTCATCAGGTCCCGGACGGATAGGGTATTGCCGCCGAAGGCCAGCGACAGGGTGTCGGCATCCGCGAAATCGCCCAAGTCAAAGGTCGTGGCGATGTTCAGAATGGCTTCCAGGGTCAGACTCTCGGTCGTGCCGCCGCCGCCATTGACGAATTCGAAATTCGAGATCGTGCCGGCGTTGGTGCTGCCCGCCAACAAGGTCAGCGTATCGGTACCACCGGCACCGCCGTCGAATTGTGCGCCCGTGAGCAGAGCCGTTCCCAACGCGACAGTATCGTTCCCGGTGCCGGCATTCAGGAACTCCACATTGCTGACCGTCAGGTCGTTGTCGGTATTGCTGAGGCCCAGCGTGTCGGTGCCGCCCTTGAGGTCGACGGTCGTTCCGAACCCGGCGAAGATCTGGCTTTCCAGCGTCAACTGATCGGCGGAAGAGGTACCGTTGATGGTCTCGAAATGGTCGATCGTCGCCTGGTTGATACCGGCCGCCAGGTTCAGAACGTCGGCATCCCCGTCCGCCTGGCCGTTATAATCGTCGCCCGTGCTCAACAGCGTAGCGAGCGTGATGTTATCGGTTCCGCTGGACCCGACATAATTTTCAACGTTGCTGAGCGATGAGATCGCGGCGGATGCCTGGGTGGACGCGTCGACCGTGTCGCTTCCACCGCCAAGGTCGATCGACCCGACGAGCGTCGCCGCAAGCGTAACGATATCGACACCGGTGCCGGAAGAGATACTGGCGAGCGACGTGATCGCAACGTTATTGCCTTGATTGCCTAGCTGAACGTCGTCCGCGTCATTCAGGAGCCCCAGGTCGAACAAGGTTCCCGACAGCCCTGTCCCGATGCCCGTAAGGTCCACCACCTCGGTGGTTCCAAATTGCCCGGTAACCTTCTCGATCCCGTTGAAGGTGAAGAAGGTGTAGGTGCCCGGACCGCCATCCAATTCCACTTCGTCGTTGCCTGCGGCCAAATCGATCTCATCGACCGATAAATCACGCAGTATCACCGTATCGGCGCCGCCGCTGCCGGAAATGGTTTCTGTGTTTTCAACGGAAACCGTGTTGCCGCCGGTCGAGAGCAGGAACAATTCATCGAATGAGCCGCCGCCGAGATCGACGATCGTACCGAACCCGGCCCCCACTGCATTTTCAAACGAGAGGCTTTCGCTGAAAGAGCTGCCGAAAATGTTGAGGAAGTTCGAAATGCTGGCGGTGTTTGAGGCTCCCGAAAAGAGGGTCAGCGAGTTCACGCCACCGCCGCCGTCGTAAACGGAGCCGGCCGTCAGACCCGAAGCCAAACCGATATTGTCGTTTCCGCTCGACCCCACGAAATTTTCGACATTGGACAGTGCGGTCACGTTGAAGTTGGAGACGCCGCTGGCAATGACGGTGTCCGTTCCGCCGCCAAGGCTCAGAGTTATCAGGGTCGTGGAGCCGACGATGATCGTATCGTTCCCGCTGCCGCCGTTCACAGTTTGGATGTCTGAGACAATGATGCTGTTGGTCCCGTCGAACAGGGTCAACGTATCCGCATCCCCGATGTCACCGAAATCGAAGGACGTGCCCGACACTGCGTTGTCCAGCACAACGTTCTGCGTCCCGCCGATCGTGCTGGAAACGAATTCCACCTCACCCAGCAGCATATTGACCTGGACGTTGGTATTGACGTTCACCGTATCGATACCGCCGCCCATATTGGCGCTGACAAAGGAATTGGCGCTGATGCCGACACCGATATTGAACGTGTTGTTTGCCTCGTCGCCCCGGATATTCGCATTGAAGGGCCCGCCACTCGTATTGAAGATCACCGTCCCGGTACCGGCGACCGTGATCGCGTGCAATTCCGAACCAGTCATATTGCCGAACTGAACGCTTTCGATGCCGTTCACAGTGAAGCTATGGCTCGTCACATCGGTGATCGACAGCACCTGCCCGGATGAGTTCGTGACATCGACGATGCTGTCACCTTCCTGGAAGGTGCCGATGACGGTCGTCGCAATACTGCCACCGGAAACCTCAATGCGATCGCTATCGGCGGTTAGCGTGACGGTCGTGTTGGCATTGACCGGAATGACGTTGATATCCTCGATAACCGCACCACCACCGCCGCCATCGTCCGACAGATCGTCCGGATCGTTATCGTCGTCATCGGGCGCCGTTGTGGTGGTCTGCCGCGGCGCTGTGCCCCGAGTCTGTTGCTGAAACGCCAGAAAAGACGCTGGCGGGGGTGGCGGCGGAGGCGGTGGCGCCGATAGCTCACCAGCGGCCTGGACCGGTCCCAACGGGGCCTCGCCATCCTCTCCGCCTTCTTCTCCTTCACCGGCCTCGCCCCCTTCGCCCTCTCCGCCGGCCAAGGCCAGGTCGCCTTCCTCGCCCACTTCGTCGGCTTCGCCCAGGTCTTCCTCGCCTTCTTCCTCTTCGCCTTCCTCCTGGCCCTCTACGCCCTCGCCTTCACCTTCCGCGCCTTCTCCCTCTCCGGATCCGCCCTCACCTGCCTCGCCTTCCGTCTGTTCCTCGGCCGGGTCGCCCTGATCGGAGGGCCCTTGTTGCCCGGCATCACCGTCGTCACCCCCAGTATTGCCCGACGGAAGGTTCTGGTTGGCGGGAAGCTGCACCGGCAGTTGCCTCAGGGCCCCACCGAAGATCGATTGTATTTCGCCCAAGGGCCGGAATGTCGGCGGAGTCGGCGGCGCGAAGGGGTTCGATGTATTCGTATAGGCGTTCGGCGTGGTCAGCGACACTGTTCCGCCTTGGGTCGTCACCGTCAATTCACCGGTCTGTTGTCCCGGTTCCTGCAGCAGTACGACCTCGTCATCATCACCCGCGCCGGCCGTCCCTCGGACACCGATCGTCGCGGTGGGCGTGACGATCGTCATGTTGTTCTCGCCGGTTTTCGCTACCTGTCCGCTGACGAACGAAAACGCGCCTTGGGCAAGGTTCATGACCATGCTGCTGTCGGCGCCGCCCGCATCATAAACGAAACTGTCGATCGTCAGCCTTGCATCCGGGCCAAGGGAGAAGGAACTGCCGTCATCAAATGTCAGCCCGACGCCGCTCTCTGCTGCGGTCTCGAAGGTATCATCCTGAAAAACGGCAGTACCGACCTGGGCCTGAACCGTTTCACCGGAGGCGCGAATGATGGTCGCCTGGCCGCTGAGACTGGCCACCGTGCCGATATTGGCGGCGCCTTGCGCCAATTGCACTGCCGCCAACTGCAGCCCCTGGGTATCCATATCGGACGACGCCAATGCCAACCGTTCGGTTTCAATGGAAGAGCTGTTTGGATTGTTATCCGTCGGCATCCCTGTTCTCCGCGCGTGGATACGGGTCGCATTCTAAAATCCATTTCACGCGGACCGGCGTGAAATTCTCCACCTGCCACGGCACGGTTACACCGTTGCCCCCTATCCGGGTACAATCTTACGCGTCAGACTGCGTCCGATGCAATTGCCCCGCGGTGTCCGAACGTCGACGTCCGTTCACTATGTGACCGGCAGAAAACCGCCTTTCCTGCGCTTGAGCGCGGAAAGAATCGACCGAAACTGGGGCATTCTCGCGTGCCGCCGTTGCTCCTTCGGCGTTTTTACATGGTACCGCACAGGGTATTCTTGTGCCTTTTCAATATCATTGCAGGGGTTTCCTGATGTCCAGATTCAAAGGGTTTCCGGTCGACCGGACATTCATCGTGGCCGAAGTCGGCAATAATCATGAAGGGTCGGCGGACGTAGCGGCCGAACTCGTACAGGAGGCCGCGAAAGCGGGCGTCGATGCGGTAAAATTCCAAACTTTCCGAACCGAGGAATTCGTCAGCCCGCGACAGGAAGAGCGTTTCGCCCGCATGAAGCGGTTCGAGCTCTCCCAGGACGATTTTTCCGGCCTTGCCGACCTGGCCCGGTCGAATGGCCTGATCTTCATGTCGACCCCTTTGGACCATACCAGTGCGCGGTTCCTCGGCGGTATCGTCGATATCATGAAGGTGGCCTCCGGCGACATCACCCATCTGCCGCTGATCAGGGAAATTGCCAAACACGGTCTGCCGATGATCATTTCCACCGGCAATGCCGATTTGCCCGAAATTGACCGTGCGCTGGAGGCGGCCCGGAACTCCAGGTCTCCGGACGCGCCGGATGCGGAGATCGCCCTGCTACATTGCGTTTCGGCCTATCCGGCACCGGCCGAACAGGCGAATCTGGCCGCGATGGCGACCCTGCGGAAACGATATGACTGCCCGGTCGGTTATTCCGATCATACGAGCGGGAGTTCCGTGGCTGTGCTTGCTGTCGCCGCCGGGGCAAGGATCGTCGAGAAACATTTCACGCTCGACAACAATTACTCGGATTTCAGGGATCATCAGCTGTCCGCCGACCCTTCTGCGATGGCCGCTCTGGTTTCCGAAATCAGGCGTACGGAAGCCATCATGGGCTCCGGTGAGAAACAGCCTCAAGCTTGCGAAGCATCATCCCGCCTTGAAATTCGTCGTTCCATCGCAATTGGCAAACCGATCAGTGCCGGTGCTGTTCTGACGGAAGAGCATCTTGTTTGGTTGCGCCCCGGTGATGGTTTGGCGCCGGGCGATGAAGGCAAGATCTTGGGCAAGAAGGCCACGCACGACATGGCCCCCGGAACCTTTCCTTCGCTGAGCGATTTCACATGATCTTGGCGAATAGGTCGAAGGAGTCTCAGTCTTCCCTAAAATTTAAATTGTATTTTAGGAAAAATTTATAAGCATCCTGATTATATTAACGTTTTCCGTTAGGAATAGTCTGTCAAAAACCGTATTCTAATGTTTCGTAACTCCCAGAGTATTAATAGTTGCGGCCTGCCAAATCCGGAAACGGTTCAGGCCGATTGAGGTGAACGATCCCACATCGAAAGGGCGACCTCGCTCCAAAGACTCTTGAAAATCGGGGGTTTTTGGCGGAATTGGGCGTGTGACCCACGTCACGGCGTATTTATCGAAAATGATTAGTATCGATTTACAGGTCTAAAGAGACAGAAGAATACAAGGGTAAGCAGTTATGGCCACAAATCAGAACAACGGACAGGACGCCGGCCCGAATACCGGTCAATCCGTCACTGATGCCACGCCGGATTATGTGTTCGACGGCACATCGGCCGCCATTGTGGTCCCCGTTGGTGATGCACTCCTGAACGCCGAATACAGCCGGAGCGGACCGGATCTTTATCTTGAAACGCCCGACGGTCAGTTGATCCTCGTCACCAACTACTTCGCACAGGATATCCCGCCTGACCTGTTCACGCTGGCCGGGTCCCGCATCACGGCTGATGTGGCAGCCAAACTGGCCGGGCCACGGGCGCCCGGACAAGTCGCCCAGAACGGCGATCTCTCGACCCTTGAAGAACCAATCGGGACTGTCGATACGATCAAAGGCGTCATCACTGTCATCCGCGCCGACGGAACGCAGGTAACCTTGACGGAGGGCGATACCCTGTATCAGGGCGACACGCTGGTAAGCGGCGCGGATTCTGCGATCGGCATCATTTTCGCTGACAAAAGCACCATGTCGATGGCGTCGAACGCCCGCATCATCCTGGATGAATTGATCTACGATCCTCAGGACATGGCCGCGAACAGCCAGGTCTTCAATGTCATTCAAGGTGCCTTCATGTTCACCAGTGGCGCCATCGGGAAAAGCGATCCGGAAGATGTGTCCGTCAACACGCCGGTCGCCACGATCGGCATTCGCGGCACGAAGTTCGGTGTCATCGTCGACGCCCTGGACGGTGCAACCAACGTGACCATTTTCGAGGGCGCGGTATTTGTCCAAAACGGGGCCGGCAACGTCCTGCTGACGGGCATCGGCGAAACAACGTTGATTCCCTCCTACACATTGCCGCCGTCCGATCCGCGGATGCTGGGGCTGGACGAAATTCAGCGCATCTACGGGGACGCAATCGGCTTCCATCCTGTCCGACAGGAGATACCGGACGATCACGCGGAACTGGACGACGATGACCTGCAGGACATCGCGGACGACCTGATCGACATCGAAACGGCTGCCGGTGGCGAACAGCAGCCGGGCGAAGGCGCGTCGGATGAATTCGGCGAAATCGGCGCCGCAGGTATCGGTCAAAGCGGCCTGGGTGGAACACCCTTGGGCAGCGGCGGCGATGGTAGCGGCGAAGAAGGCATTCCCGGCGCCGGTAGCGGCGGCGACGGTACCGGTGATGATGTCGAAGACATCGTGACGCCCGGCGTGGACGGGCCCAGCACCGTAGAAATCAATCCCGGTGTCGGTGTTTTCGACCCGGAATCGGGCGTTACCCATTTTACACCGTCAACGCCTCTGACCTCGGGTACGGATTTCTCGGTCAGCGCGCCATCCGGCCCGGGCGTGCAGCAGTTGCATTTGAATGCAGAGCAGCTCGGTGGCCCGGGCGGCAGTGCCGGCCTCACCCTGCAAAGCGGTTCGGCGCCGGACGATGTCGAGGCGGGAAACAACTCGGTCAGTCTTTCCAGTACCGACGGCATGGATCTGTCTATTCATGGCTTCGAGGAACTCGCCCTGACACTCGGTGGCGGCGACGACTCCATTGATATCCAAGACCTCGGCGGGACCAGCATCATCTCCGACACGGTGACGATCGACGCAGGCGACGGTAACGATGTTGTCCTGACCTCCGACGGCACGACCAGCACTTCACTCGTGATTGACGGTGGCGCCGGAAATGACTTCCTGAACGGCGGCGAACTCGACGACGAAATCTCCGGCGGATCCGGAAACGACACCATTCAGGGCGGCGCTGGAAACGACTCCATCTCGGGCGGCACCGGCGACGACATCATCATCGGCGCCACCGGGGACGATTTCCTGGAAGGCAATGAAGACAATGACATCATCGTCGGGTCAGGCGGTGACGATACGCTTCTCGGTGGTTCCGGGGACGACACGCTCGAAGGCGGCAGCGGTTCCGACGTCGTGGATGGCGGTACCGGTGACGACCGGGCCATTTTCATTGTCGGCCAGGCGCAAACGGAAGGCGTCAACGACGCCTATGACGGTGGTGCGGATACCGACACGATCGTCATCAACTACGACGCGCAAGTGCTTGAAAACCCGACATTCCGTCAGGCCATTCTCGACATTCACGCAATGCTGGGCAACGCCGCCTCGGGTTCTCCGGAAGAGTTTGATACGGCTCCGTTCCAGGCCCTGGGTCTCGATATTCAAGGTTTCGAGGCGGTTGAATTGGACGGACCCGCTTTCGCCATTCCGATCGAAGCGACTCCTGCTGGCGAGGAAGATGGCGCAATTCTGCTGAACCTTGCTGTCGTCGACGTGCTTTCGAGCAAGACCGTTTCAGTGACAATCGGCAACCTGAACGGTGCAACGCCTTCTGCCGGGACGGATAATGGCGATGGTACCTTCACCCTGACGGCGGCGCAGTTGGATGGGTTGACGATCACACCTGCCGCCGACTCTTCGGAAGACCTCGAGTTGTCGATCACCGTCACCACGGTCGATGAATTCGGAAACACGGAATCGATTGGCGAAACGCTGGATGTTTCCATCGCCGCCGTGGCCGATGCGCCGAATGTAACCGCCGAGTCCGTTTCCGGGCAGGAAGATACGGCGATTGCGTTGAATATCACGGCCACTGTTGCCGACGAGGATGGGTCGGAGGCGATTGCTCCCATCTCGGCCTCTCCGTCCGGGGGGCAAGGCGACGGCGGTTTCTTCGTTTCACTCGCCGTTCAAAGCAACGACTCCCCGATCACCATTACGGGTTTCGAACCGGGTACGGTTTTCTCTGCCGGAAACCTCGTTGATGACGTGTTGCATCTCACTGCTGAAGATCTTTCCGGATTGACCCTGACCCCGCCCGCCAATTTCTCCGGCGATATGAATTTGACCATATCCGTGACTGCCACGGATACCGACCCCGACACGGGCGAGACCAGCACCGCAACCACGGAACAGCAGTTCACCGTCGCCGTGGCCGGTGTTGCCGACGCCCCGGTCCTGACCATCAGCGACGCAGACGGGTTGGAAGACAACGCGATCGGTCTGGATATCGCGGCGGCCCTGACGGATGACAGCGAGACCCTGTCCGACGTCACCATTTCCGGTCTGAACGGGGCGACCTTGTCTGCCGGTACACTGAACGAAGACGGCTCCGTCACCCTGACTGCCGCGCAGCTGGAAAATCTGACTATCACGCCGCCGTTGAACTTCTCCGGCGACCTGACGCTCTCCGTCTCCGTCACCTCGACCGACGGCGAAAGCACCAGCACGACAACAAAGGACCTGACAGTTTCCGTGACTGGTGTGGCCGATGAGCCCACCCTTTCCGTCGGTGATGTGTCCGGAACAGAAGATACCCCGATTGCGCTGAATATCGACGCGGCCCTTTCAGACACGGATGGTTCGGAAGAACTGACGGTCACGATATCCGGTGTCCCTGACGGTGCGACCCTCAGCGCCGGAACGTCCCAAGGCGATGGTGTTTTCACCCTGACGGCGAGCGAGTTGGAAGGATTGACGATCACGCCCGCGCTGGACAGCGTCGAAGACTTCGTGCTCAGCGTTTCCGCCACCGCCACTGAGGACGATGGCGATACAGAAACCACTTCGAGTTTCGATATCGCCGTTGCCGTCACGGGTACCCCGCGCGAAGCCGTTTTGCTCGTCAGCGAGGCAGCAGGCCTGGAAGACGCCGTATCAATCCCCTTGAGCATTTCCGTGGCGGATGTTGAGGCGAACGACACGATTGCGTCCATCGTCATAAGCGGATTGCCCGAAGGTGCCAGCCTATCCGCCGGCGAAGAAAACGAAGACGGCAGCTATACCCTTGTTCTCGGCGATTTGGATGGTCTCACGCTCACACCGCCTGCGAACAGCAATGTCGATTTCGACCTGACGGTTGCGGTCACGACCCAGGATGTCGAATCCGGGGAAACCGAGACGGTCACCGACACCCTGGCTGTTTCCCTGACCGGCGTCGCGGATGCGGCTTCGCTGACCGTTTCCGTGGCGAACGGCAGTGAAGACCTGGCCATTCCTCTCAGCATTTCCGCTTCGTTGACGGATAACGACGGTTCCGAAGAGATCACCGAAATCCGGCTCTCGAATATTCCCGAAGGCGCAACGCTCTCTGCCGGCACGGTGGATGAAGAAACCGGCGACGTCATTCTGACGGCTGCGGAGTTGTCCGGGCTGACGATCACACCCCCGACAAACTTCTCCGGCCAGCTTTCCCTCACGGTTAACGTGACCACCACGGAAGATGATGGAGATACTGAAACCGTTTCGAAGGATCTGACGGTTTCTGTGGCTGGCTTTGCGGACGCCCCGGTCCTGACCATCAGCGATGCCGATGGTCTCGAAGACAACGCGATTGGTCTGGATATCGCGGCGGCTCTGACCGACGAGAGCGAGACTCTGTCCGACGTCACCATCTCCGGTCTGAACGGCGCGACCTTGTCCGCCGGTACGGTGAACGAGGATGGCTCCGTCACGCTGACGGCGGGTCAGTTGGAAAATCTGACCATCACGCCGCCGCTGAACTTCTCCGGCGACCTCACCCTCTCCGTCTCGGTCACCTCGACCGACGGCGAAAGCACGAGCACCACGACCAAGGACCTGACCGTCTCGATCGCCGGCGTCGCGGATGCGCCGACACTGACGATCAGTGATGCGGACGGGCTTGAAGACAACGCGATCGGTCTGGATATCGTGGCGGCTCTGACCGACGAGAGCGAGACCCTGTCCGACGTCACCATATCCGGTCTGAACGGCGCGACCTTGTCCGCCGGTACGGTGAACGAGGATGGCTCCGTCACGCTGACGGCGGGTCAGTTGGAAAACCTGACCATTACCCCGCCGTTGAACTTCTCCGGCGACCTCACCCTCTCCGTCTCGGTCACCTCGACCGACGGCGAAAGCACCAACACCACGACCAAGGATCTGACGGTTTCTGTGGCTGGCGTTGCCGACGCCCCGACCCTGACCATCAGCGATGCCGATGGTCTCGAAGACAACGCGGTTGGTCTGGATATCGCCGCTGCTTTGACGGATGAGAGCGAGACCCTGTCCGGCGTAACCATCTCCGGTCTGAACGGCGCGACCTTGTCTGCCGGTACACTGAACGAAGACGGTTCCGTCACGCTGACGGCGGGTCAGTTGGAAAATCTGACGATCACCCCGCCGCTGAACTTCTCGGGCGACCTCACCCTCTCCGTCTCGGTCACCTCGACCGATGGGGAGAGCACCAGCACCACCACCAAGGACCTGACCGTCTCGATCGCCGGCGTCGCGGATGCGCCGACCCTGACCATCAGCGATGCCGATGGTCTCGAAGACAACGCGATCGGTCTGGATATCGCCGCCGCTCTGACGGATGAAAGCGAGACTCTGTCCGACGTTACCATCTCCGGCCTGAACGGTGCCGTGCTCTCCGCCGGGACAGTGAATGAAGACGGCTCCGTCACGCTGACGGCGGGTCAGTTGGAAAATCTGACCATTACACCGCCGCTGAACTTCTCCGGTGACCTCACCCTCTCCGTCTCGGTCACCTCGACCGATGGGGAGAGCACCAGCACAACGACGAAGGATCTAACGGTTTCTGTGGCTGGCGTTGCCGACGTCCCAACCCTGACCATCAGCGATGCCGATGGTCTCGAAGACAACGCGATCGGTCTGGATATCGCCGCCGCTCTGACGGACGAGAGCGAGACTCTGTCCGGCGTCACCATCTCCGGCCTGAACGGTGCGACCCTGTCCGCCGGTACGGTGAACGAAGACGGTTCCGTCACGCTGACCGCAGGGCAGCTCGAGAACTTGACGATTACCCCGCCGCTGAACTTCTCCGGCGACCTCACCCTCTCCGTCTCGGTCACCTCGACCGATGGGGAGAGCACCAGCACAACGACGAAGGACCTGACCGTCTCGATCGCCGGCGTCGCGGATGCGCCGACACTGACCATCACCGATGCGGACGGGTTGGAAGACAATGCGATTGGTCTGGATATCGCGGCGGCTCTGACCGACGAGAGTGAGACTCTGTCCGACGTCACCATCTCCGGTCTGAACGGCGCGACCTTGTCCGCCGGTACACTGAACGAAGACGGTTCCGTCACGCTGACGGCGGGTCAGTTGGAAAATCTGACCATTACACCGCCGCTGAACTTCTCCGGTGACCTCACCCTCTCCATCTCGGTCACCTCGACCGATGGGGAGAGCACCAGCACCACCACCAAGGACCTGACCGTCTCGATCGCCGGCGTCGCGGATGCGCCGACACTGACGATCAGTGATGCGGACGGGCTTGAAGACAATGCGATTGGTCTGGATATCGCCGCCGCTCTGACGGATGAAAGCGAGACCCTGTCCGACGTCACCATCTCCGGCCTGAACGGTGCGACCCTGTCCGCCGGTACGGTGAATGAAGACGGCTCCGTCACGCTGACGGCGGGTCAGTTGGAAAATCTGACCATCACGCCGCCGCTGAACTTCTCCGGCGACCTCACCCTCTCCGTTTCGGTCACCTCGACCGACGGCGAAAGCACCAGCACAACGACGAAGGATCTAACGGTTTCTGTGGCTGGCGTTGCCGACGCCCCAACCCTGACCATCAGCGATGCCGATGGTCTCGAAGACAACGCGATCGGTCTGGATATCGCCGCCGCTCTGACGGATGAAAGCGAAACCCTGTCCGACGTCACCATCTCCGGCCTGAACGGTGCGACCCTGTCCGCCGGTACGGTGAATGAAGACGGCTCCGTCACGCTGACGGCGGGTCAGTTGGAAAATCTGACCATCACCCCGCCGCTGAACTTCTCCGGCGACCTCGCCCTATCCGTCTCGGTCACCTCGACCGATGGGGAGAGCGCCAGCACCACGACCAAGGACCTGACCGTCACGATCGCCGGCGTCGCGGATGCGCCTACCTTGACCGTCGAGAATGCAAGCGGGCTTTCGGGAACGGCCATCGCGCTCAATATCGCCAGCGCGTTGCAGGATCAGGACGGATCAGAAAGTCTATCCGTCACGATCGCCGGATTGCCTTCGGGCGCCAGTCTGGTTGATGGCGACGGCAATGCTGTCGGTAGTGATCAGGGCAATGGCGTTTTTGGTCTTTCCGCCAATCAGTTGAGCAGTTTGTTTGTGCTGACGCCGGAAGGTCTGGTCGATGATTTCACACTGACAGTTACGGCAACGGCTACGGAATCCGACGGAGACAGTGAGAATACGATCAAGCAACTGACTGTAGACATTACCGGCGGTACGGCGGGCGAAGCCGTCCTGACCATAACCGATGCAACCGGTCTTGAAGACAATGCAATCCCGCTCTCAATCGCCGTCGGCGAAATCGAAGCGGACGATACGGCTACAATCACCCTTTCCGGCATCCCCTCGGGCGCGGTCTTGAAGAACGGCGACGGTGTGGTGATTTCCGTAGAGGACGGAGAAGCGACGCTAAGTCCGGAAGACCTGGACGGTTTGACCATTACACCGCCCACGGATTCCGATGCCGATTTCAATCTAACGGTCACGGTCGTTACCGAAGACAATGCCTCCGGTGAGCAGGCCAGCGTCAGCGATACCATCGCCGTGACCGTCGGCGCCGTAGCAGACGCCCCGGATCTGGATGCGGACGACGTCGACGGTAGCGAAGATACCGCAATTGAGTTGGACCTGGCGGCGGCGCTCAGCGACGAAGACGGATCGGAGTCCCTGACCGACGTCGTCATCAGCGGTTTGCCGGCCGGCGCCACCTTGTCCGCGGGCGTCGTCCAAACCGACGGCAGCGTCAAACTTACGGCGGCCGAATTGGAAGGCCTGACCCTAACGCCCCCGCAGAACTTCTCCGGCGACATTGCCTTGACGATTAGCGCGACGTCCGAGGACGGGACGGAAGACAGCGCAGAGGCAACGAAGTCGTTCACGGTATCGGTAGCTGGCGTCGCCGACACCCCCACATTGGAACTGGGCGATACGACAGGCAATCTGGCGGCTCAGATCCCGGTGGACATTACGAGTTCCCTGACCGATCTGGACGGGTCCGAGGAATTGACGGTTACCGTCTCCGGTCTCAACGGTGCAATATTGAGCGCGGGGACATTGAATGAAGACGGCACGGTAACGCTGACTGCGGAAGAGCTCGACGGCCTGACGATCACCCCCGCGCCGAACACCCTGGGCGCCATCAATCTGACGGTGACGGCCACCGCCACGGAAGACAACGGCGACACGAGTTCGGTTACCGGAACGCTCAAGATATCGGTCGAGGACTCGTCGAACGTCGTGCTGGTGGCAGGTCAGGACCTGAACCTCGTCGCGCCTGTCGGCGAAACGCCCGGCGATACGCAGAAGCTGGTGATAGACGCCAGCTTTGGCGGCGCGACCACCGGTGATGACTGGATCATTGCGCAAGACGAACTGGGCCGCGTGACAATCACCAATACCGTTTCAGGCCAGTTGGTTACCGCTGCGGGTTATGAGGAAATCGATATCGATTTCGGACCGGGCGAAGACACGGTCGAATTGCGCGACCTGTCGAACACCGACCTTAGCAACAATACGCTCACCCTGAACATGGGCGATGGCGATGACACGGTCGTCGCAAGCGAGGTGGTCAACCGCGACCTGGAAATCTTCGGCGGTGACGGCAACGACAACCTTCAGGGAAGCAACGGTGCCGATCTGATCGACGGCGGCGCGGATGACGATGTCCTTGTCGGCGGCGGCGGCATCGACGATCTCGACGGCGGTGAAGGGTCCGACAATTACCTTTGGTCGGAAGGCGACGGCATCGACGCTTACGGAGACAGCGGTACCGAGGGCACGGACACCATTGTCGCCCAAGCCGCGACCTTCGACGGTTTCGGCGACGGCTTCAACGCCGGGCACTCGGGTATTGAAGCCATCGGACGCGACTCCGATGGTGACGGTGATGTCGATCCGGCCAGCCCGCTGTTGATTGCTCTCTCAGACAGCAGTGAGACCGTCGATTTCTCTGGCCTCGACTTCCTGAACAGTCAGACCACTATCGACCTGGGCGGCGGTGACGACACGGTCATCTCGGCGCTGGCGGACGGAGACGCCGTCACTTACTCCGGCGGAGAGGGTCAGGACACCCTGAACCTTCTGATGAGCGCGAGCAGCCTCAATCAGATGATTGCAAGCGGCCAACTCGGCTTGTTGCAGTCATATATTGCCTCCCCGGACAATGCCGTCCTTACCATGACGGCGCCGAACATCGTGGCGCAGGGATTTGAGGTCGTCCGTATCGGTATTCTAAACGAAAACGGAACCATCGCGGACGTTACCGACTCCCTTGCGAATGCAATTGCCGACAATGAAGGCTTCGGGGAGTTCCTCGTCGGATCGAACGAACCTGATCTGGTCTTCGCGGGCGGCGGGAACGATATCGTTCGTACCTTCGCAGGCGATGACATTGTATTCGCAGGCGAAGGCGAAGATTTCGTGAATAGCGGCAGCGGCGACGATTTCGTCGACGGTGGCAGCGGAAACGACATCATCGACGGCGGCCAGGGCAACGACCGGTTACTGGGCGGCGATGGCGCCGACCTCGTATCCGGCGGTCAGGGCGACGATGTGATTTCCGGCGGTGACGGGAACGACTTCCTCGCCGGCTTCTCGGGTAATGATTTCATCGAGGGCGATGCCGGGGACGATTTCATCTCGGGCGGTTCCGGCGACGATACTTTGCTCGGGGGTGACGGAAACGACCGTCTGGTCGGTGGCAGCGGCAATGACCTGCTTGTCGGCGGCGACGACATCGACATCCTGGAAGGTGAAGCCGGGGACGACGTCCTGATCAGTGACGGGTTCGAAGACCAGCTATTGGGCGGAAGCGGTAACGATGTGCTGATTTCGACCATGGACGATCTGCCGACAAGCCCGGTTCCCAGCGGGGCTCAGGGCCAGTTCTCAGGCATCCGGGACGGCGGCACCGGCGAAGACACATTCAGGTTGGATTCCAGTGATGTGGGACCGCATTCGCTTTCCGGCGATGAATTGTCCCATATCCGCAATATCGAAACCCTGGATTTGTCCGGTGTCGATGAGTTGCAACTGTCCCTGCGGGTCGAAGACGTCGTCACCATGACCGACGAGGACAATGACCTGACGATCCTGCTCGGTGAGAACGTCACCAGCGTTCAAATCGACGATGAGACGATCCAACTGGAAAACGGCCAGGCGGTCTTCCAGCAGGACGGGGTACAGGTCATCCTGCAGCAACAGCAGCCGGCACCGGAAGCCTCCTAACCGGCGGCTCCGTACCACTCGCTTGACGACCCGGCGGGGACCGGCAACCCTGGTTGCCGGAAACGCCCTATCCGTGTCACGAGTTCCCCAACATGAATGAGACCTCCCCTGCCGCAGCCGCCCGTTCAGGATTGCAGGCTCTTGAAAGCAGAGTGCGACAGGATCTCGAAACCCTGTCCTTTCCCTTCAAACCGTGGATGCCCGTCCCAGAGGTAAAATCCGAACGGAAAAAGTACGATGTCGTCGTTGTCGGCGGCGGTCAGGCAGGCATCTCGATCGCCATCGGTCTGATGCGGGACCATGTGAACAATATCCTGGTCATCGACAAGGCACCGAAGGGCAAGGAAGGCCCATGGTCCACCTTTGCCCGTATGTTGACGTTGCGTTCGCCAAAATACCTCACCGGGCCCGACTGGGGCATCCCTTCCCTCACCTTTCGGGCTTGGTTCGTTGCCCAATGGGGCCCCGATGCGTGGGAACGGCTGGACAAGATACCGAATGCGCAATGGCAGGATTACATGATCTGGCTGCGCGAGGTGACAAAAGTCCCGATCCGAAACAATAGCACCCTCACCGGGTTCGACTGGAACGGTAAAGGTTTCACGATCTCCCTCGACGAGCCGGAGGGACAGCGGAACATCGAAGCACGAAAGATCGTTTTCTGCACCGGCATCGAGGGTGGCGGCGATTGGCATATACCAAGGGCCGTGCAATCGAATCTGCCAAAGGAAATGTACGCTCATGCCTCGGATCCGGACATAGACTTTTCCTCTCTATCTGGAAAACGTGTAGCCGTTCTCGGCGCGGGCGCATCGGCATTCGACCAGGCGGCGACGGCGCTGGAAGCCGGGGCGGCATCCGTGCACCTGTTCACCCGGCGTGAGCAGTTACATCGCGTCCAGGCATACAAACACCTGGAACAGGCCGGGTTCCTGCGAAGTTTCCCCCGGTTACCTGACGAGTGGCGCTGGCGGTTCATGGACTATCTTCTGACGCTGCGCGAACCGCCGCCAAAGGAAACCGTGGCTCGCGTGACGAAGCATCCAAACTTTACCCTTGTGACCGGTGCGGATACCGACGGCCTATCCCATCGCGGCGGCGCAATCGAAATGGACACGCCCAAGGGATCTTTTGCGGCTGATTTCCTGATATGCGGCACCGGTTTCATCGTCGATCTGGCCCTGCGCGCCGAATTCGCGCAAATCCATCAGGACATCGCCTGCTGGGCCGACCGTTACCTGCCGCCCGTCGGCGAAGAGAACGAGGCCTTGAGCCGTTACCCCTATCTGGGACCCGGTTTCGAGTTTCTCGAAAAATCACCCGGCGAGGCCCCCTATCTCAGACACCTCCACCTTTTCACATTCGGCTCCACCCTTTCGCAGGGCTTCAGCGGCGGCGGGATGAACGGGTTGAAATACGCCTTGCCTCGATTGTTGGACGGTATCGTGGGCGGTCTTTATTCGGACGATGCAGAACATCATCTGGCGGCATTAAAGGCTTATGACACTCCTGAATTCGAACTGGACGACATCAATACCGTCTGATCGAAAAGAGCCGAGGTCATCAATTCGCAGCAAAGGCCCGGTCGATGAAACGAAGCCCCCGCTCCAACTCCCGGCGCCACACGGCCCAGGAATGATTTCCGTCGGTGACGCGCAATTCTACAGGAACGCCGAGTTCCCGAAGGCGCAGGAAGGTCAGGAAAGCCCCTTCATAAAGGGAAAAATAGTCGTCATCTCCGACGGTCAGCAGGAACTCAGGCCTTGTCTTCGCCTTGGACAGATTGGGCAGAAAGGCGAAAACGTTCTCCCGATTGAAGGCCGACGGCTGGAAAGGACTACCGAATGCACCGCGAAAAAGCTTGATTTGCGTTTCTGATACCGGATTGCCGGGCAGATGGTTCTCGACGATCGCGCCGCTGAAACTGACCGCGGCTGCAAAGCGTTCCGGATACTTCGCAGCCAGCCTTATCGCCCCGAAACCGCCCATGGACAGGCCCGCAATAGCGCGTGAACTGGGGCGCGCGTCCACCCGGTAGGTGGCTTCGACATGTTCCGTCAGGTCTTCCAGGATCGCCGTTTCGAATGCCCCCGGTCCGCCATGGGCGGCCGTGTCCACGTACCAACTGTCTTCCCCATCGGGCATGACAAGGATCATCGGTCGAATTTCTTGAGCCGAAATAAGCCGGTCCGCGGTCTGTCCGGCACCGCCGGCATTCGGCCAGTCCCTCTCACTGCCGCCCAACCCATGAAGAAGATACACGACAGGAAGCAGCTCACCCTCACCGTATCCGTCGGGCAGATAGATCGAATAGGCCATCTTGCGCCCAAGGGCAGGACTGTCGAACGAGCGGGAGAGGTGATGCGATGAACCGGCCAATCCCGATTGCGGCAACAGCAGAACAAGGACCATAAATACGATGACGCCGGTCAGTACGGCTGCTCGGGAGGCCATCCGGGACCCCAACCGGCTATTCCGCCGGCATCGGCCGGGCGGACGGGCTAAAATCGGCCGCCGCCTTGCCCTCGTCCTTTCGGTCAATGCCTTCCATGTCCACCGGCTTGCCAGTGGCAAGCGCGTGCGTCTGAGCGGAATTGGCATGAATGTCCACATGCCGCCAGGGCTGTGTCTTGTACCAACCGATGAAGTAGGCAACGCCGACAAGTGTTCCCATGCCTCCCAAATTGACCAGGGTCAGTTGCCAGGCATCCCGGCCAATGACGTCGAGAATCATTCCGGCGATCCGGCTGATGAACATGGACACAACGAAGGTTACCAAGGCCTGCTGTCCGACCTTCCGGATCGGGTTGAAGATCGGCGCATAGAGAATACCCTCGCGCCCCTTCAAGATTGCGACCGCCAGATAGGCCAGCGCCATGAAGTGAAGAAAACGACCAAAGCCGAAATCCGTTTTGCCCAAGAGACCGAGGTCGACCCCGATAAAGGCGCCGGTGTTCGATAGAACGTCGTACAGCACCATCACTTCCGGGAAAGCTTTCCACACGGCCCGGTTCCACACCAGAAAACCGAGCACGACGATCACAACGGCGGCGGTCACCCAGGCTTTCGTCACGGGGGGCGGTGTAATCCACTTTCGGCTCAAGGCAAACCCGGTGAAGAACAGAAGCTGCCATCCCAAGGGATTGAAAAACCACACCAACTCGTCGTTAAAGGGAGCCGCCGGAAAATCCCACTGCTGGTTGAACTGCAGGACGTAGAGCCCGAGCACCAGACCGATTGCCAAGGCCGTATGGATCCTCTGTGCCAGGACGACCAACGGCATCATCAGCAGAACGCCGATATACATCGGCATGATGTCGAAGTAGTTGGGCACGTAGGACAAGGTGAACAGCCCGATCAATTGCTGGCCGGGATTCTCGAAGAAGGGGTTCAACGCCAATCCGCTGACGTAATCCTGGTCTGGGAAAGCCTCCGTCGCTGCATAAACGGCGAGCGCGATCGACAGAAACATCATGATATGGGCGATATAGAGGGTGAAAACCCTGTACACGACCCGTGCCGTCCCCAACCAGAATCCGGCACGGATGAATGTCCCGCCAAAAGCGATGGCAGCGGCAAAGCCCGAGCAGAACACGAACATTTCCGTTGCGTCGCTCGGCCCGAAACGGGCGGGAATGAAGTTTGCCCAATGGTTCCAGGGCACATGCGCCACAAAGATGATCAGCATCGCGATGCCGCGGAAAAAATCGAGGCGCGGATCGCGGATACGGCGAACTGGCTGCTTGGCCGCGTCGGCGTGCCGGTCGCCCGACGAATGATGTTCGCCGCTTTTAATCAACCCCGCATCCTTCCATTTGCGCGTCGGTCAGCGGATCCTTCACGGCCGCCATCACCCAACTATCAAGTTCGACGGTCGTTAATATCCACAATCGCCCTACTGTATTTGACGGAAAAACCCAGCAAAACCAACTAACAGAGCGTCACGAATTTGTGACAAGACGTGTCTCCCTTCGCCATACTTTTGCCGTTTTTATGCCGGATATGTGTCACCGTCCGAACACCGTCTACATTGACAGTCTCCTTTCGAAAGACTTCGGCTGGACGTCTCGGCGATCGCTGTTAAATCGTATGGTTTGGGACCACTTTCAAGCTGGTCCTGAATTGCCATATGGGGGTTGAATGTTGAACCGTCGCGATTTCGCGAAACGCTTCATTTTTGCTGGGACGAGCAGTGTAGTGCTGTCCCACTTCCCGGGTTTGGCCTCTGCGGCCGCCCCCTCCCGTTCCGTTGTCCGCGATTTTGGTGAACTCAAGGCTGTCGCTCGCGACTTGGCGGCGCGCCCCTACGACCCGCCGCGGGTCACCACTTCCGCCTATCTGCGTAATCTGACACCGGATCAGTTCCAACAGATACGTTTTCTGTCCGATCGGGCATTGTGGCGCGGTCAGTCGGATTTCGAAGTTCACTATTTGAAACCCGGTGTCTACGCGAATGATCTCGTCGAATTGACCGAGACCGCGAATGGCAGCGCCCGTCCGATCCCATACGACCTGTCCGACTTCGACCTTTCCGGATTGCCCCCTTTGCCGCAGGGTACCGCGCTTGATGACGCGTTGCATGCGGGTGGGTTTGCCGGCTTCAAAGTCCTATATCCCTTGCACGAGGAACACCATTGGAAGGATGAGCTGATCGTCTTTCGTGGGGCCAGCTATTTCCGGTTCCTGGGCAGGCATCAGCAATACGGGCTTTCCGCCCGCGGCATCGCGATCAACACGGCTTTGCCGCGGCCCGAAGAGTTTCCCGATTTTCGTTCCTTTTGGCTCGAACGGCCGGAAGCAGGCGCACAAAGCCTCCGCATTCTTGCGCTCCTGGACGGCCCGAGCGTTTGCGGCGCCTACCGGTTCACTGTGTCACCCGACGATGAGACGACGGTCGAGGTCGAAGCGGAACTGATCCTGCGCAACGAAGTCGAAAAGTTCGGCTGCGCGCCGCTGACAAGCATGTATCTCTATGGTGATGCCGAGCGGGCCACCAAGACCGGTGGCGCCAAGCCCAAGGTCCATGATTCCGACGGACTATTCATGCGCCTCAGCGATGGAAAGACCATATGGCGGCCGCTTGCAAAACGGCGCGGCGTCACCGTCACCCAGCACTTCGCCGAGAATCCCATGGGGTTCGGGCTCTTGCAGCGGGAGAAGGATCCAGACGCTTTTGCCACACCGGATAAACGATACCATTTACGCCCGGGATATTGGGTCGAACCGCTGGATGCTTTTGGGAAAGGGCATGTACAACTGGTTGAAATCGGTAGCGAGGATGTGGATTTCGACAATATCGGCGCCTTTTGGGTTCCGGATGAACCTCCCCCTCCCGGCACGCCCTTCAGGCTCCACTACCGGCTAACATCGGTGCATGAAAACCCACCGATGCCGGCCGAAATGGGCTATGCAAAAAATAGCCATATCATCCCTCTGGACTTTGGGAATAAACGTCCTTATTTGAGGGCCGCCGTGCAGTTCCGGGGGGTGCCGCAGGGCGATCTTGAAGGGGCGACAGCAAGGGTGTCGAGCCCGCATGGACAAACGACCCCTCCTCTCCTGAAGAGAACGCCGGACGGCGCCCTGGAACTAACGTTCGACCTGCAAAGCGACAACGCCGAGCGGGCGGAGACTTTTGCGTGGCTGGAACGCAACGGCCAGCCCTTTACGGAGACATGGAGTTATCTGTGGACGGTGTAGCCCCCCTTGCTAGACGTCTTGTTTTTGCCCTGCCCGTCCTTTCGATGACGGCGGCGGCCGTCTTCTTCATGCATCAAATCCTCAGCCCGATGGGCATGACACCGGCGGAATGGGCGATGTTGATCCTGTTCTCGCTGTCCTTCGTCTGGATCGCGATCTGGTTCTGGAATTCCATGTTGGGTTTCATGATCCAGGCGTTCAGCAATAATCCGGGCCGGGCCGCCTCCCCGATCCTTGCGAATCTCGATCGTGCCAAGCCGATACAGGCCAGAACGGCGATCGTGATGCCGATCTACAACGAGGAACCGGCGCGGACTTGCCGGCGCTTGCAGGCGACCTATCGGTCGATCGAACAAACCGGCAATCTGGACCGTTTCGAATTCTTCCTTTTAAGCGACACCACGGATCTCTCGATCGCCGAGGAAGAGCGTCAGTGCTACGCGCATCTGGCCGGGCTGCTTGCCACAGGCAAGATTCATTACCGGCGACGGGAAAAGAACACCGGCCGCAAAGCCGGCAATATTGCCGAGTTCGGCCGCTGCTGGGGCAAGGACTATGATTTCATGGTCGTGCTGGATGCGGACAGCGTCATGTCGGGCGACCTGATTACGGACCTGGTACGCTTGATGGAAGACCATCCCGATGCCGGGATCATCCAGACCGTGGCGCGTCCCGTCCTGTCCGAAACGCTGTTCGGCCGTTTGCAGCAATTCGGCGGCCGCGCGACGGCGGAAATCGTGAATACAGGTGTCGGCTTCTGGCAAATGGGCGACGGGAACTATTATGGCCATAACGCCATCATCCGAACCGCCCCCTTCTTTCAGCATTGCGACCTGCCGGTATTGAAAGGCAAAGGACCGTTGTCCGGTGAAATCATGAGCCATGATTTCGTCGAAGCGGCCTATATACGCCGTGCCGGATACAAGGTCTGGAACGTTCCGGTGGGCGAAGGCAGCTACGAGGAAATCCCGCCAACCCTGCTGGACTATGTGAAGCGGGACCGTCGCTGGTGTCAGGGAAACCTACAGCATTCACGCGTCCTGATCGAAAAAGGGCTGTCCTCTCTCAGCCGCTTCCACATGGCATCCGGCATCATGTCCTATGTTGCCTCTCCCCTTTGGTTCCTGTTCCTCGTGGCCAGCGTGATCAACCTGCTGCACCAGAGCAATCCCGGGCTTTCCTATCAAGGGCCGGGATCCGGACATTTCCGGCTGGTGCCGGGCGATTGGAACGTCATGGCGATCACGCTGTTCTGCGTCATCATGGCGATGCTGATCCTGCCCAAGTTTCTCGGCACCTTCCTCTTGTCGCTGAATGCGCGTGAGCGCGCCCGGTTCGGCGGGGCTTCGGGGCTGTTTGTCAGCGGGATGATAGAAACCGTCATGTCGGTCATCATGGCCCCGGTCATGATGGTGTTTCAGACCGGCTTCGTCGTCTCGATCCTGTCGGGCGTTTCAGTGAAGTGGGACCGCCAAGCCCGCAACGGTAGGCAGATCGCTATCGGAGAAGCCCTGCGCCGTCACGCGACCAACCTCGTCTTCGGCGGCGGTTTGCTGGGCATTGTGTTGACCCTCGCTCCGCAGTCGATCCTGTGGTTCCTGCCGTTGATCGCCGGCCCATTATTGTCCCCGTTGATCACGACCGTGACCAGCAGTCGTCGTCTGGGTAACGCCTTCGCGCGCGCAGGGTTGCTGCTGACACCGGAAGAGACGATGCCTTCGACGGAAATCGCGCCGCTGCGCAAACCCGACCCGGCGTGGACCAACATCATAGGCGGGAACGGAGCCGTACCGATTGCGGGCGGTGCCGTCGGAACGCCCGCGGCATAGTCTAACGGAAGAGGATTACCTTTCCGTCTCGGGCCGCTTGAACAACCCTTTCATCAGGTCGAGCATCACGAGACGGAATTCCTCATCCTGCGCCGCGGTCTTCACGGCGATCCAGCCATGTACTTCCGAAAGACGGTTGCTGCCGCGGCAAAGAACGGAGATGATTTTCAACTCCTTCTCACCCCGGACGGCTTCCGGCACCGATCCGCTGCACAGCGACGATCCCCCGGTCCCCGAGCCCGCCCCGATGAAATGGATCACGCGGACTCCGCTCTTCGCATCTCCGGGATTGGCTGTGAAAACAGTCTTGGTCCGTTGTTTCGCCGCTTCGTTCATCAGATCGAGCGTAATGCTCTCATAGCCGCTGGCAGCGGCAATGGCGCGGGGCAGCAGTATAACCAGAATTGGGCCCTTTTGGGCGGCTTCCGGCAAGTATCGCCAGGTGCCGTTGTTGTCGACATACATTTCGACGACACGGGGAGTCCCTTCTTCACAGGCAGCCAGAAACCCGGTCATCCCCAGAACCGTCAAGAATGTACGCATCGACTTGAACGTCATGGACTAACTCCTTCGCCTAGGCACACTCTCTATGTGGGGATTTCATCTTCCAAGTCACGGGAATTCCGGTCGGCCCTATCGACCGCGTCGGCAAGGATTTCCCACATTCCGGCCGCGACACGCGTGGTCGCCGCTGCCCTGTCTTCTCGCGGCAACCGGCGCAACACCGTGTAGGAGAGTTGCAGCATGCTGGTGATGGAACCCGCAAAACTCGCCTGAACCGCGCCCATCGCATCCATCCGCGCAGCGGACAGCCCGTCCTCGATCAGAGGGTAAATCTGGTCAATCAGCCCGTCCAATGGTTGATCGGGCCGTTTCAAGACCTCGTCGACGGCCATCCACCAGGTTGAAAGCGCCTCACGATAGTCCCTTAATTTCGCCCGGCACATCATATGATCCAGTTCCGCGCTTGTGCCGAGTCGATTGAGAATCCTTTCCGAGGCCGACCCTCGTGGGTCTTTCGTGAACTGAAGATCAATGGGATCAACCGGATTGGCGCCGGCAATCCGGACACCGTCGCTACAATTGTGGAAGACCGTCTCGGGAAAGGCGCGAATAAGACGTTCGAACCCTGTTCGGGTCAGTTGGAACTGCCGGCTCGTGAAAACCGTTCCGCCTCGGTTCCCCGGCATTTCAATTTCCAGGCCGTCCATGCCTCGACCGGTGCGCCAGAACTCGTCCTCAACTAGATTGTAGGCAGATTTCTCACTGTGATGAACATCGCGCGAACGGGAACCAAGATCGATTCCGAACAGGTAGATTTCCTTAACGCCCAATGCGATGGCCGCCCGGCAAGCAAGGTTGGCGACCGTCGGCCCCGACAATCCGATCACCTGATCCGACGATGCGAACAGCCTGCTGCCTGCGTTGCTATCCCGAAAATAGAAGATGCGTTTCGGGAAGAATGCACTCGTCCGCGGCGAAACGGTCCAAGAGGCCAGCAAAGGTATCGTTGAAAGGTCATGATCCCGGGCCAGCAATCCAAGCCCTTCGTCAATGGTTACCGTATTCTCGATCTCGCAATGCAGATCCGGCCGCACACCGTGATTGAGCGCAACGCCCAACCCCGTTCCCGCGCTGATGACGACAGCGCCTTCCGACTGCAAACGAGCCACATGGTCCATGTTCCTGTCCGCACTGGGGCCGCTGCCGACAACCAAAACCGGCGGCATAACTTCCGAAGGTGGTGGCAGATCGACCAGCAGACGCGCAGACCCGGCCATTTGATGTTGGACCGTGTGGGTGAGCATCCGGATTTCGTCTTCGTAGAATCCCTTGGCCAGTTCCAGGATCGGGCCTCTTTCCTGAATTTGACGGATGACTTCGGGCAGCGGCGCCACATCGTAATGCTGGAACATATAGGCGCCGTCGATGCGGATATAATTGGGACCACGCAGCGCGGTCTGAAGTTCTTCCGTCAGTTTCTGCGGATCCTGCCCGATGCAAAACCAGATCCGCCCCCCGCGTCGGGTCAGTTCCGCCGAAAGGCTTTTCCAATCGACGGCGGACAGGCTGTGACGCAGAAACTCAGGAAACGGATCGACGACGACAAGGTCGCGAACCGGCAAGCCAGAAACCAAGCTGGGCAGATGAAGACCAAGACCCAATCCGAAACAGACCAGGTGCCCTGCATCCGCATCTGGAAACCAGTCCAATGACCGGCCATTGGCTTCGTGCAGCAACCCTTCGGCAAATCGCGCCGCGATAAACTCGCCCTGGGCATTCAGTTTCTCCGCCAGCCGTTTCGCATTCAGCGGTCGGGGCGTAAAGCTTCTATCAGGGCCGGTCTGGTCTTCCTCGAACAGGAAGTTGGATGCTGCGAAACTGATACGCCGGACGGGATTGTCCAAGAACGTCTGTACCTGCGGTCCGACATAGTCATCGGCACCGGATGGGTATAACAAACGTCCTCCGAGATCGATATTCCAGCCTTCACCGGCATCGCCGACCAATCTGCTGGCTGAACGGTGTTCGCCGGCCAGCCACGCATGCAGCGCAGGCGGCAAAGCAGGCCGCAAGGCTGCCAGATTGGCGTGATAGTCGGGCACGGTCTTCATGCGCCGACTATCCGCCGAGTCTGGCCTTCAGGTCTAACCGGGGAACACGCCGTACAGGGTCAGGCGACTTGGCGTTCGGTTTCCTCACGCGCCTGGCCCAGAGACACGCCAGCCTCCAGAATTCCCGCCCAGGTATTGTCATCCAACGGAATGCCTTCCTGCCCCCGTTTGGCGCGGGCGGCGCGTTCCGGATCACCGGCGACCAGAACCGGCTTGGCGGGATCCTGCGGCGTCGCTGACTTCACGTAGTCGATCGTTGCCTGAAGCTCTTCCGCAAAGGCATCAGCGGAGATCAGCTTGTTCGGATCAAAGACGATACCAAGCATGTTGTTGATAATGCCGTCCTTGCGTTCGCGACCCGGCTGGATCGTCTGACCGCGGCTCAACATGCCGCCCAGCAGCTCACACATCAGAGCGAGCCCGGACCCCTTGTGCTCCCCGAAGGGAAGCAAGGCGCCGCGCAATTCGGGGAACATGACGCCTGGATCGGTCGTCGGCCTGCCTTCGGGATCCAGCAGATTGCCTTCTTCCATTTGGACGCGCTTGTTATAGGCGACGCGAACCTTGCCGAGCGCAAGTTTGCTCGTAGCCATATCGAGCACGATCGGATCCTGCTTGCCCGCCCCCGGGACCGCGATGCAGACCGGGTTGGTGATGTATCGCGCCTCGCCACCGCCGAAAGGCGCGACGCTGGGACGATGGTCGGACACATTCACGAAATGGATCGAGACCATGCCTTCGGCAATCGATTGTTCGCCGTACGATCCGACACGGCCGATATGGAAAGCGTTGGCAAGCGTATAAAGGCAAACACCCGTTTCCTTCGCCCGCGCGATCGCACCGGCGGTCGCTTCCTTGGCTACGCGCTGACCAAAGCCCTTCTTTGCATCGAATTGCAGGATTGCCCCGGCATCGTTGATGATGGACACTGATGTGTTCGGTACGACCAAGCCCCGGTGGAAACAGTCGATGTATTTGGGAATCATGCCGACGCCATGACTGTCATGACCGGAGAGATTCGCCATCACCAGATGATCTGCGACGGTCTCCGCCTCCGCGGCTTCACTACCTGTCAGCCGGACGATCCCGGCAATGGTTGCTTTCAGCTTGTCCGCCTGAAATGTCGGCACGATTATTCTCCCACTCGATCCAACAGTTATAGGTTCTTGACGCGATAGTCGCGGATCACGTTCGGATCCGGTTCCATGCCCAGGCCGGGTCCATCCGGAACCCGGAAATGCCCGTGTTCATTCGGTTCGATCAGATCTCCGTACAGGCAGGCTTCAACCGTCAAATAGAAACGCTCGGCCCACCCTTCCGGCACGACGGAAGCCAGCAAATGCAGGGTCGCGAGATAACCGGTCCCGAAATAGGGCGAATGCGGCATCACCTTGACGCCGAATTCCTTCGCCTGTTCGACCGTTTTCACGAATTCGGTGATGCCGCCGACCTTTGTGACGCTGGGTTGGGCAAAGGTGACGGCACCGGCCTGGAACATCTTGCGAAATTCCATCGCGGTACAGGCATTCTCACCAGCTGCCAGAGGAACCCCGGTCAGTTCCTGAAGCTTGGCGAGATGTTCGAAATCCTCAGGCGGGAAGAGCGGTTCCTCGATCCAATACGGATCGTAAGGTTTCATTTCCTCGATCACCTGGGCCGCTTCATCGAATTGCCACGGGCAGTTCGTGTCGACCGTAATTGGAATATCCGGCCCGGCCACTTCGCGGGCCATTTTCAATGGCGCGACGGTGATTTCGTGCAGTTTGAGGACACGGTACCCTTGATCCAAGGCGGCTTGTGCCCTTTCACCGACCTGCTCCGCATCGCCGTATCGAAACAGGCTCGCATACCCTTCGATCGTTGAACGGGACTTGCCGCCGAGCAGTTCGTGGACCGGTTTGCCCGCAGCCTTGCCGGCAATATCCCACAGGGCGATATCCAGACCGCTCAGCGCGAAGACGGTAATACCGTACCGCCCCCAAAGGTGCATGCCTTTCTGAAGATCCGTGCTGATAGCCGCGATATCCGATGCGTCGCGATCGAGTACGGCGGGAGCGATCATGTCCTCGACGACCGCCTTCAACGGCCGCAGGCAATTATAGCTGAACGCTTCGCCCCATCCGACGATGCCGCTTTGCGTTTCCACGCGCACCAGCAATACCGAAAGTTTCTGCCATTTGTTCCCGGCCCATCCCTTGGTCGTACCGCCATCCTTGCCAAAAGGACTGAATGGAATTTCGAGTGGGATCGCCTCGACGCTCTTGATCCGCATGAAGTCGCTGCCTGTTTCGGTTCTGAAAAACTTCGTTGATGGCGGCGCTATTGAAAGCGGTTGCGAAACACTCCACAAGCTATGTTTCGTTCAATAAAGCCGGTCCTGGACGTCACCGCCCTGCCCTCACGGCCCTGCCCGGGGAACCATTGCATGTCAGCGTCTGCAGAAACATCCGTTGCCTCACGATGGGATATCGTGACGGTGGCCATGATGACCGGCATCCTCGCCGGCATGCAGATCGGCAAGGTCGCGCCGGCGCTGCCGATTCTGCGTGCCGATCTGGGGCTCGATCTCGTCACCGGCGGTTGGGTAGCATCCCTGTTTACGCTGGCGGGCGCTGCCGTCGGCGCCTTGATCGGCGCATCGGCCGACCGGATCGGCCCCCGCCGGGCCGCGCGCTTCAGCCTGTTGATGTTGGGTATCGGTTCGCTTTGGGGCGGCTTTTCCGATGGTTTGACGGAAATCATGCTGAGCCGGTCGGTCGAAAGCCTTGGTTTCATCGGTACGGCCGTCTCCTGTCCTCGACTGATTGTCGGCGCCGTGGCGCCGAAGGACCGCAACCTGGCGCTTGGCATTTGGGGCACTTTCGTGCCCGCCGGTATGACAATCGCGATGTTGATGGCCCCTGTCGCGATGCCGGCGATCGGCTGGCGCGGAATTTGGATTTTAAACGGCTGCCTGGCGCTCGCCATGATCGCCGTCCTCGCCTGGAAGACCCGGAACGCCAGTTGGACGCCGCCCGATGCCGCCGCCGCGCCCATGTCGCCGCTGCAAGGATTGCGACTCTGCCTGGGACGCGGCGGCCCCTGGCTTCTGGCCCTAACCTTCTTCGCCTATTCGATGCAGTACCTGTCGGTAACAGCCTGGATGCCCAGTTTTCTGATGGAGGCACGCGGCCTGGAATACGAGATCGCGAATTACATGGCCGCTGCGGTAGTGGCGGCCAACATGATCGGCAATGTGCTCGCCGGGATAATGCTCGGCCGCGGAATGACGCGACAGACCGTGCTGCTGTTTGCTTTCGCCGGAATGGCCCTGTGCGCGGCCGCGACATACGGCCCATGGTTCGACACCGCGCCGCGTATTGTCGCCGCCATTCTGTTCAGCGCCATCGGTGGATTGATACCGGGGGCCTTGATGGCGGCGACGCCCGTACATGCGCCGGCCACGACGCTTGTCGGTGTCGTCAACGGCTTGATGATGCAGGGATCGAATATCGGCGCTTTGACCGGCCCGCCCCTGATCGGCGCCATTGTCACCTTTGTCGGGGGATGGCACGGGGCGACATGGCATGCCCTGATATTCTGTCTTGTCGGTTCAGTCGGCGCCGTGCTGCTTGGGTGGCGTGAGCGGAAGCTCGACCGGGCATGAAAAAGGGGCCGCCAGGCCCCTGTTCACACTCATCCTTGTCAGCGCCTATCTTCGGCCGGCCTATTTGTGGCGGAAGGTGATGCGTCCCTTGGTCAGGTCGTAGGGCGTCATTTCAACATCAACCTTGTCGCCGACCATGACACGGATCCGGAACTTACGCATCTTGCCCGCGGTGTGGGCGATGATTTCGTGGTCGTTTTCCAGCTTCACGCGGAACATCGCGTTCGGAAGCTTTTCAACGACGGTACCGGCAAGCTCGATCAGGTCTTCTTTCGACATTCGTTACCCAGCAGATTGTTTTCGTGCATGAAATAGCAGGTGGAAGGCCGGACGATTGGCCGGTTCCGTCCTGAATCTCCAGTGGAGCAACGGGTGTATGGGCCAATTGGCCAAAATATGCAAGGCACAGCGTTTATTGGAACGACTCAAAAGATTTGTGAAGGGCACTTGCAGGGCCCGATTTTGAAGCTTCCGGCCGACGGAATCAGCCTGGAATTCTACCCGCGCCGGGACCAATCCGCCTCCGCGGCGGCAAGATATTTAGGGTTGCTGATCGACGCGCGCGCGCGGACATCCCGCATCAGAGCCTCGTGCAAGGCCCGCGCGGCAGCGCCTTCATCGTATTTCCCCTCGCGGATCAGGCGGCACAGTTCCTCCGCGCGCCCTTCCGGCTGCACTTCGCTATCGACAAATTGAGCGAGCGCCGCCTTCTGCTGCTGCTCGAGCCGCGGCAGGAAATCCATTTCCCGGACCGATGTCTGGACTGCGGAGATCGCCATCAGGACCGTCAGCCTCTGTTCCTCCGAGACATGCGGTAGGATTTCAGCTTTCAACTCCGCAGCAACCGTGTCGAGCAGATCCTTCGCGCCTGGGGTATCGGGTATCATTTCATTCTCCCGTGGATGCCGGAAAGCGGTTCAATAGACCGCATCGAACAGTCCGTTGTCCGGTGGGGTCATCCGCAGAATTTCGTACTCGATTTCGGCCGGTCGCCGTCCCGTCAACACGATGTCCAGCGTCCGCTCCCCACCTTTCAGGAACCGGTGTCCCTGCTGTACGGCGATCACAGCCCAACGGATATGGGCGAAGACCTCCCAGAAATAGACCCGTTTTGGATCGACCGTGCGGCCGGATACCCTTTCATACCCGCGGTATAGGGCTTCCCGGGAGCCAATCCCGCCGGCCGGCTTGTCCCGTTGCCCGAAGCGCCAGCACATCGCACAGAACCAGCCGATATCCTCATGCGGCTCGCCCCAGCCGGCGAATTCCCAATCGAGGACACCGGTCAAACCTTCACCGTCGACCATGTAGTTCCCGGTGCGGAAATCGTGGTGCAACAGGACCGGCTCCTCGACCGGCATCCGATTGATCTCCAACCAGCGCAGCCCCCATTCAAGCGCGCTGCGCGGCTCACCCAATGCATCCAGATGCTCCCGGAACTCATTGAGCGAGTCGATTTTTTCGGGCCCTGGCAGAAAGTCAAAGGAATGGGTTGTCGGCGTGATACTGTGTATCCGCGCCAGTTCCTCTCCCAACCGTTCGGTCAGCAGTTCACGGTCACCGCCGATCGAAAGATCGCGCGTCACCTTCTGGCCCAGCGCCGTGCCACCGATCCGCCGCATGACAACGAAGGGTTTACCGATCACCTCGGTGCTCTCGCAGCACAGCAAAGGTTCTGGGACGGTCACCCCCGCCGCGAAAGCAGCGGAGAGCAGCTGGAACTCATCCGCCCGGCTGTGGCTCACCGCGACCCCTGACGGTGCGTCCGTCCGCACAACGGTGGACAGGCCGCCTGCATGCACACCGCCAACAATATCCAGGTCGACGAGCCAATTCTCCTGAATCGCCCCGCCGCTCAATTTGCGGCAATCGCCGACGGAAACACTGTCCGCACCGAAAGCAGCGCGGACGAACTCCGCCAGTGCCGCTCGGCCCTGCTCTCCGATCAGCCCTCGGTCACTCACATTCTCGACCGTCAATCGTTACACGCCCCAACGCCAGAAATCCTGCCGTTCGGCAGTGTAGAAACGGTTCAGCACCATGTTGTGCACTTCGGATGCCCCGTCGACCAGACGGGCCTGGCGGGCATAGCGGTAGATCCACTCGATCACCGTATCCTTGCTGTATCCGCGAGCACCATTCAACTGTAGCGCCGTATCGACGGCCCGGTGCAGCGTGTCGGCGACGTGGATCTTGGCCATGGAGACCTCCTTACGCGCCTTGTCGCCCTGATCCAATTTCCAGGCGGCTTTCATGGTCAGCATGCGGCCGATTTCGATATCCATCGCAGCCTTGCCCATCATCAATTGAACGCTTTCGCGATCGGCCAGGCGAATGCCGAAGCCTTCGCGCTTCTCGACATAGTCCTGGGCGATTTCCAGCGAACGCTTGGCGAGGCCGAGCCAACGCATGCAGTGAGTAAGCCGCGCGGTACCGAGGCGGATCTGGGTCAATTTCAAGCCGTCACCGACTTCCATGATCCTGTCACTGTCATCAATCTCAAGGCCGTCGAATTCGATCTCGCAATGGCCGCCATGTTCTTCCGGTCCCATGATTTCGATCCGTCGGATGATCTTCCAGCCCGGTTGATCCTTATGGAACATGAAGGCTGTCAGCCCCTTGCGGGGATCGTCGGACGTCTTCGCGATCAGGATGAAATGACTGGCCACCTCTGCGCCGGTAATGAACCATTTCCGGCCGCTGACGATCCATTTGTCGCCCTTCTTCTCCGCCTTGGTTTGGATCATGCTTGGATCCGAACCGCCACCCGGATGCGGTTCGGTCATGACAAAGGACGAGCGGACCTTGCCATCGACGATCGGCTGCAGCCATTTCTCCTTCTGTTCGTCGCGCGCAACGCGATTGAGGACAAACATGTTGCCGTCGTCGGGCGCCGCCGCATTGAAACAGACAGGACCGAAGATCGACCGGTTCATCTCCTCGTAGCACGCGGCCATGCCTTGGGTATTCAGGCCCAGGCCACCGCGTTCCTTCGGCATTTGGGGAGACCATAGACCGGCTTCCTTGGCCTTCGCCTTCATGGCTTCCAACGCGTCGTGCGCGATGTTCTCGTGCGCATCATAGGCCTTCGGGTCGCTTTCGAGCGGAATGATATGCTCGTCCACGAAAGCGCGGTAACGCAGGCGAAGCGCGTCCACTTCAGGCGTCAAGGTAAAGTCCATGGTTTCACTCCCAACTACTTGTCCAATATAATAAAAATGCGGCTTATCTATTTGTTATAAGGCGCCTTTTCTGCCATTGCGTCGAGATCGAAGAAGGATGTCGGGCTGAGGATTTTGTTTTCCATGGAGAACAGGAATGGCGTGGCTTCAGCCAGATAAGGGCCCCATTCGGGGTCCGCGGCCATCTTGGCGCGGCGTTCGGCACGGTCCGTGAGGTCCTTGTAGGCCCACATATGCACGACCTGATTCAGCGGACCGATATCCATGGAGGAATACCAGCCGACCATTTTGCCCAAATGTCGCAGCTGAACAGGCAAGCCCTTTGCCTGATAGACCGCCAGGAAGTCATTCAGTTTCCCGGGATGGCAGATATAGGTGCGGTGGTCGATAATCATTGAGTCACTCCCCTGTTTCGATTTTCGCGTTACTTGGCCAATGGACTTTACGGTACCGACAGAACGTGGCCGCCGTCGACGGTGATCAGAGATCCCGTCATGTATGCCGAAGCATCGCTGGCCAGCAGCAGCAGCGGACCATCGAGATCCTGCTCCTCGCCGAAACGCCGCATCGGCACGCCCTTGCGCATCTTGTCACCGCCCTCCCCGGTCAGAAAGTCACGGTTGATCTCGGTAATGATATAACCCGGCGCGATCGCATTGACGCGGATCCCGTAGCGCGACCATTCCAGCGCCATCGCCTTCGTCGCCTGCACCAGACCGGCCTTGGCCGCAGCATAGGAAACGAGTTGTTTCAGTACCCGTTCGGCCAGGATGGAAGCAATGTTGATGATGCTGCCGCCGCCGGTCTCGGCCATTTTCTTCGCGACCGCCTGGGCAACGAAGAAGGCCCCCTTCAGGTTCGTATCGACGACGAAATCCCAGTTTTCCTCGGATTGCTCCAAGGCGGGTTCCGTCACCGCGACGCCGGCATTATTGACCAGGATATCGATCTTACCGGCCTTTTCGACCGCTTCGTTAACCGCAGCCTCGATTGATGCCGTGTCCACGACGTCCATAGCGACCACATGCGCCGTTCGGCCGAGGGCCTCAATCTCCTTCGCCAGGGCCTCCAGTCGATCTGTACGACGCGCCGCCAGCACCACATCCGCACCGGCATCGGCCAGGGTAACGGCGAACCGTTTTCCCAACCCGCTGCTGGCGCCGGTCACCAGGGCGACCTTACCCGTCAGTGAAAATCTGCCGCCGATGCCGCCGGTTTCCGCCATGTGCAACTCCCCGCACGTTTCCTGAATGATGATTCATTTTTCTCTTCACAGATATGCCCTAACAGGTCCGATAGAGCAAAGCGCATTGAACCGTTTCCCGCCCCCTTCCCGTCAAAGGTTTCGTTCCATTCCGTACGCGCTGAAAGAATCGACGGCGCGGTATTTTACTCTACTCTGAGATCACCGAACTTATTGCTAAGCAGGAGAATAAAACATGTCCATCACGCGCTATCAGACCGGCCCTCGCATGAGCCAAGCCGTTGTCCATAACGGCGTCTGCTATACCGCCGGTCAGGTCGCCATGGATGCCAAAGGGGCATCCGTCGCTGATCAAACCAAGAATATTCTGGCCCGCTTGGATGCTCTGTTGGCCGAAGCTGGCACGGACAAAACCAAGATTCTTTCCGCGACAATCTGGCTCTCCGACATTTCTACCTTCAACGAGATGAACGCGGTTTGGGACGCCTGGGTGCCGGAAGGCCATGCGCCCTGCCGCGCCTGTGTCGAGTCAAAACTGGCGGCGCCGGAATTCACCGTCGAAATCGGCGTCATCGCTGCCGCCTAAGAGATCTCGATACAGCCGCGTCAGAGCGGCGATCAGGACCGGGCCGAGGGGGATTTCATGCGCATCGTGGTGATTGGGGCCGGTGTCGTTGGAACGACGCTGGCCTATGAACTGATGAGGGACGGACACGAGGTCACCGTCCTGGAACGCAACGATAAGCCGGCGGAGGGCACGAGTTATGCCAATGCCGGCTTGATCGCCCCCGGCCATTCCTTCACCTGGGCTTCCCCCAAAGCCCCCAAAGTCCTTTTGAAATCCCTCTTTTCTGGGGGGCAATCGCTGCGGTTCAAACCCTCGGCCGACCCTGATCTATGGATCTGGATGCTTAAGTTCCTTGGCGAGTGCACCGCCGCCGCCGCCGAGCGCAACACATTGATCAAGCATGCTTTGGCCATGTATTCGCAAAGCCAGTTGGAGCGTCTGACGGCGGAAACCGGCGTCGGCTATCATCATATCGACAAAGGTCTGCTCTATCTTTACCGCAACTCCGCAAGCTATGCGGCGGGCCGGGCCCATATGAAACTGCTGGCCGATGACGGCCAGGAAATTCAGTTTCTGACAGGCGAGGAAGCGGCGGCGGTCGATCCCGCGCTGGAAGCCTCGAAACACCTGATAGCGGGGGCGGTCTATTGCCCGACGGACGGCAGCGGCGACGCCCGCCTGTTCACCCGAAACCTCGCCGACCATATCGCCGCCAAGGGTGTCTCCTTCAAATTCGGAACGGAAGTCCGGCGCGTCGTGACGACCGACGGCAGGGCGAGCGCCGTTGAAACCGACCAGGGCGAAATCGCCGCCGACGCCGTGATCTTCTGCACGGGTGTGCTGGGTATGGATTTGCTGAAAAAGCACGGGCTGCGCCTGCCGGTCTACCCGGTCAAAGGCTATTCAATGACCGTTCCGCTCGACGTCTCCTCCCCCGCGGCCAATCGTGCGCCGACGGTCGGCGGCGTGGATGAGGACCACCTCGTCGCTTATGCCCGCATCGGCGACCGCATGCGCCTGACCGCCGTCGCGGAATTCTCGGGCTATGATCGTAGTTTCAACGCAAAGGATTTCGACAGCATGCTCGCCTCGGCGCAGTCGCTCTTCCCTGGTGTCGGAGACTATGCAAATGCCGAGAAATGGGCTGGCCTGCGCCCCATGACCCCGACTGGCATCCCTTATATGGACAAGACGAGGACACCCGGTCTTTATGCCAGCGTCGGCCATGGGCATATGGGCTGGACCATGGCGCCGGGATCGGCGCGATTGATGGCCGATCTTATCGGCGGCAAGAAACCTGCCCTGGCGATGGAGAATTTCGCCCTGCCCGGATGATACGGTTTTCGTTTTCGATGGTATAATCGTCGTTCAACAGAAGGATCGAGCCATGTCCGACGCCGCCATAGACCTGACCCAGACCATGCCGCCGGTTCGCAAGATGGATTATCGGGTCGGCAAAAAGCTGGGGCACCGCGCCCGCATCGGGGCCGTCGTGCTCGCGAGCGACGAGACGATGGAATACGAATTCCGAGTCGTTCTCCACTCCCTCGGAGACGGTGTCGCGCTCTATGAGGCACGGATCGAGAATTCCCCTGAGATCACGCCGGAAACCCTGCGGGCGATGGAAGGAAAGATCGCGGATACGGCTCGTCTGCTGCTACCGCAATCGGCGATGGATGTCGTGGCTTATGGCTGCACCTCGGCCTCGGTCGCGATCGGCCCGGACCGCGTCGCGGAATTGCTGCATGAAGCGGAGCCGACCGCGAAGGTCACGAACCCGGCCACTGCCGCCGTGGAGGCCTTGCGGGCGATGGGTGTGCAACGCCTAGCGATACTCACCCCGTATCAGGAATCGGTAAACGTCTTCTTCGGGCAGTTTTTCGCGGATCAGGGTTTCGATATCACGGCCTTTGGATCCTTTCTTGAGGATAACGATGCCACGGTTGCCTCGATCGATCCGGCCAGCGTATCCGAAGCGGTTATTGAACTTGGCAGCGACCCGAATGTCGACGGCGTCTTCGTTGCCTGCACCAGCACACGGCTGCTGGAAATGGCAGCGGAAACCGAACGGAAGCTGGGCAAGCCTGTTACCAGCAGCAACCACGCCATCATCTGGCACAGTTTGCGCCTCGGCGGCATCGACGACAAACTGCCCCAATTCGGGAAACTTTATTCGCTGTAAAGCCGGTCCAAGATCCGCTGGCCGAAACTGGCCATCAAAAAGGCTGAGCTGGTGAAGAAACCGGGGCCCCAGAGCCACATGTTGCAGGCATAAATGTTCCGCGCCCCGCGCAATCGGAAGGTTTGCATATCGATATCGGCGCCGGGCATGGCTTCGCCCGCTAATTCATAGCTTCGCATCAGGCCCGACTGGGCAAGACCGGCGACGAGGGCGGATTGACCGGCGTCTCCAACCATCCGGTTCACACCGCCGCTGGCATCGATGACTGTGTCCACCCGGTCTTCGCCGAAACGGTGTGGAACGTGGAAACCAGCCCCGCCTTCAGCGCGCAGCGGCACCCCGACTCCCGCCCGAACGGACAGTATTTTGGCCTTGTGCAGGGCCAATAGGCGTTCCGCAGTCGGCACGGGACAGGGCGCGCCGAAGGTTAGAAACGCCGTTTCCAATTCCATCCGATATCGTTTTTCCGCCAACGGCGTCATCAGGCGTTCCGCGAAACCGTCCCAGATATCCAATTGTGCGTCGGAAAACATATCGACCAGGAAATTCGCCGCGCCATCGGCACAAGCGGCGGCGATATCACCGGCCAGGATTTCCCCGGCCCGGCGGTTCAGCGCATCGCCATCCTTGCATTCTACGTATGGCTCGGCGACGCATTGCCAATCGACATCGGCACCATGTGCGGTCGCTTCGGCCTTCACCATGTCGGCCAGGGCGTCCAGTGTGAGGCCGCCCTGTTCCGCCGCGAGTTGCCGGAAAGCGGACAGGGTGAAATGCCGGCGGTTGATCTGCATGAGATGTCGGGACTGCATCTTCTTCAACCGGCCGCCTCGAGAGCCGAGGATGATCCTGCGACCGTTCGGACCCGGCCGGTATCTCAGAGACCCGTCCTTTTCACGTTCAAACCTGCACCCCGTATCCGGTGAAAAAAGGCGATTGACGATGTCATAGGCGCTGAGTGAGGTGCCCAGGACATAAACACACGCATCTGATGAGATTCCGTCCAATTCGGCAGAGGAAACATGGGTCGGAAAGAAATTCTCGGCTTTTCCGACAGCGTCGCTGAACCGGTCCTTGTCCGGGCAGCGGCCGGTGGTCAGCAGAACCGCGTCGGTTGATACCGTGCCGCCGTCATAGGCGACCTCCACGCCGGCCCTTGTTTCGGTCAATCCGGTCACTTCCGCCGGGATCAAGTCCAACGTGATGCCCTTGATGGCCGCAATGGTTCGAGCCGTTCGGACGGTATCCTCCAAAAACGCACCGAACAGCGCGCGCGGCAAATGCCCTTTGCGGTCGACCTTTCCTGCAGTACCGGTCGCGTCCAGCCAATTGATGAAGGCCTGCCGGTTTTGCGGCATGAGGCACATCGTGTCGGTCGTGTTGTTGATCAGATAGTCGGGGCACTCATCGGTCCGATAGGGATAACCGGGTCCGAATACGCCGGTCGCCTCGAAAACCGTTATCCGTTTGACCGGATAACGGTCGACGAGTTGGAACAATGCGCTAGTACCTGCGAAACCGCAGCCGACGACCGCGATATGGTCGGGACCGGACACTTTCCCACCCTTCCGAGGATATCAGCCGGTGCTTTTCTCGAGATCCCGCAGCACGAATTTCTGAATTTTGCCCGTCGAGGTCTTCGGCAACGGACCGAAGGTCACTTTCGTCGGTGCCTTGTAATGCGCCATATGCGACCGGCAATAGGCGATCACATCGGCCGCGCTGACTTTGCCTTCCGATTCCGCCTTCAAGGTGACGTAAGCTGACGGCGTCTCGCCCCATTTTTCGTGCGGGGCGGCAACGACAGCCGCCTCCATGATGTCGGGATGCTTGTAGAGCACCTCTTCCACTTCAAGCGACGAGATGTTCTCCCCGCCGGAAATGATGATGTCCTTGGACCGGTCCTTGATCTCGATATAGCTGTCCGGATGCATGACCGCGAGGTCGCCGGTATGCAGCCAGCCGCCCTTGAAGGCCGCGTCCGACGCCGCGCGGTTCTTCAGATACCCGCGCATGACCGTATTTCCGCGCATCACCAATTCCCCGATCGTCTCACCGTCGGCGGGAACGTCTTCCATGGTTTCGGAATCGACGACCCGCTGCTCCTCCAACGTGACAAGGGCAACGCCCTGGCGCGCGACCTTGGAGGCCATGTCCTCCATCGAAAGATCATTCCATTCATCCTGCCAGGCGCAAATCGCGCTGGGGCCATAGCATTCGGTCATGCCGTAGAGATGGGTCACGTGGAACCCCATCTTTTCCATGTTCGCGATGACCGCGGATGGCGGTGCGGCGCCGCCCGTCGCGACTTCCACCGTCTGCGGAAACTCGCATTTCTGATCGGCGGGCGCATGGATCAGCATGGTCAGCACGATCGGCGCGCCGCACATATGCGTCACCTTGTTGTCGCGGATGGACGGGAAGATCAGCGCCGGATCGACCGCCCGCAGGCAGACATGGGTGCCGCCGACGGCGGTGACCGCCCAGGTATAGGACCAACCGTTGCAGTGGAACATCGGCAGGGTCCACAGATAGACGCTGTTCGGCGTCAGGCCGAAAGAAACCGCATTTCCCATCGCGTTCAGATATGCGCCGCGGTGATGATAGACGACGCCCTTGGGGTTTCCGGTCGTGCCGGAGGTGTAGTTCAGGCAGATGGCCTGCCATTCATCTTCCGGAAGCGACCACTCGAAATCCGGATCTCCTTCTTCAAGAAAAGCCTGGAAATCTTTCTCACCGATCAGTTTTCCGCCCTTGGCCATCGGGTCATCGATATCGATCACGGGCAGCGGCTTGCCGAGACTGGCGAGCGCCTCCTCCATCACCGGGTTGAGTTCCCTGTCGCTGATGACGAACTTGCTTTCCCCATGTTCTAGGATGAAAGCGATGGTCGGCGCATCCAGACGGGTATTGATGCTGTTCAACACCGCGCCGAGCAGCGGCACGGCGTAATGCGCCGCCAGCATTTCCGGAATATTTGGCGCCAGGATCGACACCGTATCGCCCTTGCGGATTCCGCGCTTGGAAAGGGCGGACGCGAACCGCGTCACCATTTCATGCAATTCCCGATAGGTGATCCGGCGCTCGCCGTGGATGACCGCGACCTTCTCGGGATACACCGTTGCCGCCCGTTTCAGGAATGTAACCGGCGACAATGGCACATAGTTCGCCGCGTTCTTGTCCAAATCCAGGTCGTAGATCGATGACGTCATGATCCGAACTGCCCTCCCAACGAAATGCCGCGCCTCTGCGGCGCGGTCCAACAATATTTGGCGCACTATCGGAAATCACGGCCGGAAGGTCCAGCATGCTTAACAGGCCGTTGGCCCGGGAAAATCCACCGAGACGGTCGCCAAGTGTAGACGGCTGTTCAATATTCCTATCGCCGCAATTGCACAGGGCCCATGATCGACTATTCTATGACGTCAACCGCGCATCCTGTGGATGCCGATGGGGGCCTAAACGTTTGGGGGCGGCCGTCATGACCGGGACGCGGTCAACCGGAGCGCTTTGTTGGGAGGTTTCATGGCGCGAACTGCGCATATTCTGCTGGCCGAGCGCAATGAAGAAACGGCGACGGAACGGCAAGCTGCCCTAGAGAAGGAAGGCTATGACGTTCGCGTTTCGACGGATCAGGATCAAGTCGTCGAGGAGGTCCGCGCGCAACAGCCGGATATCGTCCTGCTCGGTCGTTTCAAGGGCGAAGCTTCCTTGGAACTCCTTGAAGCCCTGAAAGCGGATGCGGCGACCAGCAGCATTCCCGTCATCCTGATCGGCATGCGATCGGATGAAGCGATGCGAAAGCGCGCCGTCGAGTTGCGCGCCGCCGATATTCTGGAGAGCAACCGAAGCAGCAACGACATGATCCTGACGCGCCTGCAAAGCGTCAGGCGCTTGGCCGCAATGCGCAGCGAATTATTCCGTCGGGCCGAAACCTGCGCCGAATTCGGCGTCCAGGCCGATCTTTCAAATGTCGGCGTTTACGATCACGCGGAAACGGCCCATCTGTTGATGGTGTCGGAAGCCAGCGAATACAATGCCGACCTCTACGACGCATTATTGGGCCAGGGCCTGGACGCGATCATCGAACAGGCGCCCTACCGCGCGGCGAACAGGTTGGACGACAACGATTTCGACGCCGTCGTCATCACGGCCACGCTCTATGACGACCGGGAAAAGGTGCTCTATCTCTCCTCCCATATTCGGAACAACACTCGGCTGTTCAACATGCCGATGCTGGTCGTCAAGGACGAGGACACCGATCCACCGGAAATGACGCTGTATAGAGGCGGCGCGAATATCGTCCTGCCGCATGACAAGGACTACAGCGCGCTGACGACCTATACCCTGCTGATGGTGGACCGACGGCGGCTGTGGAACTCGGTCGTCGCCCCTTACCGGACGATCATGACGGACAAGATCCTGGACCCGGACCTGGGCTCGGTCCTCAGCACGACCTTCTTCGACGCGCATCTGAAACGGGAAGTGAAACACGCCCTTAACCGGGATGCGCATCTCTCCGTCGCCGTCGTCTCCATTCCGACAGCGGTTCGGATCGAAAAGGATTACGGCCGCGAAAACGCGGAACTGTTGCTCAGCCGAATTGCGAATTGGCTGTCCGGCATGGTCAAGGCGTCAGATGCGGTCGGTCGGCTCGGAACCTATCAATTCGGTATCATCATGCCGGCAACGCCCGAGAAGGAAGCCAACCAGGTTGCCTTCCGGATCGCGGGCATCCTGCAAAATTCCGAGTTTGCCCTGGGCGAAGAAGTTATGGAGGCGATTCACGTGCTGGTGGATTGCGGCGTGGCGACGATCCAGCCCTATGATACGCCGAAGAAATTGCTGACGAGGGCTCGGCAGGCAATCGGGTAAGGCCGCGCTTCGCCGCCAAAAGGAGCCGCCTGATATCGTTCATAGGTGATTTTCCGGTTATCCGACCGTCCTCGCGCATCTGTGAGCGGACGGATCGGACTTGCCCAGGCAGGTTCAAGGCCAATCTACATTGCTTGTAGGCGCAGACTTTTCGGCGCCTGGACGGAGGTTCAAATGATTGTCGATATCTTTTCCGACCCGATCTGCCCTTGGTGTTTCATCGGCAAAAAACGACTGAAAGAGGCGCTGGTCCTGCGGCCCGACCTGCCGGTGACAGTTCGGTGGCGCGCCTTCCAGCTTAATCCCGACATGCCCGCGGAAGGCATGGACCGGCAGACCTATCTGAACGTGAAGTTCGGCGGCGCTGATCGGGCGGGTCAGATCTATGGGCGGATCCGGGATGTCGGCTCCGCGGTCGGTATCGACTTCCAGTTCGATAAGATATCCCGCACCCCGAACACGGTACCGGCACATCGTCTTATCCGCTACGCACAGCGACCCGGGATCGACAAGGCGAACGAGGTCACCGATCTGCTGTTCGACGCGTACTTCCTGAACGGCGCGTTGATCGGCGAACTCGATACCCTACTCGATATTGGCGAGACGGCCGGGATCGATCGCGACGCATTGGAGGCCTATTTCGAGACAGACGAGGACACGGATGAGATTTTGGCTGAAGATCAGCACGCCAGACGTTTGGGAATCGGCGGTGTCCCCTGCTTTATCATCGACGGCAAGTATGCTCTTTCCGGAGCGCAGGAGGCCGAAAGTTTTCTCCCCATTTTCGATATGGCGGCGCAGGAAGCCGCGAAAGAACCCGCCACCCAAGCCTGATACAGGTTTTCATTGTTTCTTCGAATTGGCCGGCCATGCGCCGGCCTTTTCCTTTTCTGACTTCAAACTCCATTAATTGTTGCGAGTGAATATCAATTGCGATATCCGAAATTCAGATGTTATGTTGCGAACGCTTCGCATTATTAACATAGGGCAGCGGTAATGCTTCATCTCGGAACCGCAAAACGGAAGAAACTCTGGGACATCAATACGGGTTGGCACTGTTCCATTATCGGAACATGCCTGACCACGGAAGACTTACGGGCCCTCGCCCGCAAACTGCACGTCCAAACACATCAAGACGACAGCACGGACTTCCGACTGCACGGTCATTTCGTTCAAGCCTGCAGCCAAGGCGGAACGACGGCAAAACTTCTTCAGAAATTGTTGGACCGCCGCCATTCGGCTGCCGTTCGACGCTTTGCAAAGGCGGATGGACCGGAAAGCCTGGAAGAAATCTGGAACACGGAACGCAAGGGACGTGACATTCCGGGTGCATACTGGGCGCTGATGAGCCATCCGCATATCGAAACCGGCTTGGGAACACGGGCTTATGGGCATATTCACATGCTGTCGCACCTCGTCGGCGCCTCCAACCGGGCAGATCTCGACACATTACGTTCCCTGGAAACGGAGGTGCGGACTCTTTCCCAGCGATTGGAAAGCGAGACCGCGCGACATGCCCGCCGAATGGAGGACAAGGATCGCGAAATCGCGAACCTTGAGCGCCAGTTGGTCGCTGCGCGATCTGCAAGGGTCAACTTCCAAGCTGCGGCCTCTGCCCCTGCCCCCGCCAACCTGAACGGAGAACCGGATCCAGACCAAACCCGGCGGCTTCAGGAATCGGCACACGAAATGGCGAAGGACTTGGAAAAAACCCACAGGCGAAATGAAGAGTTGGAAGAGGCGGTCTCCTCCCTGCGCGGCGAGGTCCGCGCCCTGGAATCCGCCTTGCTGAGGACAGTCCATTCGGAAGAGACCGGAGAGACTGACCTCTGCGGCGGGGTCGGCGACTGTCCCTTCGACCTCAACGGACGCTGCATCCTGTATGTCGGCGGCAGACTGGCCAATGTGCACAGGTTGCGGGAACTGGTTGCGCAATGGAACGGGGAACTGCTGCATCACGACGGCGGCATGGAACAATCACTCGATGAATTGCCAAGTTGCGTCGTCCGTGCCGACGCGGTCGTCTTTCCGACCGATTGCATCAGCCACAGCGCCGCCTTGAAGGCCAAAAGACTTTGCCGACAATCGATGAAACCCTATGTCCCCCTGCGCGGATCAGGTGTTTCCTCATTTGTCGCGGGTCTGAGAGAAAAGATCGGCGATTTAGGCCCGCGCGACCCCGGCCTCGCCGCGGCCGAATAGCAGGGTCGCAGAACATCCGAAGCAACGGCATGGCCTGAATCTTCTCTGTGATCTGACGCGGTCCGGCTCTTTGGGCCGCGACAGGCTCGCTAAGCTCGCTTCAGAAAGGCGAGCCGCGTCCAAGTGACACCGGCCGCCTTGTTCAGCGCTTCACGGGACCCGGAATGTCGCTCGAAACAAGGCTCCAAGCCTTCCTTTACCGCCAGCAGATTGGTTTCCTCCGCCGAAACGTCGAACATCCGTCGCCCCTCCGGCACCGGCCCATGTCGCAAGGACATGACCAGCACCGCACCCGGCTTCATCAGTGCGGCGATGATCGGCAGGGCCGTTGCCCTTTCCGCCGCATCCAGATGCATCCAGACGGCGGACAAAATGACGATGTCGTACTGGCCCTTACGATACGCGATCCGGCTAAGACCCGGTAGATGGTCGTCGATCCATTCTATATCGGGCGACGGATGAAGTCGTTTTGCCCCTTCCCGCATCTCGGCGACCGGCTCCACCGCCGTTACCGTATAGCCCAGTTCCACAAACCCGGCGGCGTCCCTTCCCGTCCCCGCACCGATATCCAGCACACGGCCCGGCGCGTGTGGAAACAGGTTTTGAACCCGCTCGTAGATTTCCGCGAACTGCATCTTCTCGTACCGGACGAGCAGGTCGTCGGCTTCCTCGGCATAGCCGGCGGTGCTGGGATGAGGCTTTTCGGCCATATGTTACATGTTCCAGATATTGCTGCCGTGCTTGTCTCTCAATACCGCTCTACCCCTACGGTTTCCCACCAGCCACTAATCTGCTCGACCGTCGAAACAGGATGAGTAAAGCGAAACCGAAAACCGTTAGAAGCATCCCGGCCAGAATAGTTCCGGTGACAATCACCATGGCACCGCCGGCGACCATCGTCACACCGAGTATACGGCACGTTCTGCTAAGGATCAGGTCGCTATCCGGATCGGAAGCCGCAGTTGAATCTTTTCCGTCTCCCAGCGCGACCGCGCCATCACGACTCCCCTCCGCTTGTTTGTCGCGCCACTGCTTTCCGCCTGCGCCCCATGTATTCCCGAGACGCTTCCGTTGAGAAGAGTGCTTCTGCCGGCCCCGGTCGTATCCGGAGACAGCGGCGATATGAAAACTGACGACGCCAAAGGCCATCACAAGAATATAGCCAAGTAGAAAAACAGTAAGGCCGCCAACGTTCCAGCCCCAATAGAGCAAAGCAAGCAGGGCCGCGGTGCCCCCGAAGAAGGACAGAACTGTGAACAGAAATCTCATCTTCAACGAAACACTGCTTCACAAAACGTCAATTGCGACGTTCCACAAAGCATCATTCGCCACCGCCGCCAGCATCTCCACCGTCGGCGACAGTGCTACCGCCACCGTGGCCGCTATCGGCGGCCGCAAAACCGATCGACACGAGGAAAAGGCCCAACGCACTGTTGCTGCCGGCCATCTTTCGGATCCCCATATTCGCACAGACGAAGAATGCGAGCACCGCCAGGAACCAAACCACGCTGCCTGAGAGGAGAACGGCGATCGTCACGCCCAGCGCCAACAGACCGATCAGCTTCGCGATCCAACGCTTGTTTCCGGCCATGCAATCAACCTCTCTGCTTCAAAGGGAACTGGCGCTAAATGGCGCGTTCGGCACCACATCTACCGGCGAGCGGCCTCAACCCTAAACAGGCAAAGCGGGATTATCTAGCCCACCATCTTGGCGAGCGTCACCATGATGTTGCTGACGCCGCGGAGACGGCGAAGACAGCGGCCGCGCCGTCATACCCTTCAACATAGACAAACGCTGCGACGGCGAGGATTGCTGAGGTGATAGCAACTACCGCTGCGGTTCTACCCTTCCTAAACCGATGATCGCTCATCCTGCTCACTCTTTGGATAGGCTTTCACCTTCACAAACTCATGAGTCATAAATATCAGGGCAAAGAAAAAATATCGAAATGCTCCAAGCCGTTTCTACAAAAAAGTGAATCCTTGCACTCGCAGACATAGAAAATCAGAGTAGTATCCTCAGGAAATCACATTTGAGTTCCAGGAACGAGGAAATGGCGACAACAAACATAATCCAGACAGCTCGACTATCTGATAAGAATATCGTTTCCCTTTTCAATGCTCTGAGAAAAGAGTTCGGAGCGCGGAACAGCGTCTTCAACTTCGGTTCTGATGTCTCGATCAATATCGATCAGTCAGCGGAATTCATAACTCAAATAAAGAAAAAACCAACGTATGCCATTCTTTCTGGCGACTTATATGCTCAGAACTTGAACCTCCGATTTCTGTTTCGGCGAGGTACGAGCACCAATTCAGATAATATGGATGGACCTCGGACGGCGTCACAATTTGTCGACGAAATCGGAATATTGATACCAAACCCAGATAACTCGGGGAAATTAAAACAACCCTCTCCAGAGCAAGTTCTTTCAGCATCAAATATTGCCAATTCGTTTGCAGCTAAATATTCGCCAGTCATAGTTGATGATGCGGCATTCTCGGCTACAGAAATGCTTCAATCTCAGTTTTCACGAATGGCCGAATTTTTCGAAGATCGTGTCGCTGAACTTGAATCGCAGCGTCTTTCTTTGGCCAACGAAGCAAAAAAGCAAGAAATAGCACGCGATGAGAGGTGGCGAGCAAATGAAGAAAAACAACAATTCCGTCGCGAAGAATTAGAGAAACAATATGCGTCTAAACTAGAAGCACTTGAAAAACAAAAAGAAGAGCTGGACGACAGAAACAACACCCATGTAAGGCGCGATCTAAGAAATCAAATAACCCGCGAAATTAGCGACAGGTTGTCTGACACAAGCATTGCTACAAAAGGAAATTCATTTGCTCGACTGTCTGTGCCAACCTTGTCTTTGGGTGCCGCACTGGTCCTAGCCTATTTTGCCTACCTAAGCTTCTCCGAGTTTTCATTCCTATTACATGGGCCGGTTCAGCCATTGGATGCTAGTACATCTGATATTACTGAATACACACGGAACATTGTGGATTTTGGCACAATCCCACTGTGGGCAGTTTTCGTTCGCGGAATCTTTTCATCAGCAGGGGCGATCTTTTTTGTGGTTTATGTCATCACATGGTTCCGAAAACTGCACGAGGATGACGTAGAAGCTACAAGGCGATTAGAATACTACGGGTATGATATCAGCCGGGCCAGTTGGGTAGTTGAGACTATTATGGATATGCGAGGCACAGAAGGTTACGTACCTCCGCCAGCACTAATAGAGGGTGTTTGTCGAAACCTTTTCCAGGGAGTTCGCTCAAACGATAGCGACAAAACCGACCCGATAGAATTGCTATCCGAATTGCTTGGGAAAAGAGGCGTGGCAAAATTCGGTCCGAACGGAGCTGAAATCGAATTGACAGGCGCTGACATTCGTAAGGTCAACAAGCAATAATTGGTAAGCTCTTTAGGTACATACAGATTCTAATTCTTGCCGCAGTTTACCCCACCATCTTGGCGAGCGTCACCATGATGTTGCTGACGCCGCGGAGACGGCGGTCGGGCGTTTCCCAGGCCTTGGTCACGACCAGCTTGTGGTCGGGGCGCAGTTTCGCGGCACCGGCCTGATCCTGCAGGAAGCCGATCAATCCTTCCGGGTTGGCGAACTTGTCCTTGCGGAAGGTGATCACCGTGCCCTTCGGACCGGCATCCACTTTCTCCACCCCGGCGCGGCGGCAGAGCTGTTTGATGCGAACGACTTTGATTAGATTTTCCACCGGCTCCGGCAGTGTCCCAAAACGGTCGATCAGTTCGACCGCGAAACCGTCGAGCTCCGCCTTGGTGGCCAAGTTCGACAGTCTGCGATAAAGGCCAAGGCGTACCGGTAGATCAGTGACATAGTTGTCGGGGATCAACACAGCCGCGCCGAGCGTAATCGTCGGCGACCAGTTGTCGTCCACCTCTTCCTCGACATGCGCCTTGGCGGCCGCAACCGCCTCCTCCAGCATCCGCTGATACAATTCGACGCCGACTTCCTTCACATGGCCGGACTGTTCCTCGCCCAACAGGTTCCCGGCCCCACGGATGTCCAAATCATGGCTTGCTAGGGTGAAACCGGCCCCCAGACTGTCGAGCGTCTGCAGCACATCGAGGCGCTTCTTGGCGCTTTCCGTCGGCTTCTGGCCCGGCGGCAGGGTGAGATAGCAATAGGCGCGGATCTTGCCCCGGCCGATCCGGCCGCGCAGCTGATAAAGCTGGGCCAGCCCGAACATGTCGGAGCGATGAATGATCATCGTGTTGGCGGTCGGGATATCCAACCCGGATTCGACGATATTGGTGGAGAGCAACAATTCGAACTTACCGTCGATGAAGTCGCTCATCACCTCTTCGAGCTGCGCCGGCGGCATCTGACCGTGGGCGACGGCGATCTTCAGGTCCGGCAGCAGGTTCTTCAGGCGCTCCTGCACCCGGGGCAGATCGGCCAGTCGCGGACAGACATAGAAGACCTGCCCGCCGCGGAAGCGTTCACGTTGGATCGCCTCGCGCACCACGACCGGATCATACGGGGTGACAAAGGTGCGCACCGCCAACCGGTCGACCGGCGGGGTGGCGATGATGCTCATCTCCCTCACCCCGGTCAGCGCCAGTTGCAGCGTCCGCGGGATCGGCGTCGCAGTCAGCGTCAGAACATGGACATTACTCTTCAGCTGTTTCAGCCGCTCCTTCTGGCCGACGCCGAAATGCTGTTCCTCGTCGACGATCAGCAGCCCCAAATCCTTGAAAGTGATCGATTTGGAAAGCAGCGCATGGGTACCAACGACGATTTCGACGTCGCCGGAGGCAAGCCCTTCCTTCACCTCCGTCGCCCTCTTGCCGGTGACGAGGCGGGAAAGCTGTTCGATCCGGATCGGCAGGCCCTTGAAACGGTCCAGGAAATTCTTGCTGTGCTGACGCGCCAACAAGGTTGTCGGCACGACTACGGCGACCTGAAGACCGTGCATGGCGGCGACGAAGGCCGCCCGCAGCGCCACTTCCGTCTTGCCGAAACCGACATCGCCGCAGATCAGCCGGTCCATGGCGCGGCCTGAGGCCATATCCTCCAGCACATCGCCGATGGCGCGCAACTGGTCGTCGGTTTCCGAGAAGGCGAAACGGGCGCAGAATTCGTCGAAGGCCCCCTCGCCCGGCGTCACCGCCTCGGCGCGTTTCAATTCGCGTTCGGCCGCCACTTTAAGAAGCGCGTCGGCCATTTCCTTCATGCGCTTCTTCAGCTTGGCCTTACGGGCCTGCCAGGCGACACCGCCCAACTTGTCCAACTGCGCCGCCGCGTCCTCCGATCCGTAGCGGCTCAACGTATCGATGTTCTCGACGGGGACATAAAGCTTGTCGTCGCCCGCATAGAGGACACGCAGGCAGTCATGCGGCGCGTTGTTGACGGTCAGCGTCTCCAACCCGTCATAGCGCCCGATACCGTGGTCGATATGGACAACAAGATCGCCGACCTCGAGGCTAGACACTTCGCTGATGAACTCGTCCGCCCTGCGGCGACGCCGCGGCGGCCGCGACAGCCGCTCGCCCAGGATGTCCTGTTCAGTCCAGACAGTCAGGGCTTCGGAGGTGAAACCGTGGTCGAGTTCCAGCACCGTGAAGGCCGCGGTTCCCTCTTCCAGGGCAAGTGCTTCTTCCAGCGTATCCACCCGGTCGAGCGATGGGAGGCCATGCTCGTCGAACAGGGTCTTGAGGCGCGTGCACGCCCCCTCGCTATAGGCGGCGATCAAGAGCCGACCGCTGGTCTGTTGTTCGAGACGCGTACCGACTTCCTGAAACAGGTCTTTCTTGGGGTCCGACCGAGCGGCGGCGAAATCAATCACCGACCGTCCGCCCGCGTCCCGTGATTCGCCGCCTTCTGTATCGTCCGGCAGGGCGAAGGGCGATGTGACGACGGTAGGACGACGATCCAGATATCCGTTCCATTCCTCTTCGGTCAGGAACATCCGCTCCATCGGTACCGGCTTGTAGGGCGGCGCGCCGTCCATTGATGCCTGGCCGGCTGTTTTCGGCATGAGGTCGACGCGCGCCTGATAATAGTCCGCCACGGCTTCAAGGCGGTCGGTCAGGGCGGTGTTAACATCGGCTTCCAGGACCACGGCAGGGTCGTCTAGATAGTCGAACAGCGTCTCCAACCCGTCATGGAAGAAGGGCAGCCAGTGTTCCATCCCGGCGTGATGGCGGCCTTCGGAGATCGATTCGAACAGCAAGTCGTCCGGTCCGGCCGGGCCAAAGGCTTCCCGATAGTTCTGTCGGAAACGGGACTTCGTTTCCTCCGTCAACGGCGCCTCTCCGACGGGGCGCAGCATCGCTTCCTCGATCTCGCCGATCGTGCGCTGGGTTCCGGCATCGAACTGACGCAGTGTTTCCAACTCGTCCCCGAAGAAGTCCAGGCGCAGCGGGTTTTCGGCACCGGCGGGGAACAGGTCGACAATTCCGCCGCGGACCGCGAATTCGCCATGCTCTCGCACCGTGCCGGTCCGGTTATAGCCGTGGTCCGCAAGAAAGGTGAACAAGGCGTCCTGCTGATAGGAAGCCCCCTTCTTGAGAAACAGGCTGGCGCTTTCCAACGCCTTGCGCGGCGGCACGCGTTGGGAGACCGCGTTCAACGTGGCGACGACAATCTTCGGTGCGCCCGGATCGACGGCCATGCGGCATAGGGTGTCGACACGTTCGGCCATTACGTCCGCGCGCGGCGAGACACGGTCATAGGGCAGACAATCCCATGCCGGGAAAATCAGAACCTGACGCTGGGGCGCTGCGAATCCCAGCAATTGACGGGCGCGCGCGAGGTGGACGTCGTCGCGGACAATAAACAGAACCGGCCGGTCCAGATTGGCGGCCGCCTGTCCGGTCAACAGGGCATCGAACCCGTCCGGGACGCCGCCCAAATCCTTTCGGCCGGCGGAGGTCAGAATGGTGCTTAAATCGAACACAAGCCCTTCCGCCGCCCTCAACCGGCGGCGTACCCTCAAAATTCGTCAGTAATATTGGGAAATCACGATTCCCGACGGCAAAAGGCCGACAGGCGCGCCATTATCCCCTCATCCAGATTGGGCCAGTGCGGCTCATCGCGCACCAACATGCCATAGAGTTCCTGATCCGGCACGGTCAGGACCGTTTCGAACGCGTCCAGTTCCTCATCCGACAGGTCCGCCAGATGCTTGTCCGCAAATCCGCCGACCAGGATATCCATCTCCTTGATCCCGCGATGCCAGGACCGGAAGCGGATCCGTTTCAAACGGCGCTCGCGCTCGTTATCTTCGCCGCTGTCCGCCCGGTTGTCATTGCTGGCGGATGCGCCTGTGCTGTCATCATCGTTTGACACGGGTCTTTCCTCCATACGTGGCGGCACGGCGGCCCGTCGTGCCAGGGCGGTTGGGTACATCGACGATCGCGGCAGGGCAAGCCGCTTGCACCCCGCCCGGTATTCGCACCTGACATTCCGGGCGCAGCAGCCGATAATCCAACCCACTTCAAGATTGTTTAGAAACGACCGCGGTCAATCGTGCGCCCCGAACTTTTATTTCCCCTTTTTGCGCCCTTGAGCAGCCTTTCCGGCGTCGGCCCGCGCATCGCGAAGCTGCTGGAGAAGGCGGCAGGGCCGCATGTCGTCGACGTCTTATGGCATCTCCCGCGCGAGGTCGTCGATCGCGGTTTTTCGCCGCCGATCGCCGAAGCCCCGGCCGGCCGCATTGTCACGATCAAGGTGACGGTAGACAGGCATTTCCCGCCGCCGGACAAGCGCCGCCCCTACCGTGTGACCTGCCATGACGACACGGGGGTTTTGACGCTCACCTTCTTTCACGCCGATAAGAAGTATCTGGAACGGGAATTGCCGGTCGGCGAGCAACGGCTGGTCAGTGGCCGGATCGAATATTTCCGGTCCGAAGCGCAAATCGCCCATCCGGATTTCATTGCCAGACCCGAACAGGCCGCATCCATTCCGAAGATTGAACCGGTCTATCCGTTGACCACGGGCCTGACGCCAAAGGTTTTGCGCAAGGCTGTCCTGTCCGCGGTTTCCAAGGCCCCTGCTCTGCCTGAATGGCTGGACCCCGAATACAAGAAACGCCAAGGATGGCCTTCCTGGAAAGAAGCGATCGAGGCGGCCCACAACCCGCAGGCCGGATCCGATGTCGGGGCCCTCACCCAGACCCGCCAACGCATCGCGTTCGACGAATTGCTCGCCAGCCAATTGGCGCTCGCCATTACGCGGGCGAAGGCGAAAAAACTGCCGGGCCGCGTCATCGAGGGTGACAAACGCCTGCGCGCCATGGCGCTGAAGGCCCTTCCCTTCAAACTGACCGGATCGCAGGTCGAAGCCCTGAAGGAAATCGGCGCGGATATGGCCTCAACCAGTCGTATGCTGCGCCTGTTGCAAGGCGATGTCGGCAGCGGCAAGACCGTCGTCGCGCTGTTTGCCATGCTGAATGCGATCGAATGCGGCGGGCAGGCTGCCCTTCTCGCCCCGACGGAGATCCTCGCCCGACAGCATTTTGAAACCATAGAGCCCCTGGCCAAGGCCGCCGGCATTCGCGCTGCGGTGCTTACCGGCCGGGACAAAGGCAAGGCTCGGAAGGCGCTGTTGGAAAAACTGGCGTCCGGCGACATACAGATCCTGATCGGCACCCACGCGATCTTCCAGGACGACGTCGCCTTCAAGGATCTGATGTTGGCGGTGATCGACGAACAGCATCGTTTCGGCGTTCATCAGCGCCTTGCGCTCGCCGGCAAGGGCAAGGGTGTCGATATGCTGGTGATGACGGCTACGCCGATCCCGCGCACCTTGATGCTGAGCGCCTATGGCGATCTGGACGTCAGTCGGTTGCGCGACAAGCCGCCCGGACGAAAGCCGGTGGATACTCGTCTGGTCCCAAATGGCCGCCTGGATGACGTCGCCAACGGTATCGGCCGGGCCATTCAGTCCGGCGCGAAAGTCTATTGGGTATGCCCCCTTGTCGAAGACAGTGAGGTATTGGACCTCGCGGCGGCGACGGAACGCTACGAAGATCTGAAGCATCGCTTCGGCGAAGCCGCCGTCTCACTGGTTCATGGCAAGATGAAAGCGGCCGAAAAGGACGCCGCGATGGCTCGCTTCGTGGACGGCCCAGCCCAAATTCTGGTAGCTACGACTGTTATCGAGGTGGGCGTGAACGTGCCGGCAGCGACCGTCATGGTGATAGAACATGCGGAACGGTTCGGACTGGCGCAATTGCACCAGTTACGCGGCCGTATCGGACGTGGCGAAGCCGCCTCCACCTGTCTGCTGGTTTACGCCAAGAACCTGACGGAAACCGCCGAGCGCCGGTTGAAAACGATGCGGGAAACGGAAGACGGCTTCGTTATCGCCGAAGAAGATCTGCGTCTACGCGGCGCGGGCGAGTTACTGGGGACCCGCCAAAGCGGCTTGCCGGTCTTCAAACTGGCGGATCTAGCCGTTCATGGCGAGCTTTTGGCGGCAGCCCGCGACGATGCCCGACTGATCATAGAACGGGACCCGGACCTGTCCGGAGAACGCGGGAAAGCTCTTCGCGTCCTGCTCTATTTGTTCGAGAGGGATGCCGCCGTCGCCACCTTGCGATCCGGCTGACCTTATCCCTTTTTGCCCTTATCCGAATCGGTCGGCGGCGGAGAGATTTCCTGCTGTTTTGCCAGTTCCTCGAACTGTTCCTTGGTCAAGGTGGCAATCTGCTCTTTGCCGGACGGTTTGTAGGGCGGCGTGACGATCCCCGCCGAGATTACCATTTTAACCGCATCCTCGACCGGCATGTTCAGAACGATCACGTCGCGCCGCGGCACGAAAAGCAGAAAACCCGACGTCGGGTTCGGCGTCGTCGGCAGAAAGACATTGATGTGATCGCCCTCCAGAAGGTCCGCGACCTCGCCGTCGGTTGCCGCGGTCAGGAAGGCGATCGCCCAAATGCCGCGGCGGGGATATTCGACCAGAACGGCTTGCCGAAACGCGTCGCTCTGAGATTTCAGAACCGTTTCTATAATCTGTTTGCTGCCGTTGTAGAGCGTTCGCACGACCGGCATGCGGTTCAGCAGATATTCCCAAAGTCGGATGACCCAACGGCCCACCATGCCCGCGGTGAACGCGCCCACCAACGTGATGAAGACGACCAGGATCAGGATTCCCAAGCCGGGAATTCCGATCTCCACACCCAGCACATCCTTCATATAGGTGTCGGGATTGTACTTCGTGGGGATCAGCGGAACGATTTGGCTGTCGACGAATTCAATCAGCCACCAGGCAACCGTCGCGGTAATGAAAATAGGCGCGAGGACCAGCAGTCCCGCAAAAAAATAGGCGCGCAGTTTGGCTAGCAAGAAAGCATCTCCGGTACGGGCGGCACAGCAGTGGACACAAGACTTTTCGCCCGCCCCCTTTCGGGGCTGAACGGCAGTCTGTCCCTTATATTGGTCGAATTGCTGCTTTGCACAATAATTTCTATTCGAAAGTGCGGTAGTCTATTCTATCGCCAAGCCGGACAAGCTGGTCTAAGTTACCCGCATTGGTCAGGATGGGAGATTATCGGTGGGCGCGACGGGCGAGATCCGTACGCTGAGCGGCATCAAGTTGTTTGCCGGACTTGAACCTGCGCGAATGCAGGATATCGAGTCCCGCTGCCGCTGGCATACCTTTTCGAAAGACGAACAAATCATCGACCGGGAGGACGAGTCGAAAGACGTGTACTTCATCGTCTCCGGCAATGTTCGCGTGGTGAATTATTCGCTTTCGGGCCGCGAGGTCGCCTTCGAGGATATCCGTTCCGGCAGCATTTTCGGTGAACTGGCCGCTTTGGATGGGGAACGCCGCTCCGCCAATGTGGTCGCGCTGACGATGACCGAAGTAGCCACCCTCACCCGAAACAAGTTCGAAGAGATTCTGGCCGAGAACCCGGATGTGGCGATGCGTTTGATGCAGCGCCTGGCACAGGTCATTCGCGCCTCGACCGACCGAATCATGGACCTCAGCACCTTGGGCGCGAACAACCGTGTCTACGCCGAATTGCTGCGTCTCGCCCATGAAGGGGAGCGCGGCGACAATGCCGCCGTCATCAAACCGGTGCCGATCCATGGCGACATCGCCAGCCGGGTCAGCACCACGCGGGAAACGGTTGCCCGCGTGCTCAGCGATTTGTCGAAAAAGGGCTTGGTCACCCGCGAAGGCAGCCAGTTGCACCTGCATGACGTGATGCGTCTGCAGGAGATGGTGGAAGAGTTCCGTGGCGATTGATTTCATGCGTTTTTTCCGTTTCATCGCTGTTCTCTCGCTCTTCCTCTCAACGGCCTCGGCATCCGCGGCAATCGCGGCCGGCAACAAGGAGGTCGCGCGAATCGTTACCCGTGTGGCGACGCAACTGCCGGATGACGCGGTCATCTGGGCGCAGCCATCCCGGAAGTCGGATCTGAACAACCGGCTGGCCAAAGAATTCCGGGTGTCGATTGAGCAGATCGGCCGCGCACCAACCGGAGAAGCTTCCGCGCAGATCTATTCCCTCGTTTTCGACGGAGAGGTGATGGGAAGCGTGGATCAACGCGACACCACGATTGGAAAACTCGAAGGCGACGCGGAAGGCAATCTCGATTTTCAGCTCAAATTGTGGTCGTCCGGCGGCGGAAGTTCCCTGTTCCAGGGCAAGGGTACGACCGGTGAGGTCAATCTACGCGGCTTCCGCATGAATGCGGCTTTGCATTTGGCCGACAAGGTGATTTGGCAGGGATACGTGGAGACGAATACCCGAACCGGCGATCCGTACGATGTGCTGGCGCCGCTCGTTCAGGTCCTGATAGACCGGCTTGATATCAATAGCGACGACATCATTCCGCTGCACTGACCGCGGCGATCCGAAGCTTTTGCAAAAAACGCCGGCCACGGCGTTGACCCCGCCCCTTCGCCCGACTATGTTCCGCCCGCTTCGGAAGCAGCGCCTCCCCGGCGCGACACGGAGAGCCCTTAGCTCAGCTGGTAGAGCAACTGACTTTTAATCAGTAGGCCGTAGGTTCGAATCCTACAGGGCTCACCATCTCTCCCGCTTCCGAAAGAGCCCAGCGCCTAAAATTCTTCTTTTCCGCCAAGGAATTATCTCGATCGGCGCCGAAACCGGCGCATCGGATAATCCGACGCATCATCGCTGATATGGTATCCGATTAGTTTGCCCTTTATCCCCAATTGAAGGATAGATAGGGAGGCCTCCTATCCGAAAGGCGGTCTTCTTTGGGGGAACGGAGAAACGGGAATGTCGGGGTTTGACTTTCGCAAAATGGCGGCGGACGCAAAGGCGGCCATGGAAGAGCGTAAAGGTGAGCTCGAGCCGGTTCCGAAGAAGGCCCGGGCTGAACGCGAGCACTATGCGAGCCTGGCGGCAAAACCGCTGCTGGACGGGATCCTTCCGCTGTTGGAGAAAGCTTCCAAAGACTTTTCCGACGAGGGCATCATTTCCATTATTACGACCGATTTCGAAGCCGACCGAAACGCCGACCGCGATCCGCAGATCAAGTTTCAGTGCAAGGGCCCCCGGCGTGAAAGCGACGGCTGGCAGTTTGAGGCACGCGCGGTCTTCTTCACCTCGAACGGCAGCCGGGTCCGCCTCGGCGTAGGCGATCACGGGTTCAGCCGGAAACCCGACCGAATCATCGCGGAAGACAAGAACGGCAATGTCGAAGGCCTTGTCCGGATCGGTCTTGAAAGAGCGATCGAATTCTACATGGAAGAGTACGAGAAGAACCGGTCAAAGATCGGCGGCAAGTAACCCGACCGAAGACGAAATCCCGTCCAGTTGAACAGAGCGCCCCTTTCCCTTCCCCTGCGCGCGCCCCTCCCGCATGATCCGCAAAAATCGAAATGCCTTGTTGAGGGGATCATGATTTCACCGGGCCATATCGTATTCACCGAACAGGAAGAGATCATTTACGGCAAACCGGCCGCGACGGCCGTTGCCGATAGCGTCGAGCGTTACGACGCCCGACGGGTCCTCATCATGGCCAGCGGCACGTTGGCGCGGGAAACCGACGAAGTTCGTCGGATAAAGGATGCTCTCGGCTCTCGCTGTATCGGGACATTCGCCGAAATGCCCCCGCATACCCCACGCACGGCCGTCATCAAGGCGACAGCGCAAGCGCGTGCAGCCCAAGCGGATCTGATCGTCACGCTGGGCGGCGGATCAATCACGGACGGTGCCAAGGCCGTTCAGCTTTGTCTGGCCAACGGTTTGGAAACACCGGAAGCTATGGATCTGTTACGGGATCCGGAGCGCATCCAACCGCCAAACCTGCGACAGGTATCGATACCGACCACTTTGTCCGGCGGCGAATTCAGTGCGATTGCAGGCGTCACGAATGAAGCGACAACGGCGAAGGAAATCATCCGCCATCCCGACATCATTCCCCGTACGGTGATCCTGGACCCCGCCGTCACGATCCATACGCCGGCTTGGCTCTGGACATCGACCGGAATTCGGGCTGTCGACCATTGTGTCGAAGGCATCTGTTCCAACGAGGCCAACCCTTATGGGGACGCTCAGGCCCTGAAAGCACTGGCGCTTCTTGCTAAGGGGCTGCCGCGGGTCCATGCGGATCCCTCCGACTTGGATGCCCGTCTTGAATGCCAGTTGGGGACTTGGCTTTCGATGGGGCCTTTATCCAGCGGCGTACCGATGGGGGCGAGCCACGGCATCGGCTATGTCCTTGGCGCGGCATTCAACGTGCCGCACGGACATACGTCCTGCGTCATGCTGCCGGCGGCAATGGCCTGGAACAAACCGGCCAATGCGGAGAAGCAAGAACAGGTCGCTGCCGCATTGGGCCGGCCCGGGACCGACGCCGCCGAGGCGCTGGGGGATTTCATCGGCGGGCTCGGCCAACCGCGCCGCTTGTCCGAGATCGGCATCACATCCGATGACGACTTCGCGCGAATCGCGGAACAGGCAATGTCGACCCCCTGGGTGCCGCGGAATCCACGGCCGATCAAGGGACCAGGAGACGTTCTGGAAATATTGAACCTGGCCCGCTGAGACGGGCGCGGTTCGGCGGATCAACTGCCGTTGAACAGGGGACTGCGCGTCGGATCCAGACGGCGCCCATCACAAATCACGGACGGGGCATCGTTCAAAACCTGGGACGGTGGCGTCTTGGCGTCGATGAATTTGACCACGGCCGGCCCCGTCGGTCGGAGCACGTCGAACAACGCCTTTCGCAGGCGTCTTCGTTCAAAGGACTCGATCAGTTCCTTGTCCTGGTTTTTCGTTTCGATCTGCGACGCCATCACATTGATGCGGTCACGCACCAGCGGCATGTATTTGCACACCCGGACTGCATCTTCTGAATTGTTCATCTTGAGAGCCGCGACCAGGGTCATTTTTTCCCCGTTGCTGCCCTTCAACGTGAAGGCCGGCGTGGACAGCCACACCTGTTTTTGGCCGCGTTCTGCGGCTCCGCTCACCTGCAACTCTCCCCCACCGCTCCGAGGCGACACCAAATAAACAAGCCCCAAAGGAATCGCGATCGAAAAGAATAGCAACCCGAGTGCAAGTATCGTGTTGCGATTCATTCTACACCTGTCCCGCCTTCTGACGAATGAACAGTTTATACGTGATTAGTACTTAACAGTGTATGAATTATAAAAACAAATTTTCTGGACAGCATTGTTAAGGAAAGAATGTGCCCAAATATGACATTTTCCTGACACTGTAACGTATTTGACATTTTCATGAACAAGCGCACAATGTGCGCCTTCAGGAGAATGTCGATGCCAAAATTTCCTTCCTTCATAATGCCTGACCGGAACATCGGTTGGCGTAAGCGTGCACGCCACAATCCAAAAACGCCTCATCCCATTCTCAAGACTCTGATTCTTGTCGGTGCCGCCCTTATTCTGTCCCCCTTCACGCTGACCGATGCGCAGGCCGGTATCGAAACCCATGATGGACGGTTGAAAATACGAGGGGATATCCTGGCACCGGACCTTCACCCGTTTCTCACGGCTTTCGGAACGGCAATCAGACACAGCGCCGATACCGGGAAACCATTGAGAGTTGAACTGAACTCCGATGGGGGAGACATCGAAACGGCTTTTTTCATGGCAGAGATCATCGCCACAGCGCAAAAATCCGGTCGAAACATCCAGATGGAGGTGCCGGAGGGCGCGCGCTGCAACTCCGCCTGCGTCGTGATCTTTGCCGCCGGCGGGCAACGAAAGGCCGCACCGAATTCAGAGTTCCTACTGCATGGCGTCACTTACACCGGGACATCGGAAACCCCGGCCATCGCGGCGATCAGACAGCGTTACGTCGAAAACTTCCACAAAGCGATCGAAGGCGCCGATTGGCAGTTCGGACAGTTCGTCCGGCGCCACGGCATAATCGAAAACGACCTGAACATGTCGTTTTCGGGGCGTCAGTTGTATGAGGCGTTCGGCCGCTTCATCACATCGCTGGATACGACGCCGGCGCATTGAGCAGTTCGTGCCCCCCGGTTGCGTGATGCCGGTCGTGTGCCCTGGTTCCCGCGCACTTACTCGGTGGCATCCTCGCCATGCAATGCATAGCCGAAAAGCATGTCAATATCCCGACCGTTCCGCGCAAGCGGTGCCACGGCGACATCGTAGTATTTCTTGACGCCGCCACGGGTTTCGAAGGGGAACCGCTCACGGATCGTCGCCTTTGAGGAAACCACCCGTTGATACAATTCGATCAGGTTCTGTTGACTGCCGATATCGCGGATCTCTGAAAGCAGGCAGTTGGTAAAGTCCATTTTCGTGTTTCGGACGATATCGGTCCCAACCAGCCGATAACGGAAATCCTTTCCTTCATCCACAACGTCGACAAGAAAGACGAACGGCAGCATCGCGGGGATGTCACCCGGATCAATATCTTGCCGGCCAGGCATGGATTTTCCATGTCTGATTGAATCCCAATATCTTAGGAACTCATTCAGAGAAGCCGGTTTCATAGCGCGGCGGCGCGTTTGACGGGTCAGGATCGCATTCATGGGATAGAAATAGGGAAATCGTGGACAAAGAACCATACCACGATGGGTTTTTCCGCATCGTTTTCCGAACGTGCATCGACGGCCACTTCCTACGACCTTGATTGTCTTAGTTCAACTGTTGCCACCGACAATGTTGCTTTCCGGGCCGAAAGGAAAACCGGTGATGTTTTCGGCCCCATCCTCGGTGACGATCAGAATGTCATGTTCACGATAGCCACCGCCCCCCGGCCGTCCTTCCGGCAACATGATCATCGGTTCCATGGAGACGACCATGCCGGGCTTCAGCTCAGTGTCGATATCCTCACGCAATTCGACGCCCGCTTCCCGCCCGTAATAATGTGACAGCACGCCAAATGAATGGCCATATCCGAAGGATCGGTACGGGAGCAGATCCCATTCCCGATACATCTCGTTCAACTCGGCGGCGATATCCATGCACCTGACACCGGGTCGGATCAGGTCCAGTCCCCGCCGATGCACAGCACAGTTCTTTTCCCAAAGGTCCAGATGCGCGTCGCTGGCATAATCGCAGAACAACGTGCGTTCCAGCGCGGTGTAGTATCCGAAGATCATCGGAAAGCAATTGAGGCTCAGAATGTCTCCGCTCTCGATCTTCTTGTTCGTGACCGGGTTGTGGGCCCCATCCGTGTTGATGCCGGATTGAAACCAGGTCCAGGTATCCATCAGTTCGACGAAAGGAAAAGCGCCGGCGATCTCCCGGATCATGGCATTCGTCGACGCGATGGCGACTTCATGCTCCGGCACGCCGGCCGCAACCGCATCCGCACACGCCGCTCCACCGACATCACAGATCCGCGCCCCCTCGCGGATCAGTTTCTGTTCCTCCTCCGATTTGATGCTCCGCAGCCACATCGTCTTCTGTCCGACATCGACCAGTTCAACGTCAGGCAACGCATCGCCCAGTTGGCGCTTGAGGTCGAGGGTCACATGGTCGAACTCGATGCCCAATCGTTTGACCCGGGGCGTCAATTGCCGCACGGCCTCGAAGTAATTGTCCTTACGCCAATCCGTATAGGTGATGTTGTCGCCGAAGGTTCGACGCCAGGGCTGGCCGCCGTCGATCCCGGGGGAGATGGATGTCGCCTTTTCCGGCGTCACAACGAAGCCGTATTTCCGACCGAATTGACAGTAAAGCCATCCGGAATAATAGGCGATGTTGTGGTAGGACGTGAAAAGGCAGGCGTCGATTTCATCGGCCGCCATTACGGCGCGCAACCGGTCCTGCCGGCCTTGCATTTCGGCATCTGAGAACGGCGACCATTCCTTATCGCCATTGTGCCAAGCCATCGTCCGCGCCATGCCCTCCGCGGTCCCAGCCCCGTTCGCCATTGCATCGCTCCCTCTCAGTGAAAATCGAGAGAGCGATAGTTCTGCCGGCCTCAGATAAATCTGCGACAATCCGCGACAGGTTCATGATCATATGCGACTGGGCATCTTGTGAGCCACCAGACAGCCTGCAACGCACTATCTGGTTGATGTTTCGAATTCTTCCAGACTCCTTTTACTTAAATGAGTTGGGATTTGGTTCGCCTGACAACGCGATAACAAGCGGGCCTACTGCATTTCATTGTCTTGCCCGCCAGCGTAATGTGGTAGAGGGACACTTCTTTTGGTGCATCCAGAATCACTGGCTCAGTGCGCGCGCTTTTCAGATCAGAGGACGATATGCAGACGTATATTCCCTTCAACAAACCGAGCCTCATCGGCAATGAGATAAAATATATCCGCGATGCGGTGCGTCTCGGCCAATTGGCGGGTGACGGCGGCTATACGAAAAAGTGCCAGGAAACGATCAACCGCCTGGCGGGATCGCATAAATCCCTGATCACCCATTCATGCACGGCAGCTTTGGAAATGGCCGCGATTCTGTGCGACCTGGGGCCCGGCGACGAAGTCATAATGCCGTCGTTTACCTTCGTATCGACCGCCAATGCCGTGGTCCTGCGCGGGGCGACTCCTGTATTCGCAGACATCGATTGTAAGACATTGAACATCGATCCCGATGAAGTTCGAAAATGCGTGACGCCGCGGACAAAAGCCATTTTCGCAGTTCACTATGCCGGGTTTCCAGCGGACATGGATAGGCTTCGGGAAATTGCGACTGAGCATGATTTGTTGCTTGTGGAAGATGCCGCACAGGCCCTCGGATCGACCTACAAGGGCCGGCCGGCGGGCAGCCTGGGAGACATGGCGGCCTTCAGTTTTCACGAAACGAAAAACATCATCAGCGGCGAAGGCGGCGCCTTGACCATCAATCGGGAGGACCTTTTCGAGCGTGCGGAAATCATCCGTGAAAAAGGCACCAACCGTTCCAAGTTCTTTCGCGGGCAGGTCGACAAATATACCTGGGTGGATATCGGATCGTCATATCTGCCCGGGGAACTAATCGCCGCCTATCTTTACGCGCAGCTTGAGATGGAAACCGCGATACGGACTCGCCGAATTTCCGTCTTCGATGCCTACATGGAAGCCTTCGAACCTTGCGCGAAAAGCGGACAGGTGACGCTCCCGCAGGTTCCGCCCTACTGCACCGGCAATGGCCACATGTTCTATTTATTGATGAAGGATGTGAAGGTCCGCACCGATTTCATTCAGGACATGAAGAGCCGCGGTATCATCACGCCCTTCCATTATGTCCCGCTGCACAGCGCGCCGGCGGGGCAACGCTACGGCCGTACGCCCGGTAAGATGTCTGTGACCGACCGGATATCCAAGACACTGGTTCGGCTGCCGATGTATTTCGATCTTGGATCCGATACGGAAACCGTGATCAGCACGACACTGGACATACTGGGAGCGAACTGATGACGAAAGGAACTGTGAACGCGCCGAAGATCACTGTCCTCTCGCCGGTCTACGGTTGCCGCGATTGTCTTGAAAAGTTGGCGGAACGTGTGACCGCTACATTCGAGATTACGTCTCTGGATTGGGAACTCCTGTTCGTCGACGATCGCGGGCCGGATGAACCCTGGGACTTGATCTGCGCGCTGGCTGAGCAAAATCCCCGAATCCGCGGCTTGCGTCTGGCGCGCAACCACGGCCAACACTTGGCGATCTGGGCCGGTCTCGAAGCGGCGCGCGGTGATTGGGTGTCAGTCATCGATTGCGATTTGCAGGACGACCCGACCGTCATACCGACCCTCTACGAGAAGGCAGTGGCGGAAAAGGTCGATGCGGTGATCGTGGATCGCGGAACATGGTCGGATTCCTGGCTCCGGCGGTTTGCTTCAAACACCTTTTATCGTGTGGTCGATCTGCTTGGGGGAATCAGATTGAAGAATTCCGGAAATTTCGGACTCTACAGCAGACAGATGGTCGATACGCTTGTCATGTTTCGGGAACAGGAAGTCTTTCTTCCGATGATGGTAGCCCTGACTGGGCTAAAGAATACATCCCATCGATTGGATCGATCCGACCGGTCCGCCGGTGAAAGCTCGTACAGTTTCCTGCGTCTGGTCCGCCTCGCGATCGCGATCGTCATCCGGTTTTCAGACCGGCCGCTGCAATTGAGCGTCCTGATCGGAATGACCTTCAGTTTGTTTTCAGCGGCGATTTCGCTCTTCCTGATCATGGCCTGGCTGTTCGGCGCTTTCACCGTCCCGGGCTGGACAAGCACCATCCTGTCCGTCTGGTTCCTGTCGGGCTTGATCATGGCCACGCTCGGAATTCATGGGTTTTACCTAGGACGGATATTCGGGGAGGTGAAGCACCGACCGCGAATAATTATTGAAACAACGACAATGGAAGCACGCCTTGTTCAAGAAGAGCGGGAACAAGAATTGGCCCTACGCTCATGACGAATTTGTTGGTAGAAGCACAACGCTTTTCTAAATACGGGATCATCGGCCTAATCAATAATGCGGCCCTCTATGCCCTGTTTGTCGTCGTTGTTTATCTCGGCATTTCGCCTGTGGCGGCCGCGGGGACGTGCTATGTCCTGGGTGTCATCATCAGCTATCTGCTCAATCGCCGCTGGGCGTTCGGGAGCAGCAACAGTCACAGCCACGATTTCCCCAGATTCATTCTTGCTTATGGTGTGGGGCTGGTGAGTACCTTGGCGACGATTTCTGTTTTGCTCATCTGGCTGCCTCCGCAAGTGGCACAAATCCTGAATGTCGGCATTACTGCCTGCGTCATATACGGAATGTTGCGGCTTGTGAGCTTCGGCATCGAGAAAGACCATGCCAATTGAGATAAACGAATTGGAATGCAAGCGCTTCGGTATCGTTGCCGCGCGAGTGACCGATCCTCTTGCGCCGCTTGGTGCGGTCGATGCGGAAGCATCGCGGTACCGGGTCGACATGATATCCACACGTGTGGACGTTGCGAACCTTGAACGCGTTCACGCACTCGAAGGGTCCGGTTATCGCCTGATGGACACCCTCGTATATTATGGGCGTTCCCTGAACGGATTTCCGGAAAATGCAAAAGATCGAACGAAGGTTTCCCTGCGCATAGCATCCCCGGAGGACAGTTCATCCGTCGCCGCCCTCGCCCATGCTGCGTTCCGGAATTACATGGGCCACTATCATGCCGACCCAAGGCTCGATAGCACAGCTGCGGATGCAGCTTATGTGGAATGGGCCGAGACCTCGACTTCTCATACCACAGTGGACACGCCTGTTTTCGTGGTCGAGGACGACAAGGGGCTTGCCGGCTTTCTAACCATGCGCCGCAACGACGATGCGGAGTTCGAGATCGTCCTGAACGCCGTTCATCCCGACAGCCAAGGCAAGGGTTATTATACAGTACTTGTTTTAGAGGCGCTGAGATTCGCCCGATCGAAGGGTGGTGCCAGGATGATCGTATCCACGCAGATCAACAATTATGCAGTTCAAAAAGTGTGGGCCCTGCTTGGTTTCAATCACTACCGAAGCTTCTATACCTTTCACAAATGGCTGACGCCTCAATCGATTTGACAATCAACATCACTTGTTAGCCTAGCGAAAATGTACCAATGGGCCGATCTTGCGCAACGCATGAAATCGGGCAGCAGGCGCCCCTGAAGGTGTTTCCCTACCTCCCCCATATCTCCCGACCGGCCAATCATGACGATGTCGGCGTCGTCGGGAATAGATTTGTCAGAAGAGAGTTCAGGCGCGGTTATCCGTTGCCAAAGCGGATAATCCGGAACCGGCCGACCAAGCACAGCATGTTCGAACGTTATGTTTTGATCGGCTATTATTCCCCATTTCGACGGGTCGCCAAGCGCGTGCAACGCCGTTATGCCATCAGCCATCATTTCGTACTGGGATGGCACTCCGTCCCGCGTCGGAGATTCTGGAATGCTGAGATACCGGGTATAAGGTCCCTGTTCGATCAATGCGGCGCCACTATTATTCATGCCCTCGATCGTCGCACCAACCAGATTAAGCGTATGCGGCAATGCGAATGCGGCAACGAGCGCGAACGTCGCGGCCCGGAGAAATAGCGTTCGGTTTGTGTCCGCGATTCGAAGCTCCATGAAAGCCGATGTGATCAAGATCGCTAAAGGAATTCCGAGCTGGCCAATGGACCCGTTTCCGCCCATCGTGGTCGCCATCACGACACCACCGCCAGCAATGATCAGCAAGGAAAGCAAGGGCATAAGGAACCTGCGTTCCCTGACAATCATGATCATGGCTACGACCGTGATCGCCGTTGCAACAGGTTGATAGAGCGGCACCTGCACCGACTTCCGCAACAGCGCTTCCAAGGTGGCGTTGTTCGAAGCTCCGACCTGCGCCTGGATGTAGGAAAGCGCCCCGGACCATTTCTGCAGGACCGGGTCATAGACGGCCAGGAACGCCACCAGTCCAACCGTAACCGCACCGATTGCATGCCAGCGCAACTGTAACACCAATGCCAACACGGCACATGGGACAAAGATGGCGAATGTCGGCTTGATCAGCGCAAGTATACCGAGGCCCACCCCCGCCAAGAGTCCCGGCACCACGTCCTTCTTCGGTTCCGGAGACTGCAGAATGGCAAACAGGCCAACGACAAGGACAAGCCCCAGACCGACCCGGTTGTACAGAAAGGAATGGGTAGAAACGATGCGGATAATGGGGTCGTTCAGTTCAAGAGGGTATCGCGTAAGAAGTAGTACAGCTAGGGTCAGGCAGACTGCGGCAATGCCCCCTGCAGACATTCGTCCGGCTAGGATAATGACCGTAGCCGGGATGAATACCAAATAAGTTAGCAGCGTAAAGCGTTCGAAGGCGAAGACATCGGGCCCGAAAAGACGCATTGTCAAACCGATCCCTTCCGCCATGACCCCGCCATAGAAATGGCCGAAATCAACAACCGGCGTCAGACCGTTCAGCGCCCGCCAACCGGCACCGAGCAGAAAGACGGTGTCCCCGAAATGGTCCGTATCATAGACCATTCCGAACAAAATGTTGGCTATTGCCATTCCAACGGCAACCGCGATCAGAGACAAGCTGAATACAATCATCAGCCCTTCGATCATGGTTACTTTGTCTCTGTCGAGGAAAGTGAAAGTGTTCGACCTATCCATAAAAAGTCTGCTTTCCCGTTCTGTATCTGTCCCGACTTTCAATCGCCGCGCCGCACCTTATTTCCTATCTCGGGGCACAACGCAGCAAGACCGCACGTGCCCTGGTATCTCCACATCATCCATAACCGCGCAAATGCAAATCGTACGGCGGGCCACAGTAGTCTTGGGCGACAGGCCAATCCAGCGCCACAATCTTCCGCAAACGTTTGGGCGTCTTGGATTGCCACGCTTTTTCCTACGTATCAAAGATCATCCATTTTGAGGCACATGCCCCCGACTCCGCGCCGCTAAAGGGGGACCGACAAACCGGCTTTCACCGTATCCATCACGACAGTCGTCTCAAAGCGCTGAATCGACTTCGACGCGTAAAGGACACGATGGATGAACCCTTCATAGGCCTTTATGTCTTCCGTCACGACAATCAGTACGAAATCACTCGCGCCGGTCACGTAGTAGCAGTGCTGTACTTCGGGCAAAGCCCGCATGCGTCGTTTGAATTCATCGACAATGTCAGGCCGGCCATGCTGAAGGATCACTTCGACAATGACGGTCAGTTTTCGGCCGACCTTTTCTGGATCGACCACGGCCACCTCGCGCTGGATCACGCCGTCTTCCCGCAGACGTTTCAAACGGCGCTGACAGGCCGTGGCGGACAAACCGACTTCACCCGCCAACGCCTCCGACGTCCGGCGACTGTCTTCCTGAACAAGGTTCAGGAGCTTGACGTCAAAGTCATCCAATTCGGACATACTTGCCTCTTTTCTGCAGATATTATTCATCAACGCATATTTTCCGCACGAAGTCAGCCGATTATGCAGAAAAGACCCCCGGCAAGCAGTGTAGTCCTGTCCCTCGTTCAACAAGACGAAAGGATTGATGTCATGCCCGCTTCTACATCCACGGCATTCGGGATTCTTGCCGGTCTCGGCGCCGCTTTGATCTGGGGCGCGTGGCCTGTTCTCTCCCGCGAGGCGGTCCTGACCGGTTTCACGGCCGTCGATATAGCCGTGATGCGCTTCGCCGTCGCGGGCCTCATACTTGCGCCTATCGTTCTCAGGAACGGGTTCGGTGGATTGGGCATCCTCAAGGCCTCGGTCCTGGCCTTGGGCGCGGGCGCGCCATATGTGCTCGTCACGTTGACCGGTCTTTCCATGGCACCGGCCGGACATGGCGGCGTCATTATTCCCTGCGCCATGCTATCCGCGTCCACACTCGGCGCATGGGTCGTCTTGAAGGACGCTCCCACGGTGACACGATTGGCCGGCCTTGTCCTGATCTTCGCGGGTATTGGCGTGACCGCTTGGTCCGGCCTGGACCTCCGATCGGCCATCTGGTCCCTTCCCTCACTGATCGGCGACGGATTGTTCATAATGGGCGGCATGCTGTGGGCGCTCTATACCATCGCCTCGCGCGCCTGGGGGGCCGCTCCGCTGCAGGCAACCGCCGCGGTCTCCGTCCTGTCTATGCTGATCGTCGTCCCGGTCTGGCTCATGACCGCCGACGACGCTGTCTGGCAAGCGCCGCTCGCCGCCCTCGCCTGGCAGGCCGGGTTCCAGGGGGTGCTGGTCGCCATCGGCGCCCTTGTACTCTACACCAAGGCGATATCCGTCTTCGGCGCGGCGCGCGGCGCCCTGTTCGCCATACTGGGGCCGGTCTTCACCGTCCTTCTGGCGATGCCGATCCTAAAAGAAATGCCGTCGTCGCTGGCTGTTCTGGGGCTTGTGCTCTGCACAGTTGGGATGGGGGTCGCCTTCGGACTACTCGAAACAACGACCGGTCTGATGCGCAAAGCATTCAAGCCCGGAACGGCAAAGAGGTTATCCGATCCGCGCACCACGGCGGCGTAAGAAGCTCAAGCCCACCAATCCGGTCAACAGAAGCGGCAAGGCAGCCGGAACCGGTACTGCTGTTATGGGCGATGTTTCGAACGCCACCTCGGCAAGCCCGGTAAAGTCGGGAGAGCTCTGGACCGCGTCGACATCAAACCGGATGGACGAAACGCCCGCGACAAGGCCGCCGAAATCGATGGTTTGCCCTGTTGCGACATCCGGCAACAAGCTGACATTCGTCAATGTCAGCAGGCTATTGTTACTGCCATCAAACAGTTCGAGGGTGAACAAGGTCGGTTCATAGCCTGTGTTGGCGGAAATGATGTTGGACCGGTGGTTCCAGACATACATGCCGAATAGGTCGGTTGGGCTGTCGAAACCCCAAGTGATGAAAGCGTCCAAGGGATTAGTACCGGCCGCCGTTGTCCAGTGGTTCCCGCCTGCATAGTTGGCGTGAGCCTCGGACGGATCGCGCGGATTGGATGTCAGGCCGGATCCGTTGATGGTGTTTTCCGCGGCAAATGACGCATTGAACTCCGAGGAGACATTGATGACGCTATCCGGCTGGATGACTGCGGCGGATGCCATCATGCTCGAACACATTACGCCAACGGCAATCGCCCCGGAAATTAAAGCTAAACGCATCGTCCAGATTCCTTCGGTCTGACCTGTTCATGTAAGCAGAGAATAAAAGGCATTCGTGATGTTGGATATGCGGTATCTGTGAACCGCGTGCCCAAAAGGTCAACGTGGGTACAAAAATACATTCTATAAGGGAAGACAGATTACCAGATTCCATTATTGAATGATCCGCCTTCGCTTGACGGAAATTTGGCGATGCCCGCAACCACTGACTGAGAATTGATCCAGTCAATGCCGCCTTCCAACCGCCCCGCCCCCATCCCGGCAAATACGACGGCGGCAGCTGTGGTCCCGTCATTCATCATCAAAGTCGGGCATCGAATCCTAACAGGATCGGAGCATCCTCCTCACATTTTCTGCTTCCCTGCGCGGAAAAATGTGTTTTGCAAGATTGGCGCTGGTCAAAGCGTCCTGCCGCCTGAATTCTGTCTTCAAACATAAACGCGACGTAGGGGGAATATCATGCGTGTATCAGGCCTTTCCACAGCAATCGTAGACGTGCCTTTGCCAAAGCCGATCCGATCCGCAATTCACGTCATAAAATCCGCAACCTGCGTCCTGGTCACGGTCGAAACCGATGAAGGCGTTTCCGGCGAGGGACTCGCCTTCACCATCAACGGCGCCCGGATCAAGTCGATCGATGCCATGATCCAGGATCTTGAGCCGATGATCCTTGGCCGCGATCCGCATGACACGGCCGGTCTTTGGCAACAAATGTGGGACGCGTTGAATTTCGTCGGCCAGAAAGGCGTACCGATCATCGCCATGTCGGCAATCGACACGGCGCTGTGGGATATTGTCGGCAAGGCCGCCGGAAAGCCTCTCCACAAACTGTTCGGTGCGGCTCGCGACAAGGTTCCGGCCTATGCCAGCGGCGGGTTGTGGATGTCCCTCTCCCTCGACGAGTTGCAGCAGGAAGCGCGCGACTTCCTTTCCCAGGGCCACACGGCAATGAAAGTCCGTGTCGGCAAGGGTCCGGTCGCCGCCCAGGTAGAGCGGGTCGAGGCCGTCCGCGACGTGATCGGTTACGACATTCGTCTGATGGCGGACGCCAACCAAAGCCTTACCGCGAAGGAGGCGATCCGCCTCGGCCGGGAATTGGAACGGTTCGACCTCACCTGGTTCGAGGAACCGGTTCCTTGCTGGGATTTCGAGGGCCATGCGGAAATTCGCGCGGCGCTGGATACACCCTTGGCATCGGGCGAGACGGAATACACCCGCTACGGCATGCGGCAGATGATCGAAACGAAGGCCTGCGATATCCTGATGCCGGATCTCGAAAGGATCGGGGGCTTCACGGAGTTTCGGCGTTCCGCCGCCCTGGCCGCGGCCTTCGACATCCCGGTGACGCCGCATCTCTTCACCGAATACTCGCTTTGCCTCGCCGGCAGCCTGCCGAACTGTTTCATCGTCGAGCATATGCCCTGGTTTGCGCCGATCTATCGGGAAAGCATTCAGGTCAAGGACGGCGAAATAGAAATTCCCGACAGGCCCGGGCACGGTTTCACGTTCGATCCCGACGCCGTGGATCGTTTCCGCGTGTAATTTCCAAGCTTTTCGCTTCTATCCGGGGGCGAGCCACAACAGTTTCATTTGAATGTCATGACTCCGTCATATGAAACCGTTATAAGTTTCATATGAAAGCTCAGTCCCTTGATTTAATGCATGCTGGCGCGGACGTTCTCTCGGAAAGGCAATCCGAGATCGCTGAACTTGTCCGCGCGACAGGCTTTGCCGGAATTGACGAACTGGCGGAACGATTTTCCGTCAGCACCCAAACGATCCGTAAGGACGTAAATGGGTTGTGCGACAAGGGGTTGCTGCGCCGCGTTCATGGCGGCGTTCAACTGGCCGGTGTCGGAAACCTCGAATACAAAATGCGCAAGGTGCTGCGCTATTCCGCCAAGCAACAGATTGCCGCCGCGGTGGCCGAGGCGATCCCCAACGGTTCTTCCCTGTCAATTTCGATCGGCACGACGCCGGAAGCCGTCGTTTCCGCTCTGCTCAATCACACGAATCTCAAGATCCAAACCAACAACCTGAACATCGCAATGATCGCCAATGCGGCGGGAACCTTCGATGTGAGCATCCCCGGCGGTCTGATCCGTCGCGGCGACGGTGACATCATCGGCCCCTCGGCGGTAGCCTTCTTCGAGAGCTATAAGGCCGATTTCGGCATTTTCGGTGTCGCCGCCGTGGATGCCGATGGCGGCTTGCTTGATTTCCATGAAGAGGAAGTCGCGGCCCGACAGGCGATCCTGCGTAACTGCCGAACGTCATTTTTGGTGTTGGACCACATGAAATTCGAACGCAATGCACATGTGCGCGGCGGCCATATCGCCGAAGTGAACAACGTCTTCTGCGATAAAGAACCACCGCCCGCAATTGCGGACAAACTGCTAAAATCGGGCGCGACGATCACCGTTTGCGGGAAAGAGGGCGCACGGCCATGACGTCCAACGGAAAATCGATATCGCTACGCAAGATCACCAAGGCCTGGGCCGATCCGCCCGCGGTCGATGGTGTGGACCTGGAAATCCCTGCCGGGCAATTCACAGCGTTGCTGGGGCCTTCGGGATGTGGAAAATCCACGACGTTGCGCATCATCGCAGGTCTCGAATATCCGGATTCCGGCGCGGTCGTGATCGGGGACCAGGATGTCACCTCCCTTCCGCCCGCGAAACGGAACATCGCCATGGTGTTCCAGTCCTACGCGCTGTTCCCGCATCTATCGGTCGCGGAGAACATCACCTTCGGTTTGCGGACCCGGCGCGTTCCCCAGACCGAGCGAACCGACCGTTTGTCCCGCGTTGCCGACCTGCTGGAACTGACGCCATACCTGGATCGCAAACCCTCACAGCTCTCCGGCGGCCAGCAGCAGCGTGTTGCCCTGGGCCGCGCCATCATCGCCGAGCGTCCCGTCTGCCTGATGGATGAACCGCTTTCCAACCTGGATGCGCGGTTGCGGCACGAGATGCGAAGCGAAATCCGCGCCCTGCAACAGAAACTGGGCTTCACCATGGTTTATGTGACCCACGATCAGGTGGAGGCCATCACCATGGCCGATCAGGTCGCCCTGATGAACAAGGGACATGTGGAACAGGCGGCGTCCCCGCGGGAAATATACGAACGCCCCGCGACGGTCTTCGCGGCCCGTTTCATTGGAACGCCGCCCATGAACCTTATTCCTGCCGCGGCCTTCGGCGCCAAAGCCGGCGGTTTGGCGTCGCGCGATTTCCTGATCGGGATCCGGCCAGAGGTCATGACGCTCTCGCAGGGCGGCCCGATGGAAGCGACGGTCGTCGAAGCTGAATTCCTGGGCTCAGAGACCCTGGTTACATGCCAGGCCGGCGACAGCCGTTTCGTCGTCTCGGCGCCGGGCGGCATGAGCATCAACCGCGGAGAGGCGGTCACAATCGGATTCAAGCCGGAGAATATGCATCTATTCGACGGCGAGACTGGCGCACGCTGTGACGGAGAACTCAACTCCGTCGCTGCCGCACTGTGCGGAAAACAATAAGTGGTTGGAACGGCTGAAAACGCGGACCGCACCCGTCAACAATAACAGCCGAGTTGGTCGATAACAGTTTGACCTGCAAAAGCCGGGCTTCCCGGCGAGCAAAAGGAGAGAGAAATGTTTATCAGTCCTCTGAAAAGGACCATGGGCGCAGCGGCGATCGCGATGTGTACGTCTGTCGCGACGGCCGCTTATGCTGAAGACGTGGAACTTCAGTTCTACTTCCCGGTCGCCGTCGGCGGTGCCGCCGCGGACACGATCCAGTCTTTGACCGACGAATATGTCGCCGCCAATCCGGGCGTGAAAATCGACGCGGTCTATGCCGGTTCCTATCAGGACACGGTCGCGAAGGTGCTGACCGCCGCGCGTGGCGGTGACGCCCCGCAGCTCTCGGTTATCCTGTCGGTCGACATGTTCACCCTGCTGGACGAAGACCTGATCCTGCCCTTCGACGATTATGCGACGACGGCGGAAGACAAGGAATGGCTGAACTCCTTCTATCCGTCCTTCATGGAAAACAGCCGCACGGGCGGCAAGACCTATGGCATCCCGTTCCAGCGCTCCACGCCGGTGCTGTACTGGAACAAGGAAGCCTTCAAGGAAGCCGGTCTGGACCCGAACACCCCGCCGGCCACCTGGGACGAAATGGTCTCGATGGGCAAAAAGCTCGTCAAGAAGAACGCCGCCGGCGAAGTCGAACGTTGGGGCGTGCGTATCCCGAGCTCAGGCTTTCCTTATTGGCTGTTCCAGGGCCTGTCGACACAGAACGACGTCATCCTGGCCAACAATGACGGCAACAAGACCAATTTCGACGATCCGAAAGTGGTCGAAGCACTGCAATATCTTGTCGACCTCAGCGGCAAGCACGGCGTGATGGCGCCCGGCATCATCGAATGGGGCTCCACGCCGAAAGCCTTCTTCGAAGGTCAGACCGCGATGATGTGGACGACGACCGGCAACCTGACAAACGTCCGCAAGAACGCGCCGTTTGACTTCGGTGTCGCCATGCTGCCCGCCAACAAGCGCCGCGGCGCACCGACCGGTGGCGGCAACTTCTATATGTTCAAGGGCTCCACGGATGCCGAATTGAAGGCCGCATTCAACTTCATCAAGTGGATCACGGCCCCGGAACAGTCCGCGAAATGGACCATTGCCACGGGTTATGTCGCCCCCCGCCCCGCCACCTGGGAAACGGAAGCGATGAAGGCTTACACGGCCGACTTCCCGCCGGCACTCGTCGCGCGTGACCAGTTGGAATACGCGGTCGCCGAATTGTCGACTTATGAAAACCAGCGCGTCACACGTATCTTCAACGACGCCCTGGAAGCCGCGATCACCGGCAAGAAGACGCCGGCGGAAGCCCTGAAGGAAGCGCAGGAAAAGGCCGACGCCGTCCTGAAGGCTTACCGGTAACCTAATGATAGTAACGCCGGCCCCTCGCCCCATGCGGACACCCACGGTTGGACCCCGGGTGTTCCCCGCATGGCAGGGGGGCCGGCGGACCGGTGAAAGGAACATCGGATGACGCGCCGCATCGAATGGGTCCATGCATGGTTGCTGTTGCTGCCGGCTCTGGTGTTTCTTTTTGCCTTCACCCACCTGCCCGCCATCCGCACCTTGGTGGACAGTTTCTTCTCTACAGCGCGCGGACGCCGGAAATCCGTCTTCGTCGGGCTGGAAAACTATCAGCAGCTGCTGGACGATCCGACCTTCTGGAAGGTCTTCGCCAATAATTTCTGGTTCGCCGTTGGCACCATTCCCACATCCATTGCAATCGCGCTTGTAATGGCGCTGTGGGTGAACGAGAAGCTCGCCGGACGCAGCTTCGTGCGGATGGCTTATTTCACGCCGACGGTCCTTCCCCTGATCGCAGTGGCGAACATCTGGCTGTTCTTCTATACACCGGGTTTTGGCCTATTCGATCAGATCGCAACCGGGTTGTTCAACACCGGCCAACACAATTTCCTGGGCGATCCCGATACGGCGCTCGCCGCCGTCATGGTGGTGACGATCTGGAAAGAGGCCGGGTTCTTCATGATCTTCTACCTCGCCGCCCTGCAGACCATCCCGCCGTCATTGCTGGAGGCCGCCCGGGTCGAGGGCGCCGGACGCTGGACCATATTCTGGCGGGTGGTCTTCCCGCTTCTGATGCCGACGACGCTTTTCGTCTCCGTCAATGCGGTGATCAACTCCTTCCGTCTCGTCGACCACCTCTTCATCCTGACCGGCGGCGGGCCGGACAATGCCTCCTCGCTGCTGCTGTTCTACATCTATGAAACAGCCTTCCGGTTCTGGGACACGGCCTATGCGGCGACCTTGACCGTCGTGTTGCTGGCGCTCCTGTCGCTGCTGGCCATCGGCCAATTCTTTCTGTTCGACAAGAAGGTGCATTACAAATGATGCACGCTAACCCGCTCGATCGTTTGCTGAACACCGTCGGATCCTGGGCACTGGCGCTGCTCTGGGGATTGCCGCTGGCCTTCGCGATTTGGACCGCGATTCATCCGGCGGAATACGAAGCGAATTTCGACCTGTTCGCGCCGCTGACGACGGTCAACTTTCTGAAGGCCTGGGATGCCGCGCCCTTCGCGCGCTATTTCCTGAACACCATTCTGCTGGTGACCCTGATCCTGATCTGTCAGTTCGTGCTTTGTACGCTGGCGGCCTTCGCTTTTGCGCGCTTCACCTTTCCGGGACGCGGCATCCTGTTCGGCCTCGTCCTGCTGCAATTGCTGGTGATGCCGGACATTCTGATCGTCGAGAACTATCAGACGATGCGCTTCTTCAGTCTGGTCGACACCATTCCGGCGATCGCGCTGCCCTATATCGCGTCCGGTTTCGGGATATTCCTGCTGCGGCAGACCTTCATGACCGTGCCGAAGGAGTTGGACGAGGCCGCGCGGCTGGAAGGCGCATCGACCCTGGGGCTGCTCTGGCGTGTTTATGTGCCGCTGGCGAAGCCCACCTACCTCGCCTACGGGCTCGTCTCGGTCAGCCACCATTGGAACAACTTCCTCTGGCCGTTGATCATCACCAATTCGGAAGAGACGCGGCCCGTCACCGTAGGCCTCAGTATCTTCGCCGCGACCGATAGCGGCACCGAGTGGTCCGTCATCAACGCCGCGACCCTGATGACCTCAGGCCCGCTGCTGATCGCCTTCCTGCTGTTCCAGCGGCAGTTCGTTCAAAGCTTCATGCGGGCGGGGATTAAGTAGCACTCAATACCGTCCCAGCGTGATTTCGCCTTCCGCGACCTCGTCGTAATTGTCGCCGTCTTTTACTACCGCATAGACCTCAGCCGCGTATTTGTTGTTCTTTCCGCCGGAGCACGGCGGCAGGTAGCCGGGGCTGGACCAGGCACCACGGGCACGGTTTTTCTTCAACAGCCAGACGCCGTCCGGCATGTCGCTGGTTCCGCCGGGGACCGCCGGCAACATCGCCTCTCCCGCTCCGGGCGTGATGTGGAAACCGATCTTGCCGTGGCCGCCGTCGTAGGAGAGCTGCTGGTAACTCTTGTCGTTGAATTCGACCACGATGGCGTTTGCCTCCGCCGGAATGCCGGAGACCTTCAAGGGCGGGGTGGCGCCATTACCGCCGAACTTCTTGCAATGCTGTCCGGAGGGGATCTTGCCCCCGGTCCAGGCCGGGTCGGCGAATTCAACAGTTAGGTCCGCTGCTTGTCCCGCGCTGGTAAACGCAAATAAGACTGCAAGGGCCCCGGCAACGGCGGACCGCAGATTCTGTTTCATGAATTTGTTCTCCCTGTCCTATCGCGATTTTCACCACGATAACCGAACTTCCACGCGATTCTAACCGTTCAAACCGGTTTCAAGGGCCGGGCATTTCGGCTTCTGCTATTTGCTTTACATATAAAATATCTGGTCATAAACTTTTTACTTCCGCTGGATCAGTCTTCCTGGAGCCCACGAAAATGAAGATCGCCTGTATCGGTGGCGGCCCTGCCGGCCTCTATTTCGGCATATCCATGAAACTCCGGGACCCGTCGCACGAGATCGTCGTGGTCGAACGAAACCGTCCCTACGACACCTTCGGCTGGGGCGTGGTTTTCTCGGACCAGACCATGGAAAACCTGCGCCATAACGACGCCAAGACGGCGGACGCCATTCTGGCGGAATTCGCGCATTGGGACGATATCGACATTCATTTCAAGGGCGAATGCGTTACCTCCACGGGCCACGGCTTCGCCGGCATCGGCCGCAAGCGCATGCTGAACATTTTGCAGGACCGAGCCCAGGAACTGGGCATAGAACTGGTCTTCGAGGCCGAGGTCGACGGGCTGGACGCCTATAAGGACTACGATCTGATCGTGGCGTCGGACGGCATAAATTCAAAGATCCGCTCCGCCAACCCGGAAGCTTATCAACCAGACATCGATGTTCGGCCGAACAAGTTCATCTGGCTCGGCACCAAGAAGAAGTACGAAGCCTTCACCTTCATCTTCGAAAAGACCGAACACGGCTGGATCTGGGTTCACGCCTACAAGTTCGATGCCGATACATCGACCTTCATCGTCGAATGCACGGAAGAGACCTGGCGCGGCCTGGGTCTGGACAAGGCTGATACTGATCAATCGATCGCGATCTGCGAGGAGATCTTCAAGGACTACCTGGACGGCAATCCGCTGATGAGCAATGCGCGTCATCTGCGCGGCTCCGCCTGGCTGAACTTCCCCCGCATCAATTGCGGCACCTATCACCACGGCAATGTGGTCCTGATGGGGGATGCCGCGCATACCGCGCATTTCTCCATCGGGTCCGGTACGAAACTCGCCCTGGAAGATGCCATTGTGCTCGCCGACCTGCTGCACAGCGAGGACAGTATGGAAGCGGCCTTCAAGCAGTATCAGGAAGCCCGCCGCCTGGAGGTCCTGAAGCTGCAAAGCGCCGCGCGCAATTCCATGGAATGGTTCGAGGAACTGGAACGCTACACCCATTTCGAACCGCCGCAATTCGCCTATTCCCTGCTGACGCGCAGCCAGCGGGTCAGCCATGAAAACCTGCGCCTGCGTGACGAAAAATGGCTCACCGACGTGGAGCGCTGGTTTGCAGGCAAAAGCACGACTGATGCGATGAAGGATACGGCGGCGAACGACGTTCCGCCCCCCATGTTCACACCGTTCCGCCTGCGGGACATGGAACTGCAGAACCGCATCGTTGTCTCACCGATGGCGACCTATAGCGCCACGGACGGCGTGCCGAACGATTTCCACATGGTTCACCTGGGGGCACGGGCCCAGGGCGGCGCAGGTCTTCTCTTCACGGAGATGACCTGCGTCTCGCCCGAGGGGCGCATCACCCCCGGATGCCCCGGCATGTATAGCGACGAGCAGGAAGCGGCCTGGAAGCGCATCGTCACCTTCGCGCATCAATGGACCGGCGCGAAGATCGCCATGCAGCTTGGCCATAGCGGACCGAAAGGCTCCACTAAGATCGGCTGGGAAGGCATGGATCAACCGCTGGATGACGGGAATTGGGAATTGCTGGCGCCCTCCCCCATTCCCTGGTCGGAGAACAATCAGACGCCCCGGGAAATGACCGAAGCCGACATGGACGCGGTGGAAGCGGCCTTTGTTGCGGCGACGGAACGGGCCGCACGTTGTGGGTTCGACATGGTCGAACTGCATGCCGCACACGGATATCTGCTGTCCGCCTTCCTGACGCCGCTGACCAACAAGCGGACGGATGCCTATGGCGGATCGCTTGAGAACCGCCTGCGCTTCCCCCTTCGGGTCTTCAGCGCGATGCGCGCCACCTGGCCCGAAGACAAGCCGATGTCGGTGCGGATCTCCGCCAATGACTGGGTTGGGGATCAGGGCATCACGCCGGACGATGCAGTGGAAATCGCACGCGCCTTCAAACTGGCGGGCGCGGATATCATCGACGTCTCGGCGGGCCAGACCAGCATCAAGGCCAAGCCGGTCTATGGCCGCATGTTCCAGACCCCGTTCTCTGACCGTATCCGGAACGAAGCCGGGATCGCCACGATGGCGGTCGGCAATATCTTCGAAGTCGACCATGTGAACAGCATCCTGGCGGCCGGACGCGCAGACCTCTGCTGTCTGGCCCGGCCGCATCTGGCCGATCCCTACTGGACCCTGCATGCGGCCGCGGAACAGGGCTATCAGGGCGCGCCCTGGCCGAACCAGTATCTGCCCGGCCGCGATCAATACGAACGCAATCTCGCCCGCGCGGCGGATATGGCGATCCAGGTTTAGGACGGGTGGAACAGATGACTGCGCTAAAGGGCCAGATCGCCATCGTCACCGGGGCCGGAACCGGTATTGGGGCCGCCATCGCGGAACGCCTGTCGGCGGATGGCGCGACGCTTGCGCTGGTCGGCCGGCGGGAAGCGCCGTTGAAGGAACTGGCTGCACAGCTGACCAACGCACATCCCTTCACGGCCGACGTGACCGATGAACTGTCCGTAACAAGCATGGTTGCCGCCGTTACCCAGGAACTGGGGGCGCCGTCGATTCTGGTGAACAATGCAGGGGCCGCCGAGTCGGCGCCTTTCGAGCGAACCAGCCTGGACCTGTGGAACCAGATGCTGGCCGTGAACCTGACCGGCGCTTTTCTTTGCGCGCGCGCCGTCCTCCCCGCCATGAAGAAGGCCGGCGCGGGCAGGATCGTGACCGTTGCTTCCACCGCCGGCCTGAAGGGCTACGACTACGTTGCCGCCTATTGCGCCGCCAAGCATGGCGCCATCGGCATGACCAGGGCGCTGGCCGGCGAGGTCGCGCGCAAGGGTGTCACGGTTAATGCGGTCTGTCCCGGTTTCACGGAAACACCGATGCTGGAAGAAAGCATCGCCAATATCGTCGAGAAGACCGGCATGGACGAAGCGGCCGCGCGCAAGACGCTGACGGCGACCAATCCGCAGGGCCGTCTGGTCGACCCGGCGGAAGTCGCCGATGCGGTTGCCTGGCTGTGCCGCAAGGAAAGCGGTTCCATTACCGGTCAGGCCATCGCGGTCGCCGGTGGGGAGGTGATGACAGGATGAGTTCGAACAAATCGCCCCAGATGCGTCTTGGTCTGGACAAGGCCCCGTCCCGCAGCAGAGCCCAGAAGGCCACGCGGCTTTGGCTGCGCATGTTGACGGCGTCGCGCACCATCGAGGAAGAGATCGGCCGTCGCCTGCGGGATGAATACGGCATATCCCTCGCACGCTTCGATCTGATGGCCGTGCTGCACCGGCATGAGGAAGGCCTGACGATGAGCGAGGTCGGCCGCCACCTTCGGGTCAGCGGCGGTAATGTCACGGGACTGGTCGACAGATTGGAAAAGGAAGGGCTGGTCGCGCGTCAGCAGCATCCTTCGGATCGGCGTTCGATCGTCGTCTGCCTGACCAAACGCGGCCACGGCATCTTCATCGACATGGCGAAGCATCACAAGGAATGGGTCGCAGAGATCTTCGCCTGGCTGGGTGACCATGAAATCGACGAACTCTACGACCTTTTGACCACGGCGCGGGATTCCGCGCTCGACGCGGCGGAACAACACAATGAAATTAAGGAGGCCGGCTAATGGCAACCGCGCAGGACGTCCCCACGCCTGAACACTTTCTGCTTGAGATGAAGGGCGATGTCGCCGTCATCACCTTGAACCGACCTGAAAAGAAAAACCCGCTCACCTTCGACTCCTATGCGGAATTGCGCGACTTCTTCCGCGACCTCGATCGGCAGGACGTTATCAAGGCCGTCGTCATCACCGGCGCGGGCGGCAATTTCTGTTCCGGCGGCGATGTGTTCGAAATCATCAAGCCGCTGCTGGAACGGGACATGAAAGGGTTGATGGAATTCACCCGCATGACCGGCGATCTGGTGAAATACATGAACGGCTGTCCGGTGCCGGTCATTTCGGCCGTCGATGGGGTCTGCGCCGGTGCGGGCGCCATGATCGCGCTTTATTCCGATATCCGTTTCGGAACGCCGAACGCCAAGACCGCCTTCCTGTTCACCCGGGTCGGGCTGGCTGGCTGCGACATGGGCGCCTGCGCCATGCTGCCCCGCGTGATCGGCCAGGGCCGCGCCGCCAATCTTCTTTTCACCGGCAAGAGCATGAGCGCCGATGAAGGCCTCGCCTGGGGCTTCTTCAACCAGGTCGTCGACGCGGACACGCTGCTAGACGATGCCGTTGCCTATGCCCAGCGCCTCGCGGACGGTCCGAATTTCGCCCATATGATGACCAAGACCATGCTGAACCAGGAATGGAGCATGACATTGGCCCAGGCGATCGAAGCCGAGGCCCAGGCCCAGGCCATTTGCATGCAGACGCAGGACTATCACCGCGCCTTCCATGCCTTCGCCAACAAGGAACGTCCGGCCTTCGAGGGAAACTAGCATGCCTGATCAATCCTTCCTGGACTGGCCGTTCTTCGAGGATCATCACCGCACACTTGCCGCGGAGCTGGACGCCTGGGCGGCATCGGAACTCCCAGCGCTTTTGGCGGACGAGCACCACGACCTTGACGGCACCTGCCGCAAGCTCGTCCAGGGCCTTTCGGCCGGCGGGTGGTCGGATTACGTCGTGCCGGCCAGCCATGGCGGAAAGTTCGACAAGCTCGACGTCCGCTCCCTCTGTCTGATCCGGGAAACCCTGGCGCGTCATGCCGGGCTCGCCGATTTCTCCTTCGTCATGCAGGGCCTCGGCAGCGGTCCGGTCACGTTGGCCGGCACACCGGAGCAGCAGGACGCCTGGCTGCCGAAAGTCCGCGCCGGCGAAGCCGTCGCCGCCTTCGCCCTGTCGGAACCGGAAGCGGGATCGGATGTCGCAGCCCTCGCCACCACGGCGGAAGAGGACGGCGACCACTACGTCCTGAACGGGACGAAGACCTGGATATCCAATGGTGGTATCGCGGACGTCTATACGGTTGTCGCGCGGACCGGCGAGGCACCGGGCGCCAAGGGATTGAGCGCCTTCGTCGTGCCGGCGGATACCCCCGGTTTTGCCGTCACCGACCGGATCGACGTCATCGCGCCGCATCCGCTGGGCACCCTCACCTTCACCGATTGCCGGGTTCCGAAATCCGCGCTGATCGGGCAGCCAGGCCAGGGCTTCAAATTGTCGATGATGAACCTGGACGTCTTCCGCTCAACCGTCGGTGCGGCGGCGCTCGGCTTCGCTCGCAAGGCGCTCGATCTCTCCCTCGACCGGGCCGGCACTCGCCAGTTGTTCGGTGCGCCGATGGGCGACCTTCAACTGGTGCAGGGCAAGCTCGCGGACATGGCTTTGCGCGTCGATGCCGCGGCACTGCTGGTCTATCGCGCGGCCTGGACGAAGGATAACGGCGCGCCGCGGGTCACCCGCGAGGCAAGTATGGCGAAACTGTATGCGACGGATGAAGCGCAGCAGGTAATCGACGACGCTGTGCAGATTTTCGGCGGGCACGGCGTCGTCTCAGGGAACCCAGTGGAAACGCTCTACCGTGAAATCCGCGCGCTTCGAATCTACGAAGGCGCGTCGGAAGTTCAAAAAGTCGTAATCGCGCGGCAGGCCCTGGCCGAATATGCCGCCGCGAGGGGGTAGATGGGGGTTTTACCGATGGCAAATCTGTTGGGCAATTACACGGCGCATAGCGACACCTTCGCGCGGGACAATCTTCCGCCGCAGGACCAATGGCCGACCTTCCTGCTGGACCGGCCGGAATTCCAATATCCGGAACGCATGAACTGCGCGGCCGAATTGCTGGACAAGGCAATCGAAAAAGGTTGGGGCAGCCGCCCCTGCCTGCGCACCCGACGCGAGACGTGGAGCTACGCACATCTGAAGGCGCAGACCGACCGCATCGCCCATGTCCTGGTCGAGGATCTGGGTTTGAAGCCCGGCAACCGGGTACTGCTACGATCGGCCAACAATCCGATGATGGTCGCCTGCTGGTTCGCGGTCGCGAAGGCCGGCGGTGTCGTGGTGGCAACCATGCCGTTGCTGCGCGCGAAGGAATTGAGCGTCATCATCGACAAGGCGGAAATCGACCTGGCGCTATGCGACGAGCGCCTGATCGAGGAAATGGAAGGCGCCAAGGCGGCCTCCCCCCGCCTGCAACGGATCTGCGCCTTCAACGGGTCCGGCGAACCGGGCGCGGGGGCTGAACTGGAAAGCCTGATGAAGGCCAAGCCGTCCTCCTTCGCGCCCGTCGAAACGGCGGCCGACGACGTCGTTCTGATCGCCTTTACCTCCGGCACCACCGGCAAGCCCAAAGGCACCATGCATTTCCACCGGGACGTCATGGCGATCTGCGACGCAACACCGCCGCATTGCCTTCGCATTCAGGCAAAGGACGTTTTCATCGGCTCTCCGCCGCTGGCATTCACATTCGGCCTTGGCGGACTGGTCCTGTTTCCGATGCGATTCGGGGCAAGCACCGTACTATTGGAAATGGCCTCCCCGCCTGCCCTGCTGGAGGCCATTCCCGAATTCGGGGCGACGACACTCTTCACCGCGCCGACCGCCTATCGCGCGATCATGACGGCAGTGGAAGAGGCAGCCCCGCATAAGGGCGATGTGCTGCGGTCCTTGCGCAACTGCGTCTCCGCCGGCGAAACCCTGCCGAAAGCTACGTTCGAGGCGTGGAAGCAGATGACGGGCATTTCCTGCATCGACGGACTGGGGTCGACGGAAATGCTGCATATTTTCATCGCCGCCCCGCCCGAAAAAATGCGCGGCGGCGCCACCGGATATCCCATGCCGGGATACGAGGCGAAAATCGTCGACGACGACATGAACGACCTGCCCCCAGGCGAAGTCGGCCGGCTTGCCGTCCGCGGCCCTACCGGTTGCCGGTACCTGGCGGACGAGCGCCAGACCGTTTATGTCCGGGACGGCTGGAACCTGACGGGCGATGCCTATTCGATGGACGAGGAAGGCTACTTCCATTTCGCTGCCCGGGCCGACGACATGATCATTTCGGCCGGTTACAATATCGCCGGGCCGGAAGTCGAGGACTGCCTGCTGGAACATGCGGGTATCGCGGAATGCGCCGTGGTCGGCGCGCCGTCCGAGGATCGCGGCACCGTCGTGAAAGCCTATATCGTCCTGCGTCCGGGACATGAGGCTGGCCAGTCCCTAGCCGAAGAGATTCAGACCTTCGTGAAGAACCGGATCGCGCCCTACAAATATCCGCGCGAGATCGAATTCGTCGAAGTTCTGCCCAAGACCGAGACGGGAAAAATCCAACGCTTCAAACTGCGGGAGAGCAGCTGACTGATGCTGGCTTACAAGACCCCTATCACTGTCCTCTTCCGTCATTGCGACGTCGCGGGCATCGTTTTCTACCCGCGTTACGTCGAAATGGTGAACGACGTCATCGAACGTTGGCTTGATGAGGCGCTGGGCTGTTCCTTCAAGGAAATGCATCTGGAGCGGCATGCCGGCATCCCGACCGTCCGGTTGGAGGTCGACTACCTCGCACCTGCCTCCTTGGGCGATGTGCTGGAATTTCATCTGACGTTGCGGGAAATCGGCAAGAGTTCCTTTAAGACCCGCCTTATTGCCATGCATGGGGAAACGAAGGTCATGGAGGTCCGTTCCACCCTTGTTTGGGTTCGCTCCGGCAACGCCTTCAAGGACGAAGGTGAAATGAAAGCGCAACCGATCCCTGCCGATATCCGCGCCAATATGGAAAAGTTCCTTGAAGTCGATCCCAAGGACTTCATTCAGATCGCCGGAGGAGAAGAGTGATGGACGTTCTGCTGCCGGAAGGCTGGAAGAAGGGAAAAGGCTATTCCCACGGCATGGCCGAAACGATCGAACCGGGCGACAAGGTCATCATGCTGGGCGGATTGATCGGCTGGAACGGTCAGGAGGAATTCGAAAGCGACGACTTCATCGACCAGTGCCGCCAGACGTTGGAGAATGTGGTCGCCGTCCTGGAAAAGGCGGGCGCCAAGCCAACGGATGTCATGTCGATGACCTGGTACATTACCGATAAGGCGGAATGTCTTGCCCGGCAGAAGGAGCTGGGGGCCGCCTACCGGGCGACCATGGGGGACCATTATCCGGCCATGGCCATGGTCGAGGTAAAGGCCCTGATGGAAGACCGCGCCAAGGTGGAAATCGAGACGCGGGCCGTTGTGAAGGCGTCCTGACATAACGCCAGGACATCGTCTCGGACACCGCGCCTAGTTCGTTTCCACCTTGCCGAACCGAGCGCGCCCGACATGCCAGGCGACAATGCCGAAACAGCAGACGATGAACATATAGGGTGCCGCGTAGTAACGGGTGTCGAACCATGGAATGAACAGGAAATGGAAGCAAACCAGCAACAACGATAGTAAGGCGGTTTCTCCATAGGGTCGCAGGGCCTTGTTCCTGAACGAAAAACCAAAGGCGAGCAACGCCAGGGCTATCAGCATCGGATACTTTCCACTCTTTGCCGCAACCATCTGCACTTGCCGGACAAGAACCTCGACATACTGCGCCGGCGTGACGGTCACTTCGGTCGTCAGCAGATACGGTTGCTGGAAAATAAAGCTGTGCGTGAATACGGCCTGATAGCCGGGCGTACCGAGCGGAATCGCAATCACGGCATAAAGCGCGAGCGCGGCGAGCCCCCATCCCACCGCTTCCAGAAGGCGCATCCTGCGGTCTCCAGACGCCAGAAATACGGCAAAGCCCAGGAAGGCGCCGAAATACAGAATGGCATCCATGCGGATAACCATCGCCGCAAGGAAACATGCGCAAGCGGCGCGCAATCGTGCCTCGGCGAAACAGAGCAACGCCCCGGCAATGGCAAGCGCGGTCATCCCGTCCGGATACTCGTATCGCGCCGTTTGAAACAGACCGGCGAACAACCCCGCGACCGCCAGGGGAACCGCCAGCGGCGCCGGTACCTTCCCCGCCAGCCAAAGCCCTACCAGGGCAAAAGCGAGGGCCGCGGGGATCGCCGCAAGAATACGTGCGGCCAAATAGGGATCGACCCCGGCATGGGCCATCGCCGCCATCGGCAATACGAAGCCCAGTTTGTAACAGGCAACCGACAGCTGCTGCCTGAACGCCTCGGGATCCTGCGCCACGGTCGACCGATACGGTCCGATCCCCGGCGGGCTTTCCGTCAGGCCCCTATAGACGTCTTCCGGAACGCTTTTCCGTAGATGATCGTAGGTCTGGCGATGAACCTCGGGCCAATCCCCCTCCGAGGTCGATTTGAACGCGCAGCCGAGATAGTAAATTACGTCGAAGGCGTATTTGGGGGTGGCAAGCGACAATCCGGCGAAAACCACAGCGAGCGCCAAGATAGTCGCCGCCGCCCAACGCGGCACGCGTCCCGCCCCAGTCATCCAATCGATCGCTGTCACGCTCGCCCCGCCCCTACCGCCGCTGCCTGCGTCTCTCTTTAAGCGAGTCCGTCAGCAGCGCCAACCGCTCCGCCTGGGGCGCAGCATCCGGTCACGGGTGCAGCTTCATCCCTTTCATGACCTTGTCGACCGTCTTGCGGTCGGCATGCAGGGCGATGGCGACGATATCGAGTTCCTCCAACGGCACGGCGGCGACCGCTGCTCTATTGTCATTGTCGTTCCCTGTTTCGAACAACTCGGCCGTGAAAATGATCGGGACTTCACCGCGCGACAGCGCCCGGCCATTGGCTTTGGTGAGATCCGCCTTTTCGACTTCATAAACCAGGATCGGTTGGCGGATCATCGCGCCGTACTGTGTGCCGGAAGCGTCCGCGTAGGGCTCGCCGATCAATTCCGGCGTCTGACCGACAAGACCGCCTGCCAGGAAGCTAACCGCATTCAATTTGCGCCAGGTTTCCAGACCGTTCCAAACCGCGATGGCGATCTTCGTCTCGTATTGCATGGGAAAGCCTCCGACATCACATTGTTGCAATGGCGCATTCTCTAACAGGCACATACGACGTCGGTCTTGAACGTTCGTGCGTGGCGGGCAGTCCTTCGCAAAGGGACTGGGTTCGTCATGGCGACTGCCCGCCCGGCATGGAGCGGCACGAGGCCTATTTCGCCGGTTTCGCCTATGAACCTCACCGCCACGACACGTATGCCATAGGCTTCACGGTCGAAGGCGTGCAAAGCTTCGGTTATCGTGGAACGGAAGAGCACAGCCTTCCCGGCCACGTTCTGGTCATCCATCCCGACGAATTGCATGACGGCCATGCCGGGACCGAGGATGGGTTTAGGTTCCGCATGCTGTATCTGAGACCGGATTTGATCCGCGATGCCTTGTCGACAGCGGGTCCGGGTGGCGGCCCGGCGCCGTTGCCTTTCATTCCAGGCGCGATCAGCCGGGATGCACGCCTGATCCGCGCTTTGATGCTCGCCTTGGGCGATATGGAGACGGAAATCCATCCACTGGAGGCCGACCGCATCATCCAGGAATTGTCGGATGCACTGAACGCAGTGTCGGGCAGCCTGCACCCCCCCCTTCCCGACCCCATCAGCGCGCGGTCGACCGGGCGCGTGATTACCTGCGTGCCCATCTGACCGAAACCGTGACATCCGAAGCATTGGAGCGGGAGGCCGGTTTGGATCGCTACGAACTGGCGCGGCAATTTCGCCGTCTTGTCGGTACCAGTCCTTACCGCTATCTCGTGATGCGGCGCCTTGATGCGGTGCGCGACGCAATCCAAATGGGCGAAAGCCTGGCGGATGCAGCCATCGATTCCGGCTTCGCTGACCAGGCTCATATGACCAGGCACTTCAAGAAAGCTTTCGGGGTGACCCCGGGCAAGTGGCTCACCCTGTCCAACGCGGGCTGACCCGCCCACGCCCACCCGGTACGGAGTATTCACTTTGGCGAGACAAATGCTGCCTGAACGGCCGAAGGGCCGCGATCTGCGCGTGCTGCGCCGGGCGGCGGGATTCCTGAAGCCTTATTGGCGGCGCGTCGTTGCCGCGTTGGTCGCGCTGATGGTGACTGCGTCATCGGTGCTGGGCCTGGGCCAGGGCCTGCGCGCGCTGATCGATGGTGGGTTTTCGGGGGGTGATCCCAACGCACTTGAAAACGCTCTCGCCTTGTTGGTCGGCCTGAGCGTCGTGATGGCGGTGGGCACCTATTGTCGTTTCTACCTCGTTACCTGGCTTGGGGAACGCGTGGTCGCCGACCTGCGAGACGCGGTGTTCGACCGTGTAATCCGCATGGACCCCGCCTTTTTCGAAGTGACCAAGACCGGCGAGATCCTTTCCCGCCTCACAACCGATACGACGCTGCTGCAATCGGTCATAGGATCCAGCGTCTCCATGGCGCTGCGCAACACGCTGATGATGATCGGCGGGCTTGCAATGATGTTCGTGACCAATCCGAAGCTGACATTGCTTGTACTGCTGGTCGTGCCGGTCGTCGTGGTGCCGATCCTTGTGATTGGGCGCAAGGTCAGAACGCTTTCCCGCGCCAGCCAGGACCGGGTCGCCGATGTCGGCGCCTTCGCGGAAGAGAGTTTCAACGCGATCCATACCGTCCAGTCCTATACCCATGAGGAAGCGGACCGGCGCGCCTTCGCCTCCGAGGTGAAGAACGCCTTCACCGTCGCCATAGAGCGGACGCGTCTGCGCGGCATTCTGTCCAGCACCGTCATCTTACTGGTCTTCGCCGCCATCTCGGTCATCCTCTGGGTCGGCGGGAACGACGTGATGGATGGCGTCATCACAGGCGGGGATCTGGCCGCCTTCGTCTTTTACGCAACGGTGGTTGCCTTTTCCGTCGCCATCATCTCGGAAGTCTATGGCGAGCTTCAGCGCGCCGCGGGCGCGACCGAACGGCTGGTCGAACTGCTCGAAGCGGAACCCGAAATCCTGCCGCCACCCCACCCGCTACCGATGCCGGTTCCGCCGAAGGGCAGGATCGCGCTGGAGAACGTCACTTTCCACTATCCATCGCGGCTGGACATGGCAGCACTCCACGACTTCACCTTGACCGTCGAACCCGGAGAGACCGTTGCCCTCGTCGGCCCGTCGGGTGCGGGTAAGACGACCGTCTTTCAGCTTCTGCTGCGCTTCTACGATCCCGAGTCAGGGCGGATTATGATCGACGATGTCGATATCAGCGATGCGAACCCGACCGAGGTCCGTCAACGCCAGGCCCTGGTGCCGCAGGATCCGGTGATCTTCGGGGCAACAGGACGGGAAAACATCGCCTATGGCGACCCGGACGCCGATTTCGATCGGATACGCCAGGCAGCGAAGGACGCCCGGGCGGACGAATTCCTGTCCCGGCTGCCGGACGGGTACGAAACCTTCCTGGGGGAAAAAGGCGCCAGACTGTCCGGCGGGCAACGGCAACGCATTTCCATCGCGCGCGCGATCCTGCGCGATCCTTCGATACTGCTGTTGGATGAAGCGACCAGCGCCTTGGACGCAGAGAATGAGCGACTGGTTCAGGACGCGCTCAATCGGCTAATGGCTGGACGAACGACACTGATCATCGCGCACCGGCTCGCTACCGTCGTCAATGCGGACCGGATCGTCGTCATGGAGAACGGCCGAATTTCGGCAATCGGCACGCATAAGGATCTGGTTGAGAAAAACGAACTGTATTCCCGTCTGGCCAAACTCCAGTTCAGGGATTACTGATCCGGTGCAACTCGGTTGGTTTGACCGACGAATTTCAAATTGGTGGTGCCGACCCTGGGCCAACCAAGCCAGGACTTTGATTCGTTGGGGTAAATCTCCCGATCAAGCGCCTGCAACAGAACCATTTTTTGGATAACGACAGTGTCAAATCTCGGCGATCGGAACTTCCTTGTTGGGACCACCCCCATGATCAAGGAAATATTCGCCTATTGGGACGCATTGCGCGGCATTCGACACATGCCTGAACGCGCGAGTTTCGACCCGTTGGCGATCCCCGCCCATCTTCCCGGCATACTGTTCATCGAGGTTGAGGGCACCGACGAGAATGGCATCGGCATCTATCGCTACAGGGTCGTCGGATCGGACGAAGTGGAAAACCGCGGCCACAATCCGACGGGCAAACTGGTGAATGAGGGTTTCTTCGGTGCGTCCCTGGAAGAGGTTCTCGCCGACTACGAATGGGTTCGCCTGAACAGGACCTGTTTCTATGCGCCGGTGGATTTCGTGACCGAGGACTATCGCCCGGTCCGGGAACTATCCATTCTGCTGCCGTTCGGCAATACAAATGGGGACGTTACGCATATCCTTGTCTACTCGGAACGCTCCGAGACAGAGGATATCACCTAGCCGCCTTGACTGCTGGTGCAAACGGACAAAACTCCCGCTCGGCCAAACGATCCAGATACGCCGTGACGTTTGGGAATCCCTCGTCCAAATAACCGTTGAGGCGCCCCATCACCAAGGCAAGGCTGGCAATGATATCCGTTACGCCGAACCGGTCACCCAGCAGATAACTGGATACGCCCAGGCGATCTTCCAGTACAGACACGCCTTTTCGGAAGAAACCACGCGACTGCTCGATTACTTCTGGGCGGCGTTCGTTCGCCGGCATCAGAAAAGGGCTTTTGTTCAGAAAACCGCTCCAGGCCCAGGCTTCCACTTCCGTCACCGTGAAAAAGGCCCATTGCTCATGCAGGCTGCGTTCCCAACTGCCCGGCGGCGGAATCAATTTCTTCTCCGGGGCCAGATCGGCAACCGCATTGACGATCGCGATGGATTCGAAAAGCGGCTTTCCGTCTATCAATGCCGCGGGCAGCTTTCCCATCGGATGGATCCGGCGAACTTCTTCGCTGCCGATCGCCCTGGGACTGTTACCTTCCGATCGATATGGGAGCCCCGCTTCCCGGAGCGCCCAGCGGCATTTCTCGGATCTGGTTCGCTTGAATTCATACAGTACGATCTCCGGCATTCGCCCGATCCTTTCAAGGATAGTGTTTGGCAATCCTTTCCGGACCCTGCGACAAGGGTTTAATATGTTCAAGAACATATAATAGCCCGCCAACCGAAAGGACTCCTCGTATGCCGTTGAGCCGCGAACACAAGATGAAGACGCGAACCCGTATCGTCGAAGCGGCGAGAAGACTGTTTAACAAACGCGGGTTCAACACGGTTCCAATCGACGACATCATGGCCGAAGCGGGCCTGACACGCGGTGGTTTCTACAACCATTTCTCCGCCAAGGAGGATCTATACGCAGAAGCCCTGACCGCATTCGCCGCGAGCGCCAAGGAAGCCGTCGAGGTCAGTCCGAAACGCGGCCCTGCTTTGACCCGATCCTTCATCCGAACCTATATCTCCCGACGCCATCTAAAAACGGTCGAGAACCAATGTCCGTTAATCGCCCTGTCATCGGACGTCGCGCGGTCCGGACCGACGGTGCGGCGGGCATACGAGGGCATTCTGCAGAATCTGGTCGGCCTTTTTCAGGACTCCGCCCCGGCAGGGGGCGGCCTCTCCGCCCGGGAACGCAGCCTTGCTGCGGCCGCAATCTGCGTCGGCGCAATGGTCCTTGCACGAACCGTAGAGAACAAGGCACTGGCTGGGGAGATATGTGACGCTTCCCGCAAACTGGCCGAGAAAACGGTTCTTCCAAGTACTCAGGAGACCCAGGAACGATTCAGCGAAGCTTCTTGAACTTCTCGGACAGGAAGATGCCGAACAGGACAAGCAGCAACGCGGTTCCGTGGAACATCTGGAATTCTTCACCCAGGAAAGCTACCGCCATCACAGCGGCGAAAATCGGCACCAGATTCACAAAGACGCCGGCTCGGCTTGGCCCGATCTTGTCCACGCCCTTGATGAAGCAGATCTGCGATACGAAGGACGGGAAAATCGTCACCAGTACGATCACGAGCCATCCCTTGGCCGTTGGCGCCAGGAATTGACCCAGGACGATTTCCCCCGCCATGAAGGGCAGCGAGACCAGGAACGCGACGATCGACATGCCGGCGAAGAGGCCCAGCGTCGAGACCGGCGGGCGGCGCCGTAATCCGACGGCATAACTGGCATAGAGGAAACTTGCGATCAGCATCAGGAAGTCGCCGTCATTCACCGTCAACGTGATGAGGCGTTCGATACTGCCCCGCGTCACGACCACCACGACACCGATCAGGGTGACGATCACGCCCAGGGCTTGAACTGCCGTGATCTTGTCCCTGTACAGCAAATAACTGCCGATCATCACAAAGACCGGGATCGATCCTTGAATGATGCCCAGATTGATCGCCGTCGTATTATGCGCAGCGATGTAGAATACGGCGTTGAAAAGGGTGAACCCGGCCGCCCCCATCACGATGACGAAGCGCCAGTAGCGCTTCAGCGCCGGCCAATCGCGTTGCAACGGGCCGCGCAGGAACAAGGCAATCAACAGGACCACGCCCGCCCAACGGGCCGTAACCAGCGTCAGGGGCGATATCTCACCCACCGCGAAGCGGCCCAGCACGGCGTTGCCGCCCCAGCAGAGGGTGGCGAAGGTCAGGAACAGATAGGCGTCGATGGACCATTGTGGCCCGGTGCCGGGCTCGCTGGATGCCTTGACCGTATCACTCATGAAAACTCGTCCTGAAAAGATCCGCCGGGCCAAGGTCAGGATCGACACTTGATTTTCGGTCCGGCAATGCAATTGTCCGTGGAGGTAAACACTATCTTCCCGGCGCCGTCGAGCGAACACCGATTACGGGAGGAGCAAAGGAGTTTTTCTTGCCAGTATCGCCCGCCTATCGAGCCGACATCCGCCACCCGACGCTGGGAGACGCATTCTACGACCCGGTCCAGCCAGCGGACTTTCCAAAACACATACTTCGATTCCGAAACGACCGGTGGGCCGAACGGGTTGGGTTGGACACGCTGACGGACGCGGAATGGATCCGACATTTCGGACGGTTCGAACCTTTACCCGACAATCTGAAGAACCCATTGGCCCTGCGCTATCACGGCCATCAATTCCGAACCTATAACCCGGACCTGGGCGATGGCCGGGGATTTCTTTTCGCGCAAATGCGGGACCGGTCGGACGGCCGTCTGCTTGACCTCGGCACCAAGGGGTCCGGGCAAACGCCATGGTCCAGGCAGGGTGACGGCAGATTGACGTTGAAAGGCGGGGTCCGCGAAATCCTGGCGACCGAAATGCTGGAAGCGCTTGGCGTGAACACCTCCAAGACCTTCAGTGTGATTGAGACAGGCGAAGCGCTGTATCGGGACGATGAGCCCTCTCCGACCCGCGCCGCGGTCCTGGTT